>NZ_JBHTCA010000007.1:0-166237 GCF_042665215.1 Hydrogenophaga atypica
CCGGGCACCTCGCCCAGACCGGTGTGCCCGGCGTTGTCGGTGACGATGACGATGTTGCGGGTGAAAAAGGGCGCATGGGCGCCCGAGAGGTTGAGCAGCATGCCGTCCCGGCCGGCGACCGGGATGATGCGCATGGACGAGACCGTCGGGGTGTTTGAGTTGGAGGAAGTTCCCATAATTTGTTATCGATAACAATTTGAGAGATTAACGAAAAATGCCCCATTGAAATCTAGGTAATAACCCGAAAGTTCGCTATCAAAAGTCAAAGATTTCATGGAGGCAAAGCCAAGCTGCCTGTGATATCGTTATCTCATGGTGCAAGCCTTAACTATTCATGACATTGCGCGGTTGGCCGGCGTGTCGTCCATGACGGTTTCGCGGGCCATCAACCAACCCGATCGGGTGTCACAAGCGATGCGTGAGCGGGTGCTGGAGGTCGTGCGGCACACCGGTTTTGTGCCCAATGCCACCGCCGGCAGCCTGCGATCGGCGCGGGCGCGGCTGGTGGCGGCCGTGTTGCCCACCCTGACCGGCCCGGTGTTTCAAGAGATGGTGCGCGCGCTCAATCAGGCATTGGCCGAGCGCGGCTATCAGCTCATGATTGGCCAAGGAGGCTACGGCCCCGACGGCGAAGATGAACTCCTGCACGCCGTTCTGCGTCGGCGGCCCGACGGTATCGTGTTGACCGGTATCCTGCGTTCACCGAACAGCCGCCGCCGTTTGTTGTCTGCGGGCATTCCAGTGGTCGAGACCTGGGATTTGACTGCTTCGCCGCTGGACATGTTGGTGGGCTTCTCCAACGAGCGCATTGGTGAAGCGGTGTGCGCCTACCTGCATCGCAAGGGTTACCGTGTGCCGGCGCTTTTGTGTGGCGACGACGAGCGAGCACAGCGGCGTGCGAAAGGGTTCAAGCACATGGCTCAGTTGTTGGGCTGGGCCGTGTCGGCTCCCGTGCATCTGGTCCCCGCGCCCACCACGCTAGCGCAGGGACGTGCGGGACTGGCGGCTTTGCTTGACGCGCACCCACTCACCGATGCTGTTTTCTGCACCTCAGATATGTTGGCGCTCGGGGTTCTGATTGAGGCGCAGACGCGAGGACTTGCCGTGCCGGACCAACTCGCGGTGGTGGGGCTGGGCGATCTGGATTTCGCCGCCAGCTTGCAACCCGCGCTCACAACGGTACGCATCGATGGCACCCGCATCGGTCAGACGGCGGCGCAGTACATCGTCGATCGCGTAGAGGGGCGATCGGTCGATCAGCCGATTCTCGATATTGGATTCAGCTTGGTCGAGCGTGCAAGCGCCTGAGCATCAGGGCTGCGGACCCAGGCTGATGTCGCTGGCCAGACGCGGTTTGCCGATCGGCGCGGCGGCCTGGCCTTTGCTCACGGCCGCCATGTCCTCTTCGCTGGGGTAGTGGCCCAGCAGCAGGTAGTCGAACACACGGCGCGCCATGGGGGCGGCGTGTGCGGCGCCAAAACCCGCGTTTTCCACCACCACGGCCAGCGCCACCTGCGGCTTGTCCAAGGGGGCAAAGGCCAGGTACAGCGAGTGGTCGCGCTGGTGCTCTTCCATGCGCCGCGCGTCGTACTTGTCTTTCTGGCCGATGGTGACGGCCTGCGCCGTGCCGGTTTTGCCGCCGCTGCGGTAGGGCGCACCGGCGAACACGCGGGTGGAGGTGCCACCGGTGGTCACGCCCTCCATGGCACGCAGCACGGCGGTGACGTGGTCGGGCTTGTAGCGCAGGTTCTCGGGCGCCTCGGCCGGCACCGGAAAACGCGTGCGCAGCACCGGGTCTTCGGTGGCCACGGCCAACCGGGGCTTGTGTTTGACACCCTGGTTGGCCAACACCGACATCGCCTGTGTGAGCTGCAGCATGGTGAAACTGTTGTAGCCCTGGCCAATGCCCAGCGAGATGGTTTCGCCTGCGTACCAGCGTTGCTGTTCCGGCTTCTTGTAGTTGCCTCGTTTCCAGGCTTGGCTGGGCAAGACACCACGCACCTCGCCTTTGAGGTCGATGCCCGTGATCTGCCCCAGGCCCAGGGGCTTCATGAAGTCGTGGATCATGTCCACACCCATGTCGTTGGCCAGCGCGTAGTAGTACACGTTGCTGGACGAGACGATGCTGCGGTGCAGGTCCACCGCACCCAGGCCGTGGTCGCCGTGGCTGCGGAAGCGGTGGTTGCCAAACATCCAGTAGCCGGGGTCGTGGGTGATGCTGGTCGTGGTGCGCTTGCCGGTCTCCAGCGCGGCCAGGGCCATGAAGGGTTTGTAGGTCGAACCGGGCGGGTAGGTGCCGCGCAGGGCGCGGTTGAGCAGGGGTTTGTCCAGCGACTCGTTGAGCAGGCGCCAGTTCTCGACGTCGATGCCTTCGACAAACAGGTTGGGATCGAAGGTGGGCTTGCTCACGAAGGCCAGCACCTCGCCGTTGCGCGGGTCCATGGCGACGAGCGCGCCACGGCGCTGGCCGAACATGTCTTCCACCAGTTTTTGCAGCTTGATGTCCAGCGACAGGATCACGGTTTGCCCGGGCCGCGCCGGGGTGTTGGCCAAGGAGCGCACCGCCCGCCCACCGGCAGACGTCTCCACACGCTCAAAACCGGTCTGGCCGTGCAACTGGCGTTCGTAACTCTGTTCTATGCCCAGTTTGCCAATGTATTCAGTGCCACGGTAGTTGGCCTGGTCTTCTTCCGGCCAGTCGTCCATGGCTTCTTTTTCGCGCTGGTTGATGCGGCCGATGTAGCCCACCACATGGCTGGCCAGGTCGCCCAGCGGGTATTGGCGGAACAAGCGTGCCTGCACCTCCACCCCTGGAAAACGGTAGCGCTGCGCCGTGAAGCGCGCCACCTCCTCGTCGGTCAGGCGGGTGCGTATGGGCAGGGAGTCGAAACGTTTGGATTCTTCACGCAGGCGCTGGAAGCGCTTGCGGTCACGGGGCTGGATGTCCACCACCTGGGCGAGCGCGTCCAGCGTGGCGTCCAGATCGGGCACCCGCGAGGGCGTGATCTCCAGTGTGTAGGCGGAGTAGTTGGTGGCCAGCACCACGCCATTGCGGTCCAGTATCTGACCCCGGTGGGGCACCACGGGCAGCACCGCCGTGCGGTTGGTCTCGGCCTGGGCCAACAACTGGTCGTGCCGCAGCACCTGCAGCGTCACCATGCGTGACACCAGCAGCCCAAAGGCCAGCAGCACAAACAAGCCGGCCACCAGCACCCGCAAGCGAAAGCGCGAGAGCTCGGCTTCGACGTTGCGCAGCTCGGTCATGGTCGAGGATCCATGGCGAGCGTGATTCGCCGCCGGGCCGCCCCAAGGCGAATCAGCCCCCTCGGGGGGCAGCGACCCGCGCAGCGGCGGAGCGTGGGGGCTCTGTCCGTCATAGCGGGCGGTTGTCGTCGGGGTCGTGGGCGCGCCGCTGGGGTGCCAGCAACAACACATTGGCCAGCGGCCAGAGCAGGGTTTCCAGCAAGGGCCCCAGCAGGATGGACCAGCCGGGCAGGCCGTGGCCAGCCATCAGCCGCACCAGCAACTCCAACACCTGTGCTGCGGCAAACAGCGGCAACACCTGCAGTGTCTGCGCACCCACCGGGAACCACAGCAGCCGCCGGTGCATGGTGACGGCCAGAAAGCTCATGGCCGTGTAGGCCAAGGCGTGCTGGCCCAGGAGCGCGCCCAGGTGCACGTCCATGGCCAAGCCAAAGGCAAAAGCCACGCCCACGCCGATGCGCAGGGGCTGGTGCACGTTCCAGAACACCAGGGCCAGGGCCAGCAGATCGGGCACCCAGGCCGCGCGGCCTGCGGCCCCCATGTTGAGCATCATGTTCAAGCCCAACGCAGCCAGCAGGCTGCCCCAGATGAACAGCGGGTTCGCCGGCAGCAGCAGCGGTTGGCCGGGGCGCATGATCATGGTCGGCCTCCCTTGGTGGCCGCTGCGCCTGGCTCGGGCGAGGCGGGCGGCAGTTGCAGCACCAGCACATGCACGGCGGCATCCATGTGTGCCACCGGTTCGGCTTCGATGTGGGCAAAGGCGGCGCTGGTTTCACGCTCCACACGGGTGACACGGGCCACCGGCAGGCCTGAGGGGTAGACGCCATCCACCCCGCTGGTGCTCAGGAGGTCGCCTTCTTCGATGTCGGTGTGGGTGGCAATGAAGCGCAGCTCCAGCCCGCTGGTCCCGGTGCCGGGCATGCCATAGGCCAGGCTGCGCACGCCGGTGCGGGTGTTGATCACCGAGATGGCTTGCGAGCGGTCGGTCAGCAGCGTCACTTCCGCGTTCAGGGGGTAGACGCGGGTCACCTGACCGAGCACGCCGTGGCCATCCAGCACCGGCGCACCGGCCGCCACGCCTTGGGCGGTGCCACGGTCGATCATGACTTTGCGGGTGTAGGGATCGCCTGCGTCGTACAACACCTGTGCGCCATGCGACGGTGTGGCCAGCCGTTGTTGAATGCCCAGCAACTCGCGCAGGCGCTGGTTCTCCAGCGCCAGCAGTTCCACCTGCGCCGCCCGCATGGCCTGCCGAGCCAAGGCTTCGGTGGCTTCGGTCTGTTTGTTCTGCGCGGCCTGAAGGCTGGTGAAGTAACCCGCCACCAGGCTGGCGCCTTTGACCGGCTGCATCACCAGCCATTGCAGCGGGTAGATGACGGTCGCGACCCCGCTGCGCACCGGTTCGGCGAGTTTGAATCGGGCGTCCACCACCATGAGCGCAATGGCCACCGCGCTGAGCACGGTGAGTTTGGACAGGGCCGACGGGCCCTGCTTGAAGAACGGCGGTGGCGTGCGGTCCAGCGTGCCCAGGGGCATGGCCTCGGACCCCGCTTATTCGCTGGTGAAGATGCTGCCGCCCAGGCGGTCCATGCGCTCCAGCGCCATGCCGCAGCCGCGCACCACACAGGTCAGCGGGTCTTCGGCCACCAGCACCGGCAGGCCGGTTTCTTCGGCCAGCAGGCGGTCGAGGTCGCGCAACATGGCGCCACCACCGGTCAGCATCATGCCGCGCTCGGCGATGTCGGCGCCCAGCTCGGGCGGGGTCTGCTCCAGCGCGGTCTTGACAGCGCTGACGATGTTGTTGAGCGGGTCGGTCAGCGCTTCGAGGATTTCGTTGCTGCTGATGGTGAAGCTGCGCGGCACACCTTCAGCGAGGTTGCGGCCCTTGACTTCCATCTCCTTGACCTCGGAGCCGGGGAAGGCAGAGCCGATGCTCTTCTTGATGGCTTCGGCCGTGGGTTCTCCGATCAACATGCCGTAGTTGCGGCGGATGTAGGCGATGATGGCTTCGTCGAACCGGTCGCCGCCCACGCGCACGCTGCCCTTGTAGACCATGCCGCCCAGCGAGATGACGCCCACTTCTGTGGTGCCACCGCCGATGTCCACCACCATGGAGCCGGAGGCTTCTGAGACTGGCAGGCCAGCGCCGATGGCCGCAGCCATGGGTTCTTCGATCAGGTAGACCTCGGAGGCACCGGCGCCCAGGGCGCTTTCGCGGATGGCGCGGCGCTCCACCTGGGTGGAGCCGCAGGGCACGCAGATGATGATGCGCGGGCTCGGCTTGAGCATGGAGCGCGGGTGCACCATCTTGATGAACTGCTTGAGCATCTGCTCCGTCACCGTGAAGTCGGCGATCACGCCGTCTTTCATGGGGCGGATGGCCTCGATGTTGCCGGGCACCTTGCCCAGCATGGCCTTGGCCTCGTGGCCCACGGCCTGGATGGATTTTTTGCCCTGAGGGCCGCCTTCGTGGCGGATGGACACGACCGAGGGCTCGTCCAGCACGATGCCCTTGTGACGCACATAAATCAGGGTGTTGGCCGTGCCGAGGTCAATGGCCAGGTCGGTCGAAAAATGCCGACGGAAAACTTCGAACATGTTGGATAGTCCTGTCGGGGCGGGCCGGCGGCTCGCTGGGACCTCGCCCCGGAGAAAGGGGTTGTGCGGCGGGAGTGCGGTAAAGGTTCTGTGGGGCAAAACGGGCCCGATGTGCCGTTGTGTGCCGATCTGACGGACATCTTGGCGGGTTCTGCCGACAAACGCTGGATAATAACGCATCGCCTGTGAGGCAGGCCGCCATTTGGCGACCATTTCACGCACTTTTACATCCGGCTTCCAGGCCGGCTCTGCCCATGTCCCTGCAACTCAACGACATTTCGCGTATCGCGAATCTGGCGCGGCTTTCGCTGTCGCCCGATCAAAGTGAGCGCATGCTCACGCAGCTCAATGGTTTTTTTGACATCGTCGAACAGATGAATGCGGTGGACACCACCGGCGTGGCGCCATTGGCCCACCCCACCGCCGTCATCGACCACGTGGCCCTGCGCCTGCGCGACGACGTCGCCAGCGAACCCAACCAACGCGAAGCCAACCAGAAAAGCGCCCCCGCCGTCGAGCGCGGCCTGTTCCTTGTGCCCAAGGTGATCGAATGAGCGCCGCCGACATCCACCAGATGGGCGTGGCCGAACTGGCCGCCGCCATCGCAGACAAAAAAACCTCGTCCGTCGAAGCTGCGCAGCATTTGCTGGCGCGCGCCAAACAGCACAGCGGCCTGGGCGCCTACCTGGCCTTCAACGAAGACGCCTCCCTGGCCCAGGCCCGCGCGGCCGATGCCCGCATCGCCGCCGGCGAACGCACGCCGCTGCTGGGTGTGCCGCTGGCGCACAAGGACATCTTCGTCACCCGCGACTTCACCACCACCGCCGGCAGCAAGATGCTGGAGGGCTACCAGAGCCCGTTCGACGCCACCGTGGTGCGCCAGTTGGCGGAAGCCGGCGCGGTGACCCTGGGCAAGCTCAACTGCGACGAGTTCGCCATGGGCTCGGGCAACGACAACTCGGCCTACGGCCCGGCCCACAACCCGTGGGATGTGTCGCGCATTCCCGGCGGCTCCTCGGGCGGCTCGGCCGCCGTGGTGGCCGCGCGCCTGGCGCCCGCCGCCACCGGCACCGACACCGGCGGCTCCATCCGCCAGCCCGCCGCCTTCTGTGGCATCACCGGCATCAAGCCCACCTACGGCCGTTGCTCGCGCTATGGCATGGTGGCCTTCGCCTCCAGCCTCGACCAGGCCGGCCCCATGGCCCGCAGCGCGGCCGATTGCGCCGCCTTGCTGACCGCCATGGCTGGCCCCGACCTGGACCGCGATTCCACCAGCCTGGACCGTCCCGCCGAGGACTACAGCGCCGGCATGCTCAAACCTCTGGCGGATGCCACCGCCGCGCAGCCGCTCAAAGGCCTGCGCATTGGCTTGCCCAAGGAGTTCTTCGGCGCTGGCTGCGCGCCCGACGTACTGGCCGCTGTGCGCGCTGCGCTCAGCGAATACGAAAAGCTCGGCGCTACCCTGGTGGACATCGCCCTGCCGCGCACCGAGTTGTCCATCCCGGTGTATTACGTCATTGCACCGGCCGAGGCCAGCTCCAACCTGAGCCGTTTCGACGGCGTCAAATTTGGTCACCGCGCGGCGCAGTACGACGACCTGATCGACATGTACAAGAAGTCGCGCAGCGAGGGCTTTGGGCCCGAGGTGCAGCGCCGCATCATGATCGGCACCTACGTGCTGAGCCACGGCTACTACGACGCCTACTACCTCAAGGCCCAGCAGATCCGCCGCCTGATCGCGCAGGACTTCCAGCAGGCCTTCAGCCAGTGCGACGTGATCGCTGGCCCGGTGGCGCCCACCGTGGCCTGGAAGATCGGTGAAAAAAGCGACGACCCGGTGGCCAACTACCTGGCCGACATCTACACCCTGTCCACCAGCCTGGCCGGTCTGCCCGGTATGAGCGTGCCCGCCGGTTTTGGTGCAGGCAACATGCCCGTGGGCTTGCAGCTCGTGGGCAACTACTTCGACGAGTCGCGCCTGCTGGGCGTGGCCCACGCCTTCCAGCAAGCCACCGATTGGCACACCCGTTCCCCCGAGGCCTTCGCATGAGCCAGACGACATCCCTGCTGGTGCACGGCTACGAAGTCGTGATCGGCTTCGAGACCCACGCCCAGCTTTCCACCCAGAGCAAAATTTTCAGCCGCGCGCCCACCGCCTTCGGCGCCGAGCCCAACACCCAGGCCTGCGCGGTGGACCTGGCCCTGCCCGGCACGCTGCCGGTGATGAACAAGGGCGCCGTCGAACGCGCCATCCGCCTGGGCCTGGCCCTGGGTTCGCACATCGCCGAAGAGAGCGTGTTCGCGCGCAAGAACTACTTCTACCCCGACCTGCCCAAGGGCTACCAGATCAGCCAGTTCGAGATCCCGGTGGTGCAGGGTGGCGAGGTGAGTTTCTTCCTCGGCGAAGAGAAAAAGACCGTCCGTCTGGTGCGCGCCCATCTCGAAGAAGACGCGGGCAAATCGCTGCACGAGGACTTCATTGGCCAGAGCGGCATCGACCTCAACCGCGCCGGCACGCCGCTGCTGGAAATCGTGACCGAGCCCGACATCCGCTCCAGTGCCGAGGCCGTTGCCTACGCCAAGGAACTGCACAAGATCGTCACCTGGATCGGCATCTGCGACGGCAACATGCAGGAAGGCAGCTTCCGCTGCGACGCCAACGTCTCGGTGCGCAAGCCGGGCCAGCCGCTGGGCACGCGCCGCGAGATCAAGAACCTGAACTCCTTCAAGTTCATGCAGCAGGCCATCGACTACGAGGTGCGCTGGCAGATCGAACAGATCGAGGACGGCAACAAAATCCAGCAAGCCACCGTGCTGTTCGACCCCGACACGGGCGAGACCCGCGCCATGCGCACCAAGGAAGACGCGGCCGATTACCGCTACTTCCCCGACCCCGACCTGCCGCCGCTGGTGATTGGCCGCGACTGGGTGGAGCGCGTCAAGGCCGAGATGCCCGAGCTGCCGCGCGCCATGGCCGAGCGTTTTGTGCGCGACTACGCCCTGCCCGAGTACGACGCCACCATGCTGACGCAGAGCACGGCCATGGCCGCGTTTTTTGAAACGGCTGCCAAAGCCAGCGGCCAGGCGAAGCTGGTGAGCAACTGGTTGATGGGCGAGTTCTCGCGCCGGCTCAACGCCGAGGAGCGCGACATCGCTGCCTCGCCCGTGTCGGCCGAACAACTGGCCGCGTTGGTGGGCCGCATTGCGGATGGCACCATCAGCAACAACGCGGGCAAGCAGGTGCTGGACGTGTTGTGGGCCGATGCGTCCTCGACCGTGGACGCGGCCATCGAGGCCAAGGGTCTCAAGCAGATGAACGACACCGGCGCGCTGGAGAAGATCGTCGAAGACGTGATCGCCGCCAACGCCGACAACGTGGCCCAGGTGCGCGCCGGCAAAGACAAGGCCTTCAACGCGCTGGTCGGTCAGGTCATGAAGGCGAGCAAGGGCAAGGCCAACCCGGCCCAGGCCAACGAGCTGATCAAGAAAAAGCTGGGGCTTTGACGTACCCGCCGCCCGCTGTGCTTCAGCGGGTGGTTGGCCCCGCAGCTGACTGCGCCCAGAGCTTGCGCAGTTGCGCCAGTTCCGCATCAAACCGTTCGCTCACCCGTTGGCGTTCTTCGGCTTGCTGCTTCAACGCGCTTTGTTGGGCGCTGACCAGGTTTTTGTTGTCGTTGAACTGGCGCTTGAGCAGCGGGGGCGTCTTGGCGGGGTCTTTGGCGTAAAAGGCCATTTCCTCGTTCAGCTTGGCGCGCTGCTTTACCAGTTCTTCGATGCGGTGGTGGATGGCTGCTTCCACGGCGTCCACCGATTCCAGGGCCTTGACCCGTTCGCGCTGGTGCGCCGCTTCGTTGGGGTAGCGCGAGAGCAGGGCGCGTTCCCGGCGTTTTTCCTCATTCAGTCGGGCATCGCGCTCGGCGTCGGCTTTGCGTTTGGCGTCCAGTGCCGCGCGTTCTTCTGCGGTGGGTTCGGGGGGAATCACGCGCCGCACACTGCCACTGGGGGACAACTCGCGCTGTTCGCGGTCCATGCAGGCCGCGATGGGGCGGTCGGAGGTGATGCGCCTTCCCTGGGCATCCACACAGGTGAAGATGGCTGCTTGCGCCAGCCCCCCATAACACCAGGCCAGCGCCAGAGCGCAGGCGATTGAGCGGGCTGACGCGCGGGCTTGTGATGGCATGGTGTGTGTGGTGGGTTTATTGGACGCCGTAGCGTTCCCGGTAGGCACGCACGCGGGCGCCGTGCTGGGCCACTTCGGGGTCGTTCTGGCGGGTTTCCAGATACTGCAGCAGGTCGGTCAATTGGGCAATGGTGCACACCTGCAGGCCCAGGGTGTTGCGCACGTATTGCACAGCGCTGTGGGGCAGGTCGCGTTGCACACCGTCGGCGCCGATCTCGGTGGCCATTTCCTGGCGATCCAGCGCAATCGCCACCGCGCTGGCGGTGGCACCTGCCGCGCGTATCAGCGCGATGGATTCGCGCGCGGCCGTGCCCGCACTCATCACATCGTCCACGATCAGCACCTGGCCTTTGAGCGGCGCGCCCACCAGGGTGCCACCTTCGCCGTGGTCCTTGGCTTCCTTGCGGTTGTAGGCAAACGGCACGTTGCGGCCCAGCCGCGCCAGCTCGATGGCCACCGCTGCGCCCAGCGGAATGCCCTTGTAGGCGGGACCAAAAATCATGTCGAATTCGATCCCGCTGTCCACGATGCGCTTTGCATAGAATGCCGCGAGCCGGCCCAGTTTGGCGCCGTCGTCGAACAGGCCTGCGTTGAAGAAGTAGGGCGACATCCGCCCCGCTTTGGTCTTGAATTCCCCAAAGCGCAGCACGCCCGATTCGACCGAAAATTGCACAAACGCCTGCGCAAGTTCGTCTTGCGTGCCCGAATCCAACATGGGGTTTTCCTTGTTCAAACTCACCAGCCTCAATCTCAACGGCATCCGCTCCGCCGCCACCAAGGGCGTGGAAGACTGGGTGGCCGCCACCGCGCCCGATTGTATTTGTGTGCAGGAGCTCAAGGCGCAGGCGCCGGATGTGGCGGGCCGCTTTGAATCGCTGGCCGGCCTCAAGGGGCACTTCCACTTTGCCGAGAAGAAGGGCTATTCGGGTGTGGCCGTCTACAGCCGGCACGAGCCCAGCGATGTCATCGTGGGTTTTGACGGCGGTGAATTCGACGGCGAGGGCCGCTACGTCGAACTGCGCTTTGACACGCCCAGCCAAAAGCGCAGTGTCATCAGCGCCTACTTTCCCAGCGGCTCCTCGGGCGAAGAGCGGCAGGCCGCCAAGTTCCGATTCCTGGATGTGGTTTACCCGCACCTGATGGGGCTGAAGGCCCAGCGCGACTTCATCCTGTGTGGCGACCTCAACATCGCCCACAAGGAACAAGACCTCAAGAACTGGAAAAGCAACCAGAAAAACAGCGGCTTCCTGCCGGAAGAGCGCGCCTGGATGACCCAAACCCTGACCGCAGGTGGGCTGGTGGACGTCTACCGCCAGCTCCACCCCGACACCACCGACGCCTGCTACACGTGGTGGAGCAACCGGGGCCAGGCCTACGCCAAGAACGTTGGCTGGCGGCTGGACTACCACCTGGCCTCCGTGGCTCTGGCGGAAACAGCCCGGACCGCCTCGATTTTTAAAGACACCAAATTCAGCGACCATGCGCCGCTGACCATCGAATACAACTTCGCACTTTGACGGTTGGCATGATGGGCCGCTTGCCGCTTGGCAACCAAGTTTAGGCAAGCGCGCCTGTGGCTGTGAGAGGGGTTTTCGATATCGGGTGCTGCAGCGGTGTGCATTGTTTCAAGGTCGGCATCTTGCCGCGCCCTCTGGCACCGTCGCCCGTTGGGCAGAGGGCAGCCAGCCACACACCCACAGCGCAAGGAGTACCACGGCTGCCGCGCTTGCGAACACCAGTTGCAGCCCGTGGCCCATTGCTGCCGTGGATGCATCGTTGTGTGCTGGCGCGTTCGTCGCGGCCATGTACTCGGCCATCCAATGTGTGAGCAGCGCAGCAAGCACCGCCACACCGGCCGCGCCACCCAGGCTGCGAAACATGATGGGTGCCGCTGTGGCGATGCCCATGTGATGGGTGGGCGACACGCGCTGCGCCACCACGGTGACGATGGGAAACAACAATCCCAACCCCAGCCCGAGTGGCAACAAGGCGGCCGAAAGCGCCAACGGCGCGTGTGAATGCCATTGCAGCATGCTGACAATGAGGCCGAAGGAGAGCAGCATCAATGTGCAAGCGACCCTCGCCAGCAACACGGGTGGTGTGTCCGCGCGGAGTCGCTTGCCGCTGACCACCGCCGCCACTGTGATCCCGGCCATCAAGGGAAACAGGTGCCATGCTGATCCGGTAGGCGACAGGTGCAGTCCCACCTGCAGGTATTGCGGGAGGAATACCACGGCGACGTAGAGCGCGACGCCCGTGGCGAAACCGATGAAGCTGACCGCTGTGTAGGCTGGGCGAGAGAACAGCGACAAGGGCAGCAAGGGATGGGGTGTTCGATATTGATGCCCAAGAAACGTCAGCGTGAACGCGGTGCCGACAGCCAGCAGCAGCCACAGTGGCAAGTGCTCTGACAGATGCAGTTGACCGTGTTGCGTGGCCAGCAGGAGCAAGACCAAAGCAGCCGCCAGCAGCGCTGCACCCAACCAATCGATCCGAATGTGTGATTCCTGCGGAGTTGATGCTTGCGTCAAGTGTCGTTTGGACGGTAGCGCCCAAGCGAGCACGCCCCAAGCCAAGGCGGCAAGCGGTACGTTCAGCCAGAACGCCCAATGCCAGGACCAATGTTCCACCAACGTGCCGCCCAACAGTGGGCCGAACATCGTCGAAATGCCGTAGGCCGCAGCCAACAGACCTTGATAGCGGCCCCGCTGGGCGGGTGCAAACAGGTCCGGAACCGTCAACATGGCCAGCGTCATGAGTCCGCCACCGCCCGCGCCCTGTAGCGCGCGTGCCATGACGAGTTGTTGCAAGTCCTGACTCGCGCCGCAGGCCAACGAGCCGAGAAGAAACAGGCCAATCGCGAGCAGCAGCATGGATTTCTTGCCCAGGATGTCGGCCATTCGGCCGTACAGGACGATGACCACAGTTGCTGCCAGCAGGTAGGCCGAAAACACCCATGCCAGTGGCCAATCGCCTGACAGTTCGCGTGCGATGGCGGGCAGGGCCGTGGACAGGATGGTTTGATCCAGCGCTGCTAGCACAAGCGTCAGAACGAGCATGCCGAAGGACCACAGGGGAGGTTTCAAGGGGGGATTCATGGAGACAGTGCCTTTGCTTGAGGTAAGGGGCGACAGTGTCGGAATCCCAGTGAATTTTGTACAGTGCAATGTATTGAACTTATGATTTCTTATGGCGAACACCTATGACCTCAATCTGCTCGCAGCACTCGATGCGCTGCTGGCAACCTGCAGCGTGACGGAGGCTGCTGCGCGCATGCATCTGAGTACGCCGGCGATGAGCCATACCCTCGCGCGCATCCGTGAAACGTTCGGAGACCCTATCCTCGTGCGAGCCGGCCGAAAGCTGGTGCCGACGCCCCGTGCGATGGCGTTGGCAGGACCGATCCGAACCTTGTTGGCGCAAGCACATGCGTTGCGCGTACCGGCAGAAGCTGAAGGTTTGGCCGCCGTTCGACGTCGTTTTGTCGTGCGTGCACCAGAGGGCATTGCTGTTGTTTTCGGCGCAAGCCTGTCGCGCGCGCTGGAACGCGAGATGCCGCTGGCCTCCTTGCAATTTCTGCCTGAAACCCATGCCGATCCAGGCGCCCTGCGCGACGGACGAATAGACCTTGATCTGGGCAGTTTCCGCACGATGGATCCCGAAGCTGAAACCCATGTGTTGTCGAAACAATCACTCGTCGGGGCCGTTCGCTCGGGGCATCCATTGCTCAACGCCTTGGAGACTCCTGCCGCGCTGGAACGATTTGCCGAGGCGCGTCACGTGGGTGTCACACCTCGTCCCGGCGATGGTTCCCCGGTCGATATCGCGTTGGCGGCGCTTGGTCTGCAACGGCAGATGGTGTTGCTGGTGCCCAGCACGTTTTCTGCCTTGGTCGCAGCTTCGCGTACCGACCTTGTGGCCAGCGTTTCTGAGCGCACCGCGCATGGAATGGCAGCGTCATTGGGGTTGGCGATTTTCGAGTTGCCCTTCACCGTGCAGTGGGAACCCATGCGCATGGTGTGGCACCCCCGGCACCGAGCCGATCCGGCGCATCGGTGGTTGCGTGAATGCATTCAGAAACAACTTGATGATCCTCACTGGATCAGACCCTCCGTCGAACACCTGGCTGAGGGCACAAGAAAAGGCGTGACCTGATGAGACTTTTCTACAAAAAGCAGACGTTTTCCGACCACGCGCCTTTGACCATCGTTTACGAGTTTGGCCTGTGAGGCGGGCCGTTCTGTCACCTGAATGCCGTAGGATGTGATCAGGTCATCGGTGAAGGGACAGGCACTCCCGCCAGCCCTCGTCAGCTGATCGCTTTTGGGAGCACATCATGGGTTTTTTCAGCAACATTCTCGAAAAGCTGGGCATCGGTTCGGCCAACGCAGCGCCTGTGCCAGCGCCGGAACTCGCGCCCGATCTCGCTGCGGCGCCCACTGCGGCAGCGCCTGCGGCCCCCGTGGTCAACGCCATTGCCATGGTGGACGTGGTGGCCCAGCTTGAACAGCGCGCTGCCGCCAATCCACAAAAGCTCAACTGGCGCACTTCCATTGTGGATTTGCTCAAGCTGCTGGACATGGACAGCAGCCTGGCCGCGCGCAAAGCCCTGGCCGAGGAGCTGCACTGCCCGGTGGACAAAATGGCCGACTCGGCGCAGATGAACATGTGGCTGCACAAGAACGTGCTGGGGCACATCGCGGCCAACGGCGGCAACGTGCCGCGCGAGCTGTTGGACTGAATCCCTGCCGCTGGTCGGCCCGGCGCTCAAGTGCCGCGCCGGCCTGCCGATACCACCTCATGGACATTTCACCCACCGCCATGGTCAACGCCGTTGTGGCCACCCAACAGGTCGAGCTGGAACAGCAGGTGCAGGTCAGCGTGCTCAAAACCGCGCTGGACGCCCAGGCCACCGGCGCTCTGGCCTTGCTGCAGGCCATGCCGGCGGTGATGCCACTGGCGCCCAGCGGCAACCTGGGCACGCAGGTCAACCTCTACGTCTGACCGCCCAGACGCTCACCTGGCGGTCTGGCCCACAATAGCGCATCCCTGTCTCGCGTCCTTGTGACGCCTGTTCCATGCTGCGCTACCACACCGTTCCCGTCACCCCCTTTCAGCAAAACGCCTCCATCGTCTGGTGCGATGACACCCGCGAGGCCGCCATCATCGATCCGGGCGGCGATCTGGACCACCTGCTGGCCGAAGCCCAACGGCTGGATGTGAAGCTGGTGCAAATCTGGCTCACCCACGCCCACATCGACCACGCCGGGGGCACCGCCGAGCTGGCCAAACGCCTGAACCTGCCCATCATCGGCCCCCACCCGGGCGACCAGTTCTGGATCGACGGTTTGCCCCAGCAAAGTGTGATGTTTGGGTTCCCGCCAGCGGGGCACTTCACCCCCACGCGCTGGCTGGCCGATGGCGACACGGTGCAGATCGGCCACTGCACCCTCAACGTGCGCCACTGCCCGGGTCACACGCCTGGCCACGTGGTGTTCCACTCGCCCGATATTCAGCGGGCCTTCGTGGGCGACGTGTTGTTTGCCGGCAGCATCGGTCGCACCGATTTCCCGCAAGGCGACCACGACACGCTCATTGCCAGCATCACCCAGCGCCTGTGGCCCATGGGCGATGACACCGTGTTCATCCCCGGTCACGGGCCGGAAAGCACGTTCGGCCGCGAGCGGCGCAGCAACCCCTACGTGCGCGGCACCTGATCAGCCCCCGCGGCGGGCCTGGTTGTACAGCGTTTCGACCTTGGGCACGTTGTCCTGCAGCTCGCGGATGCGCTCGGGGCCGCTGGGGTGGGTGGACAAAAAGCCCGGCCCGCTGCCACCGCCGGCAGCGGTCATTTTCTGCCACAGCGTCACACTGGCCTGGGGTCGGAAGGCGGCGCGCGCGGCGAGTTCCAGCCCCACCAGATCGGCTTCACTTTCGTCTTCGCGGCTGAATTTGAGCGTGAGCAACTGGGTGCCGAGGTTGGCGGCCATGTTGCCCAATTCGCCCAAGCCCAGCAGTTGGGCGCCGATGGACAGGCCCAGGCCGGTGGCCTGGCTTTTGGCGATGCGCTCGCGGGCGTGCTCGCGCAGCGCGTGGGCCATTTCGTGGCCCATGATCATGGCCGCCTCGTCGTCGCTGAGTTTGAGCTGGTCGAGGATGCCGGTGTAGAAGGCGATCTTGCCGCCCGGCATACAAAAGGCGTTGATCTGTTTGCTGCCGATCAGGTTGACTTCCCAGCGCCATTGCCTTGCCCGGTCGTTCCAGGGCACGGTGAATGGGATCAGCTGGGTGGCCATGGCGCGCAGGCGCTGCAACTGAGGGTGGTTGTCGGGCGCCAGCGCACGCTGGGCCTTGGCTTCGGCCAACATCTGCGCGTACTGCTGGGCGGCCGCCGCCTCCAGGCGTTCGGCCGGCACCAGTTTGCGCAGCGACGAGGCTTTGCCCACCTCCACTTGCGCGAAGGCCGCACCTGTACCCCCCAGCGCCGCCGCACCCGCGCCAGCCAGCATGAAGGCCCGCCGAGAGGACCAGCGGTGCCCCGACCGCGTGGCCTCAGCGGGCGGCGGGGAGGCGGAGGTTTTAGCGTCACAAAGCCAGCACATATGCGGGAATAATAAGGAAAAAGGCCGTGCCCCTGTGTGGCCTTGCAAACATTGAGGTTTCATGCCCCCTTCCACGGTTTCCGCGCCTGCTGCACCGCCTGAAACGTCTCCACCGCCCCGCATGAGTTGGCGGCAGGCATGGCGGGTGTACCTGGAGCCGGCCAGTCTGCGCATGCTGGCGCTGGGTTTTTCGGCCGGGCTGCCCCTGCTGCTGGTGCTGGGCACGCTGAGCTTCCGCTTGCGCGAGGCTGGGCTGGACCGCTCCACCATCGGCTACCTGAGCTGGGTGGGCTTGGCTTACGCCTTCAAGTGGTGCTGGGCACCTTTGGTGGACCGTTTGCCCCTGCCGCTTCTGAGCCGGTGGCTGGGCCGGCGCCGCTCCTGGCTGTTGCTGTCGCAATTGGCGATTGCCGCTGGCCTGGTGGGCATGGCACTGTCCGATCCACGCCAGGCCCTGGGCCCCATCGTGTGGTGTGCCCTGATGGTGGCCTTTGCGTCGGCCACGCAGGACATCGCGCTGGACGCCTACCGCATCGAATCGGCCGACGCACAACACCAGGGGGCCTTGGCCGCCACCTACCAGACCGGCTACCGCCTGGCCATGATCTGGGCCGGCGCGGGGGTGTTGTGGCTGGCCGCGCGGGCTGAGCTGGGCGCGGTGTCGGGTTACCAGCAGGCCGCGTGGCAGTGGGCGTACCTGGTGATGGCGGCATCGATGGCGGTAGGGGTGCTCACCGTGTTGTTGTCGACCGAGCCCGCGCACCGTGTGCTGCCGCCCTCACGCAACCTGGCCGAATGGTTGCGGGGTGCCTTGGTTGAACCGTTTGCCGACTTCCTGCGCCGCTACGGCAAACAGGCGGTGCTGGTGCTGGCACTTATCGGCATGTACCGCATCAGCGACGTGGTCATGGGCATCATGGCCAACCCGTTTTATGTGGACATGGGCTACACCAAGGACGAGGTGGCTGCCGTCACCAAGGTCTATGGGGTCATCATGACGCTGGTGGGCGCCTTCCTGGGGGGCGCTTTGGCCATGCGCTGGGGTGTGATGCGCGTGCTGATGCTGGGTGCGGTGCTGAGTGCCTGCAGCAACCTGTTGTTCGCGTGGTTGGGTGGCCATGGCCACGATGTGACGGCGTTGGTGCTGGTGATCTCGGCCGACAACCTGAGCGCTGGTGTGGCCTCGGCCGGCTTCATTGCCTACCTCTCCAGCCTCACCAACGTCAGCTATTCGGCCACGCAGTACGCGCTGTTCAGCTCCATGATGCTGCTGGCACCCAAATGGCTGGCCGGGTTTTCGGGCGCCTTTGTGGACGCCCACGGCTACACCAGCTTTTTCATCGGCACCGCTTTGCTGGGCTTGCCGGTGCTGTTGCTCGTGTGGCTGGCGTCTCGGGTCAGCGCACGTGCCTGAACGGGCTTCACCCAATCTTTACGCTGCCGAAAACGCGCTGCCAAACGGCCGCCGCACACTCAACCGATGGACAACCGCACGCCCATGGCATCCACCCAACTCCTGATCATCGAAGACGACACCCGCCTGGCCCGCATGGTGGCGGAGTACCTGGGGCAGTCTGGATTCGAGGTCGCCCATGCCGACGACGGCGGCAAGGGCTTGGCGGCGGTGCAAGAACGCATGCCGGATTTGGTCATTCTGGACCTGATGTTGCCCGACATGGACGGACTGGAAGTGTGTCGCCGCATACGGGCTCTGCCCGGCGAGGCCGCGCGCGTGCCGCTGCTCATGCTCACCGCCAAGGGCGACCCCATGGACCGCATCATCGGCTTGGAGATGGGTGCCGACGACTACTTGCCCAAGCCTTTTGAGCCGCGCGAGCTGCTGGCCCGCATCCGCGCGGTGCTGCGGCGCAAGGGCGAATCGCGTGCCGATGCGGCCGACGCCCGCCAGCCGCTGTTGCGCTTTGGTTCGCTCGAAATCGACCGCGACGCCCGCACTGTGACGGTGGCCGGTGTGGCTTGCGAACTGACCTCCTACCAGTTCGACCTCTTGCTGGCCATGGCCGAGCGTGCGGGCCGCGTGCTCACGCGCGACCAGATCATGGAGGCGGTTCGTGGCCGCGAGCTGGAGGCCTTCGATCGCTCCATCGACGTGCATGTGGGGCGTATCCGCAATGCCATTGAGGCGGACAGCAAAACCCCCAAACGCATCCTCACCGTGCGGGGTGTGGGTTATGTGTTTGCCAAGCAGCAAGACTGAAAGATGGCGGCCATGATCGCGCCCCTGGGTCAGCGCCTGTACCTGCGCATCTGGCTGGCCGTGGTCGCGGCCCTGGCGGTCATGGCCTTGCTGGTGGGCTGGATCTGGAAGGAGCAGGTCGAGCACGACCGCGCGCAGCGTCCTGGGCGTGAAATCATTGTGCGCAACAGCGACGGCGATGTGGTTGGCCAGGCCGCCAGCCGAGGCGTCCGGGTGCCCGGGCAGGGGCTGGAATTTCAGGTGCCCATGGTCGATGGCGAGACCTTGTCCATCCAGCTGCCTCGGCCCCCGCGCCCGCCCGGCCGCAACGAGCCCTTCTGGCTGCAGGCGCCGTTCGGCTTCGTCGGCTTGTTGGGGCTCACCGCGTTGGCGGTGGCCTTGGGCGCCTACCCCATCGTGCGCCGGCTCACGCAGCGGCTTGAGGCCGTACAGCGCGGTGTGGAGCAGTGGGGCGCCGGTGATTTGTCGGTCCGTTTGCCGGAGGCCGGCGAAGACGAAGTGGCCTCGCTGGCCCAGCGCTTTAATGTGGCGGCCGAGCGGGTGCAGACCCTGGTGCGCTCCCATAAAGCCTTGTTGGCCAACGCGTCGCATGAACTGCGCTCGCCGCTGGCGCGCATCCGCATGGGGCTGGAGCTGATGCCGCTCGGCGTCGCGGGCTCGGACGCCCATGTGCGCGATGAATTGACGCGCAACATCGCCGAGCTGGACCAGCTCATCGATGAAATTCTGCTGGCCAGCCGGCTGGACATGGCCGATGCGCCCATGGGCCAACTGGAAGAAGTGGACTTGGTGGGCCTGGCGGCGGAGGCCTGCGCCCAGGCCGATGCCCAGTTGTCGGTGCACGACGGCGGGCCGCCGCTGGTGGCCTGGGGCAGCGCACGTTTGTTGCGACGGGCGCTGCGCAACCTGCTGGAAAACGCCCGTCGCTACGGGCGCGACGCGCAGGGGCAGTTGCGCGCCATCGAGGTCGATGTGCGCCATGCACCCGATCGCAGCCGCGCCGAACTGGTGGTGCGCGACCACGGTCCCGGCGTGCCAGAGGCCTTGCGCGAGCGCATCTTCGAGCCTTTCTACCGGCTGCCAGGCGCCAGCGAGCGCGAGGGTGGGGTGGGGCTGGGTTTGTCGCTGGTGCGCACCATCGCCCAACGGCACCACGGGCAGGTGCGGTGCGAGGCAGCGCCTGGTGGCGGCGCGCAGTTTGTGCTGACCTTGCCACTTTTGCCATGAAAAAAGCGGCCGCTTGGGCCGCTTCTGTGTGAGCCAAGTCGCTCAGTGGGTCACTTGTTCAGGTAGCCCGACACCACTTTCCAGCGGCCGTCCTGGATTTGAGACATGCGCGAGTCGGCGTTGCCCAGGCGCTTCTGTGGGCCAAAGGTCATCTCCGCGCTGCCGAAAATGTCGGACGGGATGACCATGGTGTCCATGGCTTTGATGAAGCTGTCGGTGGTCAGGTTGTTGCCTGCCTTGGAGGCGGCGCGCAGGAAGGAGTCGACCGCGTTGTAGCCGTACACCGAGAACACCGTGGGCTCTTCGTTGAACTTGGTCTGGTACTTGGTGGCCCAGAAGCGGATGGGTTGCGACGATTCATCCAGGTAGGGGTGTTGCACCGTCATGGTGGCGTAGAGGCCGTTCATGGCGGGGCCACCCAGTTTGTGGATCAGGTCGGTGTAGGCCGCACTGGAGCCCACAAAGGTGGGGTTGAAGCCCAGGCGGCGCGCGGTGGCGATGCCGCCGATGGTTTCGCGGATGATGGTGCCCATCACCACCATGTCGCATTTTTCCGAGGCCAGCTTCTGCATCTGCGACGAGAAGTCGGTGGCGCCGCGTTTGTACGAGGTTTTTTCGGCCATCTGCATGTTGATGGACTTCAGGCCTTCTTCGGCACCACGCAACACCTCCAGGCCAAATTCGTCGTCCTGGTACATGGCGCAGACTTTTTTCGCGTTCTTTTCCTTCACCATCTTGGGCACGGCCAGGCGCATCTGGTCGTAGTAGGTGGCGGCGAACGAGTATTTGAGCTTGTGGAAAGGCTCGTACATTTCACGCGCGGCCGTGACCGGGAAGAAGTTGATCACGTTCTTGGGGAACAGCACTGGAAACGTGGCCATGTTCTGGGCCGTGCCGATGTGGCCGACCATGGCAAAAATCTTGTCCTGGTTGACCAGCTTCTGGGCCGCCAGCACGGCGCGGCGCGGGTCGTAGCCCGAGTCTTCCACCAGCAGCTTCACCTTGCGGCCGTTCAGGCCACCTTGCTCGTTGAGCTCGTCCACGCGCAGGATCATGCCCAGGCGAACCTGCTTGCCAAAACCTGCCAATGGGCCGGACAAGTCCTGGATGGAGCCCAGCACGATTTCATCCTTGCTCACGCCCTGAGATTGCGCGAAAGCACCGGTGGCGGTCAGGGCCGCCAGCGCGGTCACGGTGAGGGTGGTCTTGAGTTTCATCGGGGTTGTCTCCTGCGTTGTTGAAGGAAGGGTGGGGCGGGCTCAGCGGTACATCGCATCGATTTGTGCGGCGTACTTTTGCTGCACCAGCTTGCGTTTGAGTTTCATGGTGGGTGTGAGTTCTTCGTCCTCGGCGCTCAATTGCGTGTCAAGCAGCCAGAACTTCTTGATTTGCTCGACCCGGGCAAACTTCTTGTTGACGCGTTCGACTTCGGCCTGGATCAGCGCCTGCACCTCGGCTGACTTGGTCAGAGAAGCGTAGTTGCTGAAGGGCACGTCGTTGTCTTGGGCGTATTTCTCCACGTTTTCCTGGTCGATCATCACGATCACAGTGAGGTAAGGGCGTTTGTCGCCAATGACCACCGCGTCGGTGACGTAGGGAGAAAATTTCAACTCGTTTTCCAGTTCGCTGGGCGTGATGTTTTTGCCGCCTGCTGTGATGATGATGTCTTTCATCCGGTCAGTGATGCGGAAAAACCCTTCCTCGTCCACCGTGCCCACGTCGCCGGTGTGCAGCCAGCCGTCCTTGTCTATGGTCTCGGCTGTTTTTTCGGGCTGGTTGAGGTAGCCCATGAAAACGTTGGGGCCACGCACGAGGATTTCGCCCGTGGCCGGGTCGAGCTTCACTTCGTTGTAGCTGGTGGCCGGCCCGATGGAGCCGGGCTTGATGCGGTCCGCTGGCATGCCGGTCGAGGCACCACACGATTCGGTCATGCCCCAGACCTCCAGCATGGGCAGGCCCAGCGCCAGGTACCAGCGCACCAGATCGGGGGAGATGGGGGCCGCGCCGGTCACCAAAAAGCGCGCCCGGTGCACGCCGATGAGCTTGCGCACATTGTTGAGTGCGAGCACCTTGGCGATTTGGAACTGCAGCTTGAGCGAGCCCGGCACCGGTTGTTTGGCGAGCACCAGATCGGCAATGCGTGTGCCCACACCGATGGACCAACCATAGGCGAGTTGCTGCAGCCGGCTCGCCTCCTTGAGCGTGATCATCACACCCGAGTAGAACTTTTCCCACACGCGCGGCACGGCGGTGAACACCGTGGGCGCAATCTCGCGCACGTTTTCGGGCACGGTTTCGGGGTTTTCTACAAAGTTGAGGATGGTGCCGGTGTACATCGCAAAGTACTCGCCGCCCAGGCGCTCGGCCACGTGGCACAGCGGCAGAAAACACATGCGCTCGTCGGTCTCGTCCTGTGCGATGAGTGTGTTATAGCCGCGCACCGTGTACACCAGTGCCTTGTGGTTGTGCATTGCGCCTTTGGGCTTGCCGGTGGTGCCTGAGGTGTAGATCAGGATGGCCAGCTCCTCGGGTTGGCAGGCGGCCACGCGCTCGTCCAGCGCCTTCGGGTGTTCGAGCCCGTACATGCGGCCCAACTCGCGCAGCTGCGCCAGGCTGATCACCTGGGGGTCGTTCAGATCGCGCAGCCCTTCCATGTCGAACACCACGATCTTGCGCAGCTTGGGCAGCCGTTCGCGCACCTCCAGCGCCTTGTCCAGCTGTTCGTCGTCTTCCACGAACAGGATGGTGGTGGACGAGTCGTCGCACAGGTAGTGCACCTGTTCGGCCGCGTCGGTGGGATAGATGCCATTGGCCACGCCACCAGCGCTCAAAATCGCCAGATCGGACAACACCCACTCGACATTGGTGTTGGACAGCACCGAAGCGGTTTCATGGGCCGAAAAGCCCAGCGACAACAGGCCGTTGCCAATTTCGCGCACTGCGGTGGCCGTCTGTTGCCAGGTCCAGATGCGCCAGATACCCAATTCCTTTTGACGCAGCCACACCTTGTCGCCGCGTGCCTTGGCGGCGTTCCAGAAGATGGCGGGAATGGTGTCGCCCGGCATGACCACCTTTGTCTCGGGCTGTGTACGGGACGGGTCCCACAAATTGCTCATGTCTGTAGTCTTCCTCTGGGTCTGCTTGGTGCGGCCGCGCTCAGCGCCAGTTCTTTTTCTTCTTCCAGCGGCGGTCGGCGCGCACGCCTTCTTCCTTCATGCCGAGGTAGAACTCCTTGATGTCATCCTTCTCGCGCAGGTGGGCACAGGTGTCCTCCATCACGATGCGGCCGTTCTCCAGCACGTAGCCGTAGTCCGAGGCGTTGAGCGCCATGTTGGCGTTCTGCTCCACCAGCAGGATGGTGGTGCCACGCTCGCGGTTGATGCGCACCACGATCTCGAAAATCTCTTTCGTGAGTTTGGGCGAGAGTCCCAGGCTGGGTTCGTCGAGCAGGATCAGGTCGGGGTTGGCCATGAGCGCGCGGCTGATAGCCAGCATCTGCTGTTGGCCACCCGACAGCAGGCCTGCGTCCTGCGCGGCGCGTTCGCGCAAGATGGGAAAGTAGCCAAACACCGCTTCGATGTCGCGCGCCACGCCATCGCGGTCCTTGCGGGTGTAGGCGCCCATCACCAGGTTGTCGCGCACCGAGAGCAGCGGGAACACCTCGCGCCCTTCGGGGACGTGCATCAGGCCTTGTTGAACGATGTGGGCCGGGTCCTGGGCGGTGATGTTCTCGCCCTTGAACTCGATGCTGCCTTTGCGCGGGTCGATGATGCCGCTGATGGTTTTGAGGATGGTGGTTTTGCCGGCGCCGTTGGAACCCAGCACGGTGGCGATTTCGCCGCGACGCACCTGCAGGCTCACACCGCGAATGGCTTTGATCGGGCCGTAGGCGCTCTCGACGTTGAGCAGCTTGAGCACGGCGTTGTCGGTGACCGGGGCCGTCATGCGGATGCTCCTGTGTGGCTTTTGGGGTGGTTCTCGCGGCGCAGGCTCGACACATCGTCCACCGAGCCCAGGTAGGCTTCGATCACGCCCGGGTCGCGCTGCACTTCGGCCGGGGTGCCGGTGGCCAGTTCTGCCCCCATGCTCATGGCCAGCACGCGGTCGGACACCTTGGACACCAGGCCCATGTCGTGTTCCACCATCAACACGGTGATGCCCAGTTCGTCCTTGATGTCGGTGATCCAGAATGCCATATCGTCGGTCTCCTCGACGTTCAGGCCGGAGGAGGGCTCATCGAGCAGCAACAGTTGCGGTTCGGTACACAGCGCACGCGCCAGCTCCACCACCTTGCGCACGCCGTAAGGCAGGCCGGCCACCATGGACTCGCGGTGGTGCTGCAGGTCCAGCAGCTCGATCACCTGCTCCACCTTTTCACGTGCCTCGATCTCGGCCGCGCGCGTTTTGCCGGTGAAAAAAATCTCGCTCCACAGCCCCGTGCGCCGGTGCGTGTGGCGCCCGATCAGCAGGTTTTGCAGCACGGTGGCGTGCTCGAAAAGCTCAATGTTCTGGAAGGTGCGCGCAATGCCCAGTTTGGCGATTTCATGGGGCGCCTTGTCGGTCAGGCGCAGCATGCCACTTTGGCCGCCGGGGGCTGCGAAGTCGATGGTGCCGCTGGTGGGCGTGTAGATGCGGCTGATGAGGTTGAACACCGTGGTCTTGCCGGCACCGTTGGGGCCGATCAGGGTGAACACCTCGCCGCGCTTGACGTCGAAGCTGACGTTGTTGACCGCCAGCACGCCGCCAAAGCGCACGCTGAGGTTTTGGGCCGACAACAACACATCGGCGTTGGGGTTCTGCGGCTGGCTCATTTGAGTCGATCCGATTTCTGGAAGGATTTCTGACGCTTGAACATGCCGCGCCGGTAGAAGGGGAACAGCTGAAAGTAGGTGCGGATCTTGAGCCAGCGGCCATACAGGCCCATGGGCTCAAACAGCACAAAGGCCACCAGCACCAGGCCATACACCGTGCCCTGCAAACCGGCCGCCTGGCCAATGGCCGGTGGCAGGAAGTCCTTGGCCTGCGCGATCATCTGCGGCATCACGATGAGAAAGATGGCCCCGAAGAAAGCGCCGTGGATGGAGCCCAGCCCACCGATCACCACCATCAGCAGCAGGTCGATGGACTGGATGATGCTGAACTGCTCGGGCGACAGGAACTGGATCTTGTGGGCGTACAAAGCGCCCCCCAAACCCGCCAGGGCGGCCGACAGCGCGAAACTCATGGTCTTGTAGCGAGCGATGTGGATGCCCATGCTCTGGGCCGAAATTTCCGAGTCGCGGATGGCCACAAAAGCACGGCCCGTGGGCGAACGCATGAGGTTGACGATGGCCAACGTGGCGCCCACACATAGCAGCAGGCACAGGCCGTAGAACTCGGTGGTGCTGTCCAGCTCCCAGCCGAACAGGCTGGGCGTGTGCACATGCAGGCCCGCGTTGCCGCCGGTGACTTTTTCCCAACGGGCCATCACTTCTTCGACGATGAAGCCAAACGCCAGCGTGGCCATGCCCAGGTAGATGCCCTTGACGCGCAGCGCCGGCAGACCCACCACCATGCCTACGGCGGCCGACAGCAGGGCCGCGCACGCCAGGGCCAGCGGGAAGGGGACGCCCGCATTGACCATCACCGCCTGGGTGTAGGCGCCCACGCCCAGAAAGGCCGCGTGTCCCAGCGAGAAGAGGCCGGTGAAGCCCGCCAGCAGCATCAGCCCCAGGCCAACGATGGCGTAGATCAGCACAAAGGTCAGTTGTGCCAGCCAATACTCATCGACCAGCCACGGCGCGGTCAGCATGAACACCATCAACGCGCTGTACCAGAAGGTGTGACCACCGTGTTTGGCCAGTTTGATGTCTTGGTTGTAGTCGGTTTTGAATATGAATCGCATGGGGCCTACCTCAAACCTTCTTGCGGAGTTTTTCGCCGAACAGGCCGTTGGGCTTGAGCACCAGCATCAGCAGCACCACGATGTAGGGAGCGATGTCCTTGAAGCCTTCGGGCAGGTAGAAGCCGGACAGGGCTTCGACGATGCCAATGATCAGGCCGCCCACGATGGCACCCGGCAGGCTGGTGAAGCCGCCCACCACCGCCGCCGGAAAAGCCTTCAGGCCAATGAAGCCCATGTTGGCGTGCACGAAGGTGATGGGGGCGAGCAGCAGGCCGGCAACGGCCGCCACGCCCGCAGCCAGACCCCACACCAGACCGTTGAGCCGCTTGACCGGTATGCCCATGTAGTAGGCCGCCAGCTGGTTTTGCGACGAGGCCTGCATGGCGATGCCCAGCTTGCTGTACTTGAACATCGCAAACAACAGGGCGCACAACACGGCGGTGGCACCAATCACCACCAGCTGCTCGGCCGCAATCACAGCCGTGCCGATGTTGAGCACCTGCCCGGTGTAGGGCACGGGCAAGGTGTGGGTGTCGGTGCCCACGTCGGGGATCATGGTGATCAGGCCGCGCACCACGTAGCCCACACCAATGGTCAACATCACGATGGAGAAGGCCGGCTGGCCGAGGATGGGGCGCACCACCAGGCGCTCCAGCACGAAGCCGAAGATCATCATGGCGACGATGGCGCTGATGACGCCCAACCAAAACGGAAAACCCAGCGCCGTGGTGGCGGCCAGGCCCGCGAACGCGCCCACCATCATGAGGTCGCCTTGGGCGAAACTGACCGTTTCGGTGGCTTTGTAGATCAGCACAAAACCCAGGGCGATCAATCCGTAGATACATCCCTGGGCCGCGCCGCTGATCAGCAGTTGCAGCAGTTGCACACGTCTCTCCTTGCTTGAGGGTGCGTGAGTTATAGCGGTAAGCTCCGATACAACTGCTAGGGTTCTTCCCCATATCGAGTCGCCCAGGTGCCAACCACCGCACGCGGTGTCGTTCCATCCTTGTTCCGCACTGTCCCCGTCTTCATGCAATGACCATGCCCGCGCCCAACAATGCACCACAGCAGAGCGTCCACACCGAATGTTTCGGCCCCGTGACATTGGTGACCTTGAACCGCCCCGACGTGCGCAACGCGGTGGACGACGCCACGGCGCGTGCGCTGTTCGATGCCTTTGTGGCATTCGACGACGACCCCGAGGCGCGGGTGGCCGTGTTCCACGGTGCCCATGGTCACTTTTGTGCCGGCTGGGACTTGCAGCACGGTGCCGCACTGGCACAACAGGGCGCCCACACCGCAGACGCGCTGACGCAGCGTCTGGACTTTGCGCCCGGCGACACCCGTCCACCCGGCCCCATGGGGCCGTCGCGCCTGCTGTTGTCCAAACCCGTCATCGCGGCCGTGTCGGGTGCGGCCGTGGCCGGGGGCATGGAGCTGGCGTTGTGGTGCGACCTGCGTGTGATGGAGGCCGACGCCTATTTCGGCGTCTACTGCCGGCGTTTTGGCGTGCCGCTGATTGATGGCGGTACGGTGCGCCTGCCGCGCCTCATTGGCATGGGCCACGCGATGGACCTGATCCTGACGGGGCGCAAGGTCGAGGCCGAAGAAGCCCGGCAGATGGGCCTGGCCAACCGCGTGGTGCCCAGCGGCACGGCGCGCGAGGCGGCCATCGCGCTGGCGCAGCAACTGGCGGCCTTTCCGCAGGCCACGATGCGCGCCGACCGCGAGAGTGCCTACCGGCAGTGGGACCTGCCCTTGCCGCAAGCGCTGCACCAGGAGTGGGCGCGCGGGCGCGGTTGTATTGCCGATGCGCTGACAGGTGCCACGCGCTTCACGGGGGGTGCAGGGCGGCACGGCCAGTTCTGAAGTTGTCCGCGCTGGAGGGCGCAGAGTGGACCGCCTGCGCGGCCTTCATGCCCCTAGCATCGGCGCATGGACATCAACGAGGTGAATGGTGGTGTGCTGGTGTTGCAGCACACCTGCGAAGACGGACCCGGGTACCTGGGCCAGTGGCTGGATGAACAAGGCCTGCGCTGGCACGCGCCCTGCGCCGAAGCGGGTCAGGCTTACCCTGCCAGCGTGCGGGGTTACCAAGCGCTGGCGGTGCTGGGCGGTGCCTGGAGCGCCAACGACGAGCGCCCCAGCTTGCGCCAAGCCGAGACCTTGATCCGTGAGGCCGATGCGCTGGGCATGCCGGTGCTGGGTCATTGCCTGGGCGGACAGTTGTTGGCCCGCGCGCTGGGCGGCCATGTTGCAACCCTGCCCGAGCCAGAAATCGGCTGGTGGCCCATCGTGGTGGCGCACAGTGCCGAGGCTCAGGACTGGTTGGGTCCGCCTGGTGCGGCCATGGTGTACCAGTGGCACTACGACAGTTTTGTGGTGCTGCCGCCAGGCGCACAGGTGTTGGCCGGCTCTGCGGTGTGCGCCCACCAGGCGTTTGGTCTGCGCCAGCATCTGGGCATGCAGTTCCACATCGAGATCACGCCGGCCAAGGTCGACGACTGGCTGGACCACCCCGGTGAGGGTTATGCGCCCGCCTTGGCACGTTGCCCACACAGCGTGCAGAGCGAGCCCGACATGCGGGCTGCCACCGCGCTGCACCTGGCGGGCAGCCAGGCCATGGCCCGTCACATCTACACCCGCTGGCTGGGTGGGGCGTGATCAAAAAACGCTGATCAGCGCGGGATGGGACGAGGGCGGCCTTCGTCGTCGATGGCCACATAGGTCAGGCTGGCCTCGGTCACCTTGACGTACTGGCCTTGCGAGCGGAAACGCTCGGCGTAGACCTCCACCTGCACCGTGATGGAGGTGCGGCCCACACGGGTGACGCTGGAGAAAAAGCTCAGGATGTCGCCCACGCGCACCGGCTGCTTGAAGATGAATTCGTTGACCGCCACCGTGGCCATGCGGCCCTGCACGTGGCGCGCCGGCAGCACCGAGCCGGCCAGATCCACCTGGGCCATGACCCAGCCACCAAAGATGTCGCCGTTGCCGTTGGTGTCGGCCGGCATGGGGATGACCTTGAGCACCAGTTCCTTGTCCAGGGGCAAGGGCACTGGGTTGATGAGGGGGAGGGGGGCGTTGGACATGGGCACAATCGGCGAACAAAAAGATTTCACATTGTCCCCCATGCGCTCCTTTTCGCCCTCACAAGCTGGCCCGGCCCCGGCGCCCTCCCCTGGTCAGAAGGGGCGCTCGGACTGGGCCACCCTGCAGCGCCTGCTGCCCTACCTGTGGCGCTACAAATGGCGCGTCGTGTTGGCCCTGGCTTTTATGGTGGGTGCCAAGGGCGCCAACGTGGCGGTGCCGCTGTTGCTCAAGCAACTGGTCGATGCCATGAACATCGCGCCCGGCAGTGCCCAGGCCTTGCTGGTGGTGCCAGTCGGCTTGTTGGTGGCCTATGGCCTGTTGCGTTTCTCCACCAGCCTGTTCACCGAACTGCGCGAGTTGGTGTTTGCCAAGGCCACCGAAGGCGCCACCCGCAGCATTGCGCTGGAGGTGTTTGGCCACCTGCACGCGCTCAGCCTGCGCTTCCACTTGGAGCGCCAGACCGGCGGCATGACGCGCGACATCGAGCGCGGCACGCGCGGCGTGCAGTCGCTCATTTCCTATTCGCTCTACAGCATCATCCCCACGCTGATTGAGGTGACCTTTGTGCTGGCCGTGCTGGGCACCCAGTTCGACATGTGGTACGTGTGGACGACGCTGGGCGCACTGGTGCTCTACATCGGTTTTACCGTGTGGATCACCGAGTGGCGCACGCAGTTTCGCCGCCGCATGAACGAGATCGAGTCGCAGAGCCAGACCAAGGCCATCGACTCGCTGCTCAATTACGAGACCGTCAAGTACTTCAACAACGAAGCCTTCGAGGCACGGCGCTACGACGAGAGCCTGGAGAAATTGCGCCGCGCCCGCATCAAGAGCCAGACCACGCTGTCCCTGCTCAACACCGGGCAGCAGCTCATCATTGCTGTGGCCCTGGTGGCCATGTTGTGGCGCGCCACCCAGGGCGTGGCCAATGGCAGCATGACGCTGGGCGACCTGGTCATGATCAACGCTTTCATGATCCAGCTCTACATCCCCTTGGGTTTTCTGGGGGTGCTGTACCGCGAGATCAAGCAGAGCCTGACCGACCTCGACAAGATGTTTGTGCTGCTCGAAAAGGAGCGCGAGATTGCCGACGCGCCCGGCGCCACCGACCTGCGTCTGGAGGGGCCGCCCACGGTGCGTTTTGAGGACGTGCGTTTCAGTTACGAACCGGCGCGCGAAATCCTGCACGGCATCAGCTTCGAGATTCCGGCGGGCAAAACCGTTGCCGTGGTGGGGCCATCGGGTTCGGGCAAATCCACGCTCGCGCGGCTGCTCTACCGCTTTTACGACGTGAACCAGGGGCGCATCACGGTGGACGGTCAGGATGTTCGCCAGGTCACCCAGTCCAGCGTGCGCCAGGCCATTGGCATCGTGCCGCAGGACACGGTGTTGTTCAACGACAGCATTGAGTACAACATCCTGTATGGCCGCCCAGATGCGGGGCATGAGGCCGCCGTGCAGGCGGCGCAGGCCGCGCACATCCACGACTTCATCAGCCGCCTGCCGCAGGGCTACGCCACCACCGTGGGCGAGCGTGGGCTCAAGCTGTCGGGCGGCGAAAAACAGCGTGTGGCGATTGCCCGAACGCTGCTCAAAAATCCGCCGATCGTCATCTTCGATGAGGCCACCTCGGCGCTGGACTCGGCCAATGAACGTGCCATCCAGGGTGAGCTGAAAACGGCGGCGCGCAACAAAACCTCTTTGGTCATCGCCCACCGCCTGTCCACCGTGGTGGACGCGCACGAGATCATCGTGCTGGAGCATGGCCACATCGTGGAGCGTGGACGCCACGCCGAGCTGGTGGCGCGGGGCGGCGTGTATGCCGGCATGTGGGCGCTGCAACAAAGTGGTGCCGATGGGGCCGCTGATCGGTCGGGAAACGGCGTCGCATAATCTCGCCCCATGGAGACCAAGTGGCTTGAAGATTTTGTGAGTCTGGCGGAGACGCGCAGCTTCAGCCGCTCGGCCCAGGTGCGGCACGTCACGCAGCCCGCGTTTTCGCGCCGCATCCAGTCGCTGGAGGCTTGGGCCGGCACCGATCTGGTGGACCGGTCCAGTTACCCCACGCGGCTCACCCCCGCCGGCCAGACACTTTACGAGCAGGCGCTGGACATCCTGCAGGCGCTGCAGTCCACCCGCACCATGTTGCGTTCGCACACGGCGGCGGCGCAGGACGTGATCGAATTTGCGGTGCCGCACACGCTGGCTTTCACGTTTTTTCCGGCCTGGCTTTCGGGCTTGCGTGAAGCTTGCGGGCCGGTCAAGACACGGCTGATCGCCCTCAATGTGCACGATGCCGTGCTGCGCATGGTGGAGGGCAGTTGCGACCTGCTGATCGCCTACCACCACGCCTCGCAGCCCATCCAGCTGGACACCGACCGCTACGAGATGTTGCCGCTGGGCCGCGAGACGCTGGCGCCTTATGTCAAGCCCAACGCGGATGGCGAGCCCTTGTTCCGCCTCCCCGGTTCGGCCAGCCAGCCGCTGCCCTATCTGGCCTACGCGCCGGGTGCCTACATGGGGCGGGTGGTGGAGTTGTTGCTCAAGCAATCGGGGGCGGCGACCTGGCTGGACCGGGTGTATGAAACCGACATGGCCGAAGGCCTCAAGGCCATGGCGTTGGAAGGCCACGGCGTGGCCTTTCTGCCGTCCAGCGCGGTGCGCAAGGAGTTGCGTGGCCACAAGCTGGTGCCGGCCGGTGGTGGCCTAGAGATGGCGCTGGACATCCGCATCTACCGCGAGCGGCCCGTGGGGTCCAAATCCAAGCGGGCGGTGGACCGGTTTTGGGACGATTTGGCGCGGCAGTTGGCTGGGTGATTTCGGCTGGTTGTGGCCTCGCGCCCTCGGGTGTGGGGTGACTGGCTCCGCTCGTGTCCCCCAGCGGCTACGCCGCTTCCTCCTTTACCTCGCTGCGCCAGTCACCCCACCCCCGAGGGCAACCACTACACAGGCACACCACCGTTGGCGCGCCACCGTTACTTCAGATCGGGGTGGTAGGGCGTTCTGCATAGCGAGGTAAAGGAGGAGCCGACCGCAGGTCGGCGGGGGACACGAGCGGCGCAGAGCGCCCTGCCGCCCCGATCCCGCCCACAACGGCAGTGAGAAAATACGCAACATGAGCGCACAACACATCACTCTCACCCGCCCCGACGACTGGCACCTGCACGTGCGCGACGGCGCCGCCCTGAACACCGTGGTGCCCCACACCGCCGCCCAGTTCGGCCGCGCCATCATCATGCCCAACCTCAAGCCGCCGGTCACCACCGCCGCGCAGGCCCTGGCGTACAAGCAGCGCATCCAGGCCGCAGTGCCCGCTGGCGTGAGCTTCGAGCCGTTGATGACGCTTTACCTCACCGACAACCTCGCGCCCGACGAAATCAAGCGTGCGAAGGACGCCGGCGTGGTCGCTGCCAAGCTCTACCCGGCCGGCGCCACCACCAACTCCGATGCCGGCGTGACCGACCTCCGCAAGATTTACCCCACGCTGGAAGCCATGCAGCGCGAGGGCATGCTGCTGCTGGTGCACGGCGAGGTCACCAGCCCCGAGATCGACCTGTTCGACCGCGAGGCCGCCTTCATCGACCAGCACCTCATCCCGCTGCGCGCCGCCTTCCCCGAACTCAAGGTCGTGTTCGAGCACATCACCACCAAAGAGGCGGCTGACTACGTGAGCGCTGGTGACCGCTATCTGGGTGCCACCCTCACCGCCCACCACCTGCTCTACAACCGCAACGCCATCTTCACCGGTGGCATCCGCCCGCACTACTACTGCCTGCCGGTGCTCAAGCGCGAAACCCACCGGATCGCCCTGGTCCAGGCCGCCACCAGCGGGAACAACCGCTTCTTCTTGGGCACCGACAGCGCGCCACACCCCGCGCACCTGAAGGAACACGCCACCGGCTGCGCCGGTTGCTACACCGCCCACGCCGCCATGGAGCTGTACGCCGAGGCTTTTGACGCGGCGGGTGCGCTGGACAAGCTCGAGGCCTTCGCCAGCTTCAACGGCGCCGATTTCTACGGCCTGCCGCGCAACACCGGCACCATCACCTTGAAGCGCGAGAGCTGGACGCCGCCCGAGTCCTTTGCTTTCGGCGAGGCCGACCTCAAGCCGCTGCGTTCGGGCGAGGCGCTGCCCTGGCGCCTGGTGCATGCCGCCTGAGATGGACTGGTCTGCGCCCTGGCTGAGTGGCTGGCGCGCACGGGGCGAGGGACTGCAGCACGCCTGGCGCACGGGGGCGCCGCTGCCCGGACTGTTGAGTGAGGTCGGTGCCGCACAGGGCTTGTCGGTCCGTTTCGTGTCCCAGGCTGCCTTGCCTGAGGGGCAGGCCTACGAACAGTTCATCTTCGAGCAAGGCCAGGTGCCCACCCGCGAGAATCTGCACGACTTTTTCAATGGCTTGTGCTGGCTGCGGTATCCGCAAACCAAGCAACAGCTCAACCGCTTGCAGGGTGCCGAGATCGCCCGACAAGGCGTACAAAACACACGCGGCCCACTGCGCGACGCGCTGACCCTGTTCGATGAAAACGCGGCCTTGCTGCAAGCGCCCGAGCCGTTGTGGCAGGCCTTGTTGGCACGCGAATGGCAGCGCCTGTTCTTGGACTTGCGGCCGTTGTGGGCACAGGCGCGGTTGGAGCTGTTTGGCCACGCGCTGCTGGAAAAGCTGGTGCAGCCCTACAAGGGCATCACCGCCCACGTGTATGTGGTGCCCGTGCCTCTGGGGCTGGACGGCGATGCCGCCTGGGACGCCTGGCTGGCCAACAGCCTGAGCGCCGATGGCCTGCGCCACAAGCCGTTCACCCCACTGCCTGTGCTGGGCGTGCCCGGTTGGTGGCCTGAAAACGCGCATGCGGCTTTTTATGGCGATGCCACCGTCTTCCGACCCCGGCGCGCGCCGGCCTGACAATCTGGGCATGACCCTGCCCACCTCACCCTCCTGGTCCCACCTGAACCTGTCGCAGGACGCCGACCGCCACACGCTGGCCCAGCACTTCCGCAACGCCGGCGTGCGCGACGTGGAATGCCTGTTTGCCGATGTGACGGGCTACCCGCGTGGCAAGCTGATGCCGGCCGCCCCTTTTGCCACCGGCAGCGAACTGCGCATCTGCCAGGCCATTCCCATGCAGTGTGTGACCGGTGAGTATTCCTATGACCCGGTTTTTCCCGACAGCGACCCCGATGTGCGCCTGGTGCCTGACCTGGCCACGCTCAAGCCCGTGCCCTGGGCCAGCGTGCCGCGTTACCTTGCGGTGCACGACTGCGTGGAAATGGACGGCAGCCTGTGCGAATTCGCGCCGCGTTCGGTGCTCAAAAACGTGGTGGCGCGTTATGCCGAGCGAGGCCTCACGCCGGTGATCGCGCCTGAAATCGAGTTCTACCTCACCACCGCCATGACCGACCCCAGCCAGCCGCTCACGTTGCCGGTGGGGCGGGGCGGGCGGCCCGAGGTGGGGCAGTCGGCCTTCAGCCTCAACCAGCTCAACGAATGGGCGCCGTTTTGGGACGCCTTCCACGCCGCCATCGACGTCTTGGGCATACGCGCAGACACCTGGCTGCACGAGGTGGGCCCGGGCCAGTACGAAATCAACCTGCAACACGGCGACCCGGTGGCCGTGGCCGACCAGGCCTTTTTGTTCAAGACCGCTGCACGCGAGATCGCGTTGCAACACGGGCTCAACGCCGTCTTTTTGGCCAAACCCCTAGCGGGGCAGGCGGGCAGCTCCATGCACCTGCACCAGAGTGTGGTGGACGCCGAGGGGCGCAACATCTTCAGCCAGGCCGATGGCTCGCCCAGCGAGGCCTTTTTCCACTACATCGGCGGGTTGCAGGCCCACACGCCCGATCTGACCTTGATCTACGCACCCACGGTCAATTCGTACCGCCGCTACGTCGCCGGCAGCCAGGCGCCCATCAACGTGGCCTGGGGTTTTGACAACCGCACCACCGGCCTGCGTGTGCCGGTGTCGCCGCCCGCGGCCCGGCGGGTGGAAAACCGCTTGGCCGGTGCCGATGCCAACCCCTACCTCGCCATGGCCGCCACGCTGGCCGCTGGCTTGGCGGGCATGGAGGCCCGCCGCCAGCCCAGCGAGCCGGTGTTGGGCAATGGCTATGACGAGGCGCGCGGGTTGCCGCGAACTTTTTCTGCCGCCCACGAACAAATGGCGCAAAGCCAGCAGGCGCCTGTGTTGTTGGGTGAGCGTTTCGTGCGGGGTTTCCTGGCCGTCAAGGCGCTGGAACACGAACACTACCTGAACGAGATCAGCGCCTGGGAGCGCCGCTACCTGCTGCCCCAGGTTTGAGGTCTGGCTTGAAAAAGGGGGCACCACCCCCACTATGATCCGTCCGTTGTTTCCTTTTTCGGAGAATCCATGAAGCGCATCCTGCTGTTTGTCCTCACCAACGTCGCCGTGATGGTGGTGCTGGGCATCACCGCCAGCCTGCTGGGCGTCAACCGCTACCTCACGGCGAACGGCCTGAACATGGGCGCGCTGATGGGCTTCTCGCTGATCATGGGTTTTGGCGGTGCCATCATCTCGCTGCTCATCAGCAAGCCCATGGCCAAGTTCAGCACCGGCGCGCGCGTGATCAACCAGCCGCAGACCGCCGACGAAGCCTGGATCGTGCAAACCGTGCAGAAGTTTGCCGAGAAAGCCGGCATCGGCATGCCCGAGGTCGCTATTTACGACGGTGAACCCAACGCCTTTGCCACCGGTGCGTTCAAGAATTCGGCCCTGGTGGCGGTGTCCACCGGCCTGTTGCAGAACATGACGCGTGAAGAGGTCGAGGCCGTGATTGGCCACGAGGTGGCGCACGTGGCCAACGGCGACATGGTCACCATGACCCTGATCCAGGGTGTGATGAACACCTTTGTGGTCTTTCTCAGCCGCGTGATTGGCTACGCGGTGGACAGTTTCCTGCGCAAGGGCGACAGCCAGAGTTCAGGCCCCGGCATCGGCTACATGGTCACCACCATCGTGTTGGACATCCTGCTGGGCTTTGTGGCGGCCATCATCGTGGCCTGGTTCAGCCGCCAGCGTGAATTCCGCGCCGATGCCGGTGCCGCCCAACTGATGGGCCGCAAACAACCCATGATCAACGCGCTGGCCCGCCTGGGCGGCATGGTGCCTGGCGAGCTGCCCAAGACCATGCAGGCCATGGGCATTGCCGGTGGCCTGGGCAAGCTGTTCTCCACCCACCCGCCCATGGAAGAGCGCATCGCCCGCCTGCAACAAGCACAGTGAACGCGTCACCTGCGCGCCATCTGACACCCACAAAAAAACCAGCCGCCTGGCTGGTTTTTTTGCGTCTGAAACGGCACCGTTTCAGGGGAAATTCAGGGGAAATCGCCCGGCTGGCGCCGATCGCCGGGGTGCGTGGGTCGGGGCGATGGGCGCCCGATCGGCACCGGCTGGTCGCGCCGGTCGTCGCGGCCAGCGCTGGCGCGGTCATCGCGGCGGTCATCACGTCGGTCTTCGCGCCGATCTTCGCGTCTATCGCCGCGGCGGTCGTCCCTGTGGTCGCGGTCAGGCCGGGGGCGGTAGGCTGGCGGGGGGTAGTAGATTCGGGGCGGTGGCGCGTGGTAGTAGTCGGGCGAGACGATGATGCGCGTCACCGGCGGCGCGATGTACTGGGGCGCCACGTACTGGGGCACATATTGGGGCGCGTACTGCGGGGTGTAGCTCGGCGGGTAGGTGGTGCGGGGTGGCACGTACTGTGGTGCCGGTGCGGCCTCGGGCAATGCGCCCACCGGGCTGAGCTGCAGTTCCACGAACTCGCCCGGGTCTTCTGCCAGGCGCACGCTGTACTGCCGACCCGCGTATTCGTACACCACGTCGAAGGCGCTCACCCGGTCTTCGTACACCGTCTGGGTGCTGCAATGGCGAACCACACGGTTTTGGGTCTGGCCCCCGCCTTCGATCTTGTTGCCCAGCAGCGCGCCACCGATGATGCCGATGGCGGTGGCCGCTGCGCGCCCGCTGCCGTCACCGATGGCATTGCCGGCGGCACCGCCCGCGATGCCGCCCAGCAACGCGCCTGCGCCCGACGTCTGGCCCGCTTCAGCGACGGTGCGGTCGGTGCACACCTCGCGGGGCACGGCCACCGACATCAGCACCGGGGTGCGGCTGATGACGCGGCCGCGCTCCTGTGCCTGGGCGGCCAGGGGTGTGGCCAGCACCAGCGCCAGGGCAGCGGCCAAAGGGGTGGGAATGGATCTCATGGAAGCACCTCTGCAACGGGAATGCTCGGAGTGTGCGCCGGGCATGTCAAGCGGCTGTGAAGCAGGCGTCAAACGTTGGGCAACAGCGCCACGGCCTCGCGCGCCAAGGCCTCGGCCACCTTGATGCCGTCCACCCCTGCCGACAGAATGCCGCCCGCGTAGCCCGCGCCTTCACCGGCCGGGTAGAGGCCGCGCACGTTGGTGCTTTGCAAGCTGTCGCCGCGTGGCATGCGAATGGGGGACGAGGTGCGGGTTTCCACCCCGGTCAACACCGCATCAAAGCGGTCGAAGCCGGGAATTTTTTTGCCAAAAGCCGGGAAGGCCTCGCGCATGGCTTCGATGGCGTAGGCGGGCAGGGCGCTGTGCAGGCTGCCCAGCGTGACGCCGGGTTTGTACGACGGCTCGACCTCGCCCAGCTGCTGCGAATCGCGCCCGGCCACAAAATCGCCCACCAGTTGGCCGGGGGCGTTGTAGTTGCGGCCGCCCAGCACGTAGGCGTGCGATTCGAGCGCGCGTTGCAGTGCGATGCCGGCCAACGGACCACCAGGGAAATCGCGTGCCGGATCAATGCCCACCACGATGCCGGCGTTGGCATTGCGCTCGTTGCGCGAGTACTGGCTCATGCCGTTGGTGACCACGCGCTCGGGCTCTGACGTGGCGGCCACCACCGTGCCACCCGGGCACATGCAGAAGCTGTAGACCGCGCGCCCATTGGCGGCGTGGTGCACCAGACGGTATTCGGCTGCGCCCAACAACGGGTGGCCGGCGTGGCGGCCCCAGCGGGCGCGGTCGATCACGCCTTGCGGGTGTTCCACCCGGAAACCGATGGAAAACGGCTTGGCTTCGATGTCCACGCCACGCGCGTGCAGCATTTCGAAGGTGTCGCGCGAGCTGTGTCCCAGTGCCAGCACCGCGTGGTCGCAGCGCAGTTCCTGCGTCTGGCCACTGGCCAGATCGCGCACCACCAGGCCACGCAGCGCGCCGTTGTCGATCAGCACGTCGCTCACGTGCTGCTCAAAGCGTATCTCGCCGCCCAGGCGCACGATCTCGTCGCGCATGTGCTCGACCACCTTCACCAGCTTGAAGGTGCCGATGTGGGGGTGGGCCTCGTACAGAATTTCAATGGGCGCGCCCGCGTTCACGAACTCCTGCATCACCTTGCGACCCAGAAAACGCGGGTCCTTGATCTGGCTGTAGAGCTTGCCATCGGAGAACAGGCCCGCGCCACCCTCGCCAAACTGCACGTTGCTCTCGGGCGTGAGCACCCGCTTGCGCCACAACCCCCAGGTGTCTTTGGTGCGTTGTCGCACGCTGCGGCCACGCTCCAGCACGATGGGGTTGAAGCCCATTTGTGCCAGCGTCAGCGCAGCGAAGATGCCACAGGGGCCAAATCCGACCACCACCGGGCGCGGCGTCAGGCCGGCTGGCGCGTGGGCGGGGGCGGTCCAGCCCATGTCGGGCGTGGCAACGATGTGGGGGTTGCCCGCGTGCCGGGCCAGCAGCGCGGCCTCGGCGGCGGGGTCGGTGAGCGTGAGGTCCACGATGTACACCGCCAGCAGCTCGGCCTTGCGGGCGTCGAAGCTGCGCTTGAACACCTGCAGTTGGCCGATGTCGCTTTCGGCAATGCCCAGCGCCTGCGCGGCCAGGCGCGTCAGCGCGGCGGTGGGGTGGGGCGGGGGAGCGCGGTCGGCCTCGGTTTCAGTGGGGGCATCGGCGGCGCGGCGGTGTTCCACCGGCACGTCGGCCAGTGACAACTTGAGTTCGGTCAGTCGGATCATGGGGGCTCGTGTTGATCAAGCAAGCCTGCATTTTAGTTTTGTGGCGGCGTTGTCCCGGCGGGCACGTTCAGCCGAATCCAACGCCGTGTGGGTGGGGGCTGGGTGGTGGCTATGCACAATTGCAAATTATCTTTACGATGTGTTCGTGGATGTTTCCGATGTGCTGGTCATGCATCCCTTGACCGCTCATCAGGATGCCCGGCGTGGTGTACCCAACAGCAAAGGACTCGATGTGGTGAACAGGCTCCTTCGCATGCCGGCGGTGCTGGTCATCCTGGGGTGGGCCCTGGGGTGGGGGGGCAGCGCCCATGCCCAGTCCACCGCTGAACAGATGAAGGTGCTGATCGGCGCGGGTGACGATCGCGCCGCTTACACACTGGGCCGTTCGGCCAGCGGAGAACTGGGCGATCCCTTGTTCGACTTCTATTTCGGCATCGCGGCCGTCAGTGCAGGCGCCCCCGGCGAGGGCACCTTGGCTCTGGAGCGCTATGTCATGCACTACCCCCACAACCGCTCCGCGCGCTTTCACCTGGCCCGGGGCTATTTTGTGATGGGTGAGGATCTGCGCGCCAAGGACGAGTTTTTGAGCCTTCTGGACAAGGCGGAGCCCCTGGAGCGCAAGCTGCTCCAAAGCTATCTGGACGCCATTCGCATGCGCTCCGGGCGCTATGCGCCCCTGGCGGGCTTTTTTGTTGAAGCTGCGGTGGGGCACGACAACAACATCAACACCGGGCTGGCACCAGGCCCGGTGGGCACGGGCCCCACATGGGTGATTCCCGCAGGCAGCATCCACGAGCGTGTGGAAGACCGCTTTTCCAGCTGGGCCGCCGGCATGCACGGCAGCTTGGCTGTGGGGCCGAGGAGTCTGGTGTACGGCGCTCTGTCTGCGCGGGGGCGGGCTTACAGCGACGCTTTGCACGATCCGTTTGATCAACAGCACATGGCGTTGCAGGCGGGCGGCCAGTTTTCTTATGGGCGGCAGATGTACCGCGTGGGGTTTGAGCAGTCGCACATGCGCCTGTACGACCAGTCGTACCTTTCATCCAAGCACCTGGTGGCCGAATGGGGTGTACAGGCCGACCAGTTCAACCACTGGAGCGTGGGCGGCCATTGGGGGAATGTCGATTACCGCGATGTCCTGATTCCGCCCTTCCTGGACGGGTCGCGACCCGCCGAAAGGTCCAGCAGCGCGGTGCGCTCGCACCGTGCAACCGGGCTCAATGCCCGCTGGCGCAGGGGTTTTGAGAACCAATGGGTGCCCGTCTGGACCAACCAGATCGTGTTGCAGGATGAGAGCAACCGCCGTGGTCGGGGTGATCTGTCCAACCACGCCATAGGCCTGCGCTCCGACATCACCGCGCGCCCCCATGTGGATTGGGTGGTGTCGGCCCATGTGCGCTACATGCACCACCGGTATGGCGACCGCTACGCTGCAGGTTTGCCCTCTCGGCGGGACAACCAATGGGCGATGGAGCTGTCGGCCCGCTACCTGTTGACGCCGGAGTGGTCCCTGTCAGGTCATGTGTACCGCTGGCGCCAGTCGTCCAACATCGCGGTGCATTCGGTGAGCCAGACCGCGTACTGGATCAAGCTGCGCTATGAGTACAACTGACAGCAACCGACAGGCCAGGCACACCATGACTTTGCGACTGAAACAACTGTCTGCCGCCGTGGGCCTGGCCTTGGGGTTGGCATCGGCGCATGCCGCCGTGGGGCGCGTGCTGCTGGCCTCTGGCGACGAGGTGTTTGCTGAGCGGGGTGGCCAACGTGTGCCTTTGCGGGTGGGGGCCGACATCGAGGTGGGCGACGTGTTGCTGGTGGGCGAGCGCAGCGCGCTGCAGGTGCGCTTTCTGGACGAGTCGCTGGCATCGTTGCGCTCCAACAGCCGGATGCAGGTGGAGGCCTTTCAGCACGACCGCAGCAAGAGCGGCTCCGATCACTTGGTGTTGTCACTCCTCAAGGGCGGTCTGAGGACGGTGACCGGTCTGATCGGCAAGAACAACCCGGACGGTTTTGGCCTCAAGACCGCGACCGCGACCGTGGGCATCCGAGGCACCCACTTCACGGCGCTGCATTGTGCAGCCGACTGTTTCAATGACAACGGCAGCGCCGTGGCCGATGGCACATACGGTGGTGTGACCGACGGCACCATAGGCGTGGGCAACCAGGCGGGCGAGGTGTTGTTCCGCCAGCAGGAGTATTTTTATGTGGCCAACCAGAACACCCTGCCTTCGCGCTTGTTGCAGGTGCCGCGCCACCTGAGTGACCGGAATCTGGAGGCCCGAGGGCGTGCGGTGGAGATCATGCCCCGCGCCCGCGCATTGGTGGCGCCCAAGCCACCTGTGCCCGCCGTCAGCATCAGCACGTCTCCGCTCTCGGTCACCCCGGGTGTGACCGAAAACAACCCGCTGCGGCGCAAGGGATTCGATGGTTTTGACAGGGGGGCCGAGTACCCGTCGGAGCTGCGGATCGACCCCCGACTGCCGCCCCCACCTCCGCCACAGGTGGTGTTGCCACCACCGCCTGATTTTTCGCCAGCGCCTCCGCCGCTCGACGACCCGGACGATCTGCCACTGCCCCCGCCACCCCCACCCACCACGTCGGTGCCACCACCTGCGACCACCGCTCCACCGCCTGTCACGGGCGTGCCGCCTTTCACCGCAGTCCCGCCCCCACCGTCCATCACAGCGCCGCCGCCTCCGCCGCCGTCCACGGGGCCATCGATCATCTAGGTGTGCTCGGCGGGCTGATTCCGAAGAGTCAGGCGATAATTGAGAGGTGAAGCCTGCCAGACCGCCGCTGGTGCAAGTACCGAAAGGTCGCACTGGAGGAACGTCCGGACTGCACAGGACAGCGCAGGAGCTAACGGCTCTCCACCGTGAGGTGAGGATCAGAGCAACAGAGACGAGTCCCGGGGGCGTGCCGCAAGGTAGACCACCGGGGGTGAAACGGGCAATCTCTGCGCGCAGCAATGCCAAATAGGCCAACAGTGACGTGGTTCCGCGGAGTTGGCGGGTAGGCAGCACCGAGCCGCTTGGGTGACCAGCGGCCCAGAGGAATGGCGGTCACGCGGGGGGCAACCCCCGCGCACAGAATCCGGCGTACCGGCAGACTTCACACTTTATTCACGGCGGCGCTTCAAAAGCGCTCGTAGCCCATCATCAGGCGCCATTGCCCCACGGCCAGCGTGCCCAGGGCCAGGCGCCCCAGGCGGGCGCGGTGTACCGCGTCGGGCTGGATGCCGGCTGCCTCGCACCAGACGCCCAGCTGCCCTTTGCGCAGGCCTTTGGTGGCCACGCGCAGGCGGGTGCCGGCCTCGTTCTGGCGGTTCACGCTGGCGCGCACCTGGCGTTGCAGTGCCGCCAGTGCGCCGGGCGCCACCACGCCTTTCACATCCACCCACAGTTCGTGTTCCACCGTGATGGCGTCGTCCACCAGGCGGCGCCAGATGCCACCTTCTTGCGTGAACACCACCAGGCCACTGGCGGCGGTGTCCAGTGGCGCAGCGCAGCGCAGGCCGGTCCAGTGTTTGAGCAAGAGGCGTTGTTTGCTGCGATCGTCGGCGCTGCGGTGTTCGGCGGCCAGCCACTCGGCCTTGGGCGCCTGTTCGATATCGCAGCGCACGCCCACGGGTTTGTGCCACATCACCGTTACGGGCGGCAGCATGGTGGCTCGCGCATCGGCTGCCAGTGTGACCTCATCGGCCTCGCCGACGCGGTGCTGCGGCAACTCCACCACGGCGCCGTTGACGCTGACCCAGCCGCCCTCGATGTAGCGTTCGGCCTCGGCACGCGAGCAGGCTTTGAGTTCGGCCACGCGTTTGGCCAGGCGCACGCCGCTGTTGTCGTCAGACATTAAAACCACCCAGGCTGCGGATGTGGTCCACATGCGCTTGTAACGACCGTTTGGCCACCGGCCACAGGCGTTCGGGCACGTCGTCGTAGGCCAGCGGCACCCAGTCGTCGAGATTGCCGTTGGGCAGGGCTCGCATGGCGGCGGCCACCTTGGCCTCGCGCTTGAGGCGGTGCGCCTTGAGGTGGGCAATCGCGCCAGGCGCGTCGCCCAGCACATGGCCGTGGGCGGGCAGGATGAAGTCGGCGCCGTGTTGTCGGCAGAGGTCGGCCAGCTTGTCCAATGAATCGAGGTAGGCCTGCATCTCGCCATCGGGCGGGCTGATGACGGTGGTGCTGCCGTTGAGGATGTGGTCGCCCGAGACCAGCAGGCCATCTTCGAGCAGCAGCAGGCACAGGTGGTTGGCCGCGTGGCCGGGGGTGTGCACCACCTGCAGGGTGTGGGTTTCATGCCCTGCGGCCTGCAGAACGATCCGCTCGCCATCGGCCAGCTCGCGGTCGGGCTGGAACTGGCTGTCGGCGCGTGCTGTGGCGCTGCTGGCCAGGCCCAAGATGGGGGGGCGCTCGGCGCACAGGGCCTGCAGCCGACGCGCGCCGGGCGAGTGGTCGGGGTGGGAATGGGTGCAGACGATGTGGCGGATCTGCCCGCCACAGGCACGCCACAGGCGCTCGATGTGGCCGGCGTCGTCCGGGCCGGGGTCGATGGCCACGTAGCCGGTGGCGGGGTCGCCAATGAGGTAGCTGTTGGTGCCCGGGCCGGTCATGAAGCCGGGGTTGGGGGCGGTCAGGCGCAGCACGTTCTTGAGCAGCGGCACGGGGGTGTCGTTCTGCCAGGCCAGCTCGTGCACGATTTGGCCATCCGGCGACACCAGCGCCAGTTCGCCAAACTCGGGTTCGTGCTCCATGTGGCGCGAATCCTGGCCGTGTTTGAGGCCAGCGCGCGGGCAACTGGTCCACAGCGGCTGTTCGCTGGCACAGGCGGCCAGCACGGCATCCACCGTGGCGTAGGCCTGCAGCCGCTCCAGCGTGCGGATGGTGGGGAAGATGATGAAGAAATTGCCCGCCTTGTGGCGCGCGAGCGCGTCGGCCGGGCGCACCCACACGGGTTCGAACTGCTCGGCCTCGTCGGCCACCGGGGTCTGGCCTTCGGGCATGCGGGCCACCAGAAACGGCACGTCAAAACGGCGCGGCAGGTCGCGGTCGGTGATCCAGTGGGCCAGCACAAACACCTGGTCGGCCGCCAGCGTGAGGCCACGCTCGGCGCATTGCGCGGCAAACGGCGCCTTGCGGTCCAGCGCAGCAATGTCCGCCGTGTTGGCCCATCGGCCATCGGCGTGGCGGGCCAGCAGCACGCCCAGTTCTTCAAAACTTTCGCGGATGGCGGCGATGGCCTGCGTGAGGTGCAGGTCGCTCTGCGTGGGGCGGCGCGTGGACTGGCTGTGGGCCGCCTGGTCGGCCGCGTCGATGCCACCGCCCGGGAACACGTAGGCGCCGGGCGCGAAGCTGGCGGTGAGCGAACGCCGGGTCATCAGCACCTCGATGCCGGCGGGTGTGTCGCGCAGCAGCAGGACGGTGGCGGCAGGGCGCAGCGCGGCGGGTTCGCGTTGCGGGTGCAGGAGTTGGGAGTTGCGTGCCATGGTGGGGCGATTGTGCATGGCCGGGTGTGGGCAGGACGAACACTTGTTCACAAAGTGCTGTACATCGTTTGCAAATTGAGGGACGCGCCGCTCTGACAATGGGGTGGCCCGCTTTTGATGCGGGCTGTTTCATGAATCAAGGAGGTTTTGAATGAACAAGCGGATACAGACCACGGCAGCGGTGTTGAGCCTGGCCTTGTTGGCCACCGGATGCGCGAACATGAGCGAAACCCAGCAGGGCACCGCCAAGGGTGCGGGCATTGGCGCCGCGGCAGGCGCCGTGTTGGGCGCCGTGACCGGGGGCAGCAGTGGCGCCGCCAAAGGCGCTGCCATTGGGGCCGGCGTGGGCGCCATCGGCGGCTACGTGTGGACCCAGCGCATGGAGGACCAGCGCAAAAAGATGGAAACCGCGACCCAGGGCACCGGCATCGACGTCGTCAAGACCGCCGACAACCAGCTCAAGATCAACGTGCCCAGCGACATCTCCTTCGACGTCGGCCGCGCCGACATCAAGGCCAATTTCGCCACGGTGCTCGACGGTTTTGCGCAAGGCCTGGTGGCCAACCCGCAGGCGCGTGTGCGCATCGTGGGCCACACCGACAACACCGGCAGCGACGCCATCAACGACCCGCTGTCGGTGAACCGCGCCACCCGCACGCGGGACCATCTGGTGGCGCGTGGCGTGGCCTTGTCGCGTGTGGATGTGAGCGGCATGGGCTCTCGCCAGCCCATCGCCAGCAACGACACCGCCGAAGGCCGTGGCCGCAACCGCCGCGTCGAGATCTTCATGGCAGAGGCCGCGCCAGCACCGGCGCCAACCGCCACGGTGGCGCCCGCGCGTTGAGCCCGGGTGGGGCACGCTGCGGTAAGGTTGCGGTTTTTGGAGACCGACCGTGTTGCGTGACCCTTTGACGAAGGCCCGCGTGTGGCTGTTGGCGCTGGCCACGATCGTTTTGACGGCCTGTGCTGCCCAACCCCCGCAAGATGGGGGCATGCCAGGCGCGGCCGCGCAACTGGGTGGGCCGGCGGCACAAACCCGGGTCTGGTCCGAGGCGATGGCGCAGCGCCGCGCGCGCCTGGCCGACAGCCTGTCCTCGGCCGGTGTCGAGGTGCAGCGCACGCCTGACAACGCGCTGCTGTTGCGCTGGCCGGCCGACCGTGCGTTTGTTGGCAACACCGCCACACCCAGCCCCGCCGCCGATGCCGTGTGGGGCCGTGTGGTTGCTGCCTTGTTGGATGGCCCTGCCTGGCGCGGCCGGGTGCAGGGCCACAGCGACGCCTCCACCGCCGACAACGACGCTGCCGCCGCGCTGGCGGCGCAGCGTGCACTGCGTGTGCGCGATGCCCTCGTGCAGCGTGGCCTGCCCGCAGCTGCGCTGGACGTGGAGGCCTGGGGCGCCCGCGCGCCGCTGGTGGCCAACGACTCGCCGGAAGGCCGGGCCCGGAACCGGCGCATCGAACTGTGGGTGACGGATTGACGCCGATAATGCGGCCATGCTGATCCGATTCACCAAGATGCAGGGCGCGGGCAACGACTTTGTTGTGCTCGACGAAACGCAAGGCCGCCTGGGCCTGAGCGCGGCCCAGTACCGCTTTCTGGCCGACCGCCACTTTGGTGTGGGCGCCGACCAGATCCTCACGGTCCGGCCTGCGCCGATGGCGGGGGTCGATTTCGAGTACGTGATCCACAACGCCGACGGTGGCGAGGTGGAGCATTGCGGCAACGGCGCGCGCTGTTTTGTGCGTTTTGTGCGCGAGCGTGGCTTGACCGCCAAGGATGTGGTGCGTGTGAAGGTGCACGGCGGCGTGATCGAACTGCGCTTGAACGCCGACGGGCGCGTGACTGTGGACATGGGCGCGCCGGTGTTTGATCTGCCACGTGTGCCGTTTGACGCCGGCCAGGCCTACACCGAAAGCGCCCCCGAAGACGCATCCGGTGGCAACGCCTGGCCCCTGTGGACCTTGCCACTGCCCGGCCACGCGGCCGTGCCGGTGGCGGTGCTGTCCATGGGCAACCCCCACGCGGTGCTGCGGGTGGACGACGTGGACCAGGCCCCTGTGCTGGGGCTGGGCCCACTCATCGAGGCACATCCGGCCTTTCCCAGGCGCGTCAACGCCGGCTTTTTGCAGGTGCTGGACCGAGGCCACGTCAAGCTGCGCGTGTTCGAGCGCGGCGTGGGCGAAACCCTGGCCTGTGGCACCGGTGCCTGCGCCGCCGTGGTGGCGGGTATACGCCAGGGCTGGCTCGATGAGCGGGTGGACGTGGCCACACGCGGCGGCCAGCTCACCATCGAATGGGCGGGTGGCGCCGGCCAGCTGGACGCGCCGGTGCTCATGACCGGCCCGGCCACCACCGTGTTCCAGGGCGAAATCGACGTCCCGGAACCATGACCCCCACGCTCACCACTGCGTGTGTTCGCTGCCCCCCGAGGGGGCGCGGCCTTGCTTGAGGCGGCTCTGCGCCGCGGCCTGACCTATGACCGACATGAACCCCATCACCGAAGACGACATCGCTGACTTTCTGCTCAACACGCCCGACTTTTTCGAGCGTCACGCGGAGCTGCTGGCGGCGGTGCAACTGACCAGCCCACACGGCCAGCGGGCCGTGAGCCTGCAAGAGCGCCAGGCCGAGATGCTGCGCGAAAAGATCCGTTCGCTGGAGCTGAAGGCGGCCGAGATGATCCGCCACGGGCAGGAAAACGTGCTCATCGCCGACAAGCTCCAACGCTGGACGCGCGAGCTGTTGCTGACCCGCGAGCCGTCGGCTTTGCCCAGCGTCATCGTCGAGCAGATCAAGTCCCAGTTCCAGGTGCCTCAGGCCGCCATCCGTGTCTGGGGCGTGGCCCCCGAATGGGCTGTCCAGCCTTTTGCCCTGGGCGTCAGTGCCGATGCACAGGCCTTTGCCGCATCCTTGACCATGCCGTACTGCGGTGTCAACCCAGGGTTGGAAGCGGCCTCGTGGCTGGAAGATGCCGCTGGAGCTCCGGCCGCCTCGCTGGCCCTGCTGCCCTTGCGTGCCGGCCCCGCCGACAAGGTGTTTGGTCTGCTGGTTCTGGGCTCCTCCGACCCCCAGCGTTTTCACGCCGGCATGGGCACCGACTTTCTGGAGCGCATCGCCGAACTGGCGAGCGCCGCCCTGGGTCGGCTGACGGCCGCGTGATGTCCAGCCATGGGTGCCAGCCCTGAGTTGCCCCCCGCCGATGCCCAGCTGATCGTCGGCTACCTGCAGCACGTGCGGGTGGAAAAACGGCTGGCCGAGCGCACCGTGGCGCTCTACACCGAAGACCTGAACAAACTTGCGCGCCAGGCGCTGGCCGCCGGCGTGGGCCTGTTGCAGGTGCGCGATGCCCACATCCGCCGCTGGGTGGCCCAGATGCACGGCGGCGGGCGCAGCGCGCGTGGCATCGCCCTCATCCTGTCGGGCTGGCGCGGCTTTTACACTTGGCTGGGGCGTCAGGGGCAGATCGAGGTCAATCCCGTGCTGGATGTGCGTGCGCCCAAGGCCGGCAAGCCGCTGCCCAAGGCCTTGGCGGTGGACGACGCCGTGCGGCTGGCCGACCACGGCAACGAAGACGACGCCCCCGAGCGCGAAGCGCGCGACCGCTGCATCACCGAGTTGTTGTACGGCAGTGGCCTGCGCCTGGGCGAGCTGGTGGGGCTGGACGCGCAACCCGGCCCGCAGGCGCGCGGCTGGATAGACGCCCAGGCCGGCGAGGCCCACGTGCTGGGCAAGGGCAGCAAACGCCGCAGTGTGCCGGTGGGTGCCCAGGCTTTGGCGGCCTTGGCCGACTGGCTGGTGCTCCGCGTGCATTGGGCGGGCGACGACCCGGCCTTGTTCATCGGTGCCCACGGCCGGCGCCTCACGCCGCAGCACATCCGATTGCGCTTGCGTCAGCGCTCGCAACAGGCGGGCCTGGCCACACCCGTGCACCCGCACATGCTGAGGCATTCGTTTGCCAGCCACCTGTTGCAGTCCAGCGGCGATCTGCGCGCGGTGCAAGAGCTGCTGGGCCACGCCAACATCGCGACCACCCAGGTCTACACACGGCTGGACTTCCAGCACCTGGCCCAGGTGTACGATGCCGCCCACCCGCGCGCCGGCAAGGCTGGCCGCAAACCCCGTTCGTGAACGGGGGCTTGCGGGTTAGCCCGGTGTCACCCGCGCCAGGCAACTGCCACACTTCGATATTTCATCGGTATATAAGGAGATATTCATGTTTTCAACCTCACGTTCCCGTTTTGTGCGTGGTTTGCTCCTGGCCGGTGCCCTGATGGCCGGTGTGGCCGCGCAGGCCCAGGAGGCCATCAAGGTGGTTTACCACCTGAGCGAAGGCATCCCGCAGGCCTCGCGGGCGATCCAGAACATCCGCAACCATCTGGCCGCCGACCCCAAGGCCAAGATCGTGGTGGTCACCCATGGGTTGGGCATCGATTTCTTGATCGATGGCGCCACCAACCAAATGGAGCAACCCTTTTCCGGCAGCGTGGCCGATCTGGCGTCCAAGGGTGTGGAGTTCCGGGTCTGCAACAACACCTTGGTTTCGCGCAAGATCGACGCCAACAAGCTTCTGATGGAAACCAAGGTTGTGCCTTCGGGTGTGGCCGAGGTGGCCCGTTTGCAGGCACGTGAGGGCTTCGTTTACCTGCGTCCCTGACCGGTGACGGGCTCGGTCAGCCTGGGGACGCTCAGGTCGAATACACTCTGCGCCTGTTTTTCGACCACCCCTTCCTGATCCTCCGACCTGCCCGCCATGTCCCTGATTCCCGCCACCATCCTCACCGGCTTTCTGGGTTCGGGCAAAACCACGCTGCTCAAACGTGTGCTCACCGAGGCGCACGGCCAAAAGATCGCCGTCATCGAGAACGAGTTCGGCGAAGAGAACATCGACAACGAGATCCTGGTGGCCGACACCACCGAAAACATCATCCAGATGAGCAACGGCTGCATCTGCTGCAGCATCCGCGACGATTTGCGCTCCACCCTGGCCGATCTGGCCGAAAAAAAGCGCAAGGGCGAGCTGGATTTTGAGCGTGTGGTGATCGAGACCACCGGCCTGGCCGACCCGGGCCCGGTGGCGCAAACGTTTTTCATGGACGACGAGGTGGCCGAGCAGTATTTGCTGGACGCCATCCTGACCCTGGTCGACGCCAAACACGCGGCCGAGCAGCTCAACGAGCGCCAGGAAGCGCGGCGCCAGGTGGGTTTTGCGGACCAGATCTTCATCAGCAAAAGCGAACTGGTGGATGCCGAAACGCTGGACGCGCTGACCCACCGCCTCAAACACATGAACCCGCGTGCGCCCATGCGCAGCACCCATTTTGGCGAGGTGGCGCTGAAAGAGGTGTTTGACCTGCGGGGCTTCAACCTCAACGCCAAGCTCGACATCGACCCCGACTTCCTCAAGGCCGATGACCACGATCACGGACACGACCATGGGCACGATCACCATGGTCATGACCACGAACACGGTGAGCACTGCAACCACCCCTCGCACCAGCACGGGCATGGTCACCACCACCATCACGACGACGATGTGAAAAGCTTCGTTTACCGTGCCGACAAACCTTTCAACCCCGCCAAGCTGGAAGATTTCCTGGGTGCCATCGTGCAGGTGTACGGCCCACGCATGCTGCGCTACAAGGGCGTGCTCGACATGCAGGGCACCGACCGCAAGGTCATCTTCCAGGGCGTGCACCAGCTCATGGGCAGCGACCTCGGACCGATCTGGCCCGAAGGCGAGGCGCGCGTCAGCAAGATGGTGTTCATCGGCATCGATTTGCCGCGCGACATCCTGGTGCAAGGGCTGGACCAGTGCCTGGCTTGACCGCCGTGGGTGCTTGACGCGATGTTGTTTCTGTCCATACTGCGTGGCCTGGGATTCCGGTCGGAGCCTGCCGCGCGGGTGACCGCCGACAAACAGGGTATAACCTCAGGCACGCTGGAGCGGCCCCAATCGGGTGCCGCCCATTCGACGACCGGTGTTCCGAGGAGAAACACAGTGAAAGCCGCCGCAAAATCGACCGCCAAAGCCGCCACCAAGGCCAAGCCTGTGACGGCCGTCAAGACGGTCGCGGCCCAGCCATTGGCGGCCAAGGCGCCTGGGGGCAAAACCGCCGCCAAGCCGGCTCCGAAACCCGTGGCGAAGGCGGTCGCCAAGCCGGTCGAGAAGGCCGCTGCCCCCGCCGCCAAAATAGCGCCGGCCAAGCCAGCGGTGGCGCCAGCGGTCCCCGCCGCTGTGTCGAAACCGGCGCCGGCCAAGTCCACGCCGACCAAAGCGGGGCCTGCCGCTTCGCCGGGCAAGGCCGCAGCGGGCAGCACCGCTGTGGCTTCCAAACGCGCCAGCACCCCTGAGGCCACCATGCGCCCCGGCCAGGAGATTGCCGTGCAGGCCGTGGGCAAGCGGGCCGCCAAAAAAGCCATGATGGCGCAGATGGCCCAGGCCGTTTCTCTGCCCACTCACGACCCGGACGCCGCCAAGGCGACCTTTTCCTTTTCGAATGAACGTGCTATGAACACTCCCGTGCACACCCCTGTCCGCAAAGATCCCAAACTCGCCAACAACTGGAAGTCCAAACCGGTGGCCCAGTTGAGCGACGACGAGGTGTTGTCGATGCCCGACAGCGAGTACATGAACGACGTTCAGCTGGCGTTCTTCCGCCTCAAGCTGACCAACCTCAAGGCCGACATGCTGGCCAACGCCGGCGAAACCACCGAACACCTGCGTGAAGACACGGTGGTGGTGCCCGATCCGGCGGACCGCGCGACCATTGAGGAAGAACATGCGCTGGAGTTGCGCACCCGCGACCGTGAGCGCAAGTTGCTGAAAAAGATCGAGCAGGCCATCGCGCGCATCGACGCCGGTGACTACGGCTACTGCGATGAAACGGGTGAAGCCATCGGGGTGGGCCGTTTGCTGGCCCGTCCCACCGCCAGCCTGTCGCTGGAGGCCCAGCAGCGCCGCGAACTCAAGCAGAAGATGTTCGGGGACTGAGGTCCCCTGACTGGCTGACGCCTCCCATGGCGGCTGACGAATGTCCAAGGATTCGCCCGGTGGATTTCTCTCCAAGGTGGCGCAACTGGTGCGTGGCCCTGGCGCCGCGTGGGGCGACAGCGCCCAGCCCCCGGGGCAACTGACCGACAAACAGGCCCTCAAGGCAGCGATCGAGCGCAAGCGGCGCAACGATTTCGTGCGCAAGCGCGAGTTCGACATGCTGCGCACCATCCGCAAGCGCGAACAGCAGAACGCGCAAGACGTCGTGGCGCGCCCGTCTTTCTTCCAGAGCAGTGTGCCTTCGGACAACGACGGGCGCGAGCAGACGATCAAGAAGATCGACGCCATCGAGGCGCAGATGTCCACCCACTGGTGGCAGCCGGTGCCGGGCGACGAGGCGCCGCGCAGCTCGCAGCGCCTGCAGGCACCACCCACCGACATCGCCCCTTTGGGCGAAGTGGCGGCTCACCTCCAGGCGAGGCTCTACCACGCAGGCAACACCTGGGGTGCCACACAAGACGGCATCACCACGTCTTCGCAACCCCACACGCAGCCCGCCGCTGAGACCCACTGGCCACTGCCCGGCGCCAGCACCCGTGGCGGGGCCGCGAGCCAGGCACCCCACAGCCTGCCGGTGGCTTTTGGCGATGAAACCACCCATTCCCAGGCCTTGCAAGGGGCGCAGCCCGCGAGCCCTGACGAGACCGGTTGGCAGCTGGCGGCTTGCCTGCAGGTGGCGGGTGTGGAAGAGGCGGCGGTGCGGTTTGCCAACAGCGATGACGCCGGCACCGAGCGTCACCTGGGGCAGGCTGTGGCCCACACCAGCCACGGTGGGGTGGCGGCCGATTTGCGCGCGCTGTTGCTGGATTTTTTCCGCGCCACCGGACGGCGCGAGTCGTACGAGCTGCACGTGGCCGAGTGGGCGCGACAGCACGGCGACCCGGTGGTGGCATGGAGCGCCATTGGTGAAAAAGTGCCTGCCGCAGCAGCGCTGCCCGATCATGCGGTGGCCGGCGGCAGCGCACCGGCGGTGTGGACCTGCCCCGCCTTGCTCGACGTGGCCGCGGTGGCCCGCTTGGAGGCCCTGGTCGGCGCAAGTGCGGCCCACCTGGTGCTGGACTGGGGGGCGCTGGCCTCGGCCGACCCGGCGGCGGCGCAACGCCTCTTGCTGTTGTTCGAGCGGTGGGCGGAGAACGACATCGCCATCGTGTTCGTGGGTACCACCAACTTGCGCCGCAGCCTGCGCGCCAGCACACCCTCGGGACGGCGCGAGAACCACCCCGTGTGGTGGCAACTGCGTTTGGCCAGCTTGCGCCTGATGGGGCGGGCCGACGAATTTGATCTGGCGGCGCTGGACTACTGCGTGACCTACGGCGTGACCCCACCCGACTGGGGACAGCCGCGTTGCCATGTGCAACAGCTCGACAGCGTGCCAGCCATGCGCCCGCCAGCCACCGCGCCGCTGGTGGTGCCCACGGGTCGTCTCACAGGTGCGCTGTTGGGGGACGTGACCCGCGCCCTCAATGCGATTGCCCAGCCGGGCACCGGGCAAGGTGCGGTGGGGGTGGATTGTTCGGCCGTGACCCGCACCGACTTCGTGGCCGCTGGGGCCTTGCTCCAGTGGTCGGTGGCGCTCAAGGACGGCGGGCGCCAGGTCGAACTGCAAAACGTGCACGGCTTGTTGGCCGCCTTTTTCCACATCGTTGGCATCGCCGACGTGGCCCGTGTGCTGCCGCGCCCCCGCGCTCAGGGATAGGTATATTCGTCCCTCCGCCCGGCACCACGCCGGGCCTGCAATGGAAGTTGTCACATGGAATCGTTTCACGGAACCACCATCGTCTGCGTGCGCCGCCAGACGCCCGCTGGTGTGCAGGTCGCCATCGGCGGCGACGGCCAGGTCACGCTGGGTCACATCGTCGTCAAGGGCACGGCACGCAAGGTGCGCAAGCTCTACCGCGACCAGGTGCTGGCCGGTTTTGCGGGCGCCACGGCGGACGCCTTCACGCTGTTCGAGCGTTTCGAGGCCAAGCTTGAAAAACACCAGGGCCACCTGGTGCGCGCGGCCATCGAGCTGACCAAGGACTGGCGCACCGACCGCGTGCTGCGCCGCCTGGAGGCCATGCTGGCCGTGGCCGACAAGAGTGCCAGCCTCATCATCACCGGCAACGGCGACGTGCTGGAGCCCGAACACGGCATCGTGGCCATTGGCTCGGGCGGCGCCTACGCCCAGTCGGCCGCCAAGGCCTTGATCGACCACACCGAACTCAGCGCCGAGCAGGTCGTGCGCGAGTCCTTGAAAGTGGCCGGCGAACTCTGCATTTACACCAACATGAACCACACGATCGAGGTGCTTTCGTGAGCGCCATGACCCCTCAGGAAATCGTTTCCGAACTCGACCGCCACATCATCGGCCAGGCCGGTGCCAAGCGCGCTGTTGCCATCGCCCTGCGCAACCGCTGGCGGCGCCAGCAGGTGGACGAGAAGCTGCGCCACGAGATCACGCCCAAGAACATCCTGATGATTGGCCCCACCGGCGTGGGCAAGACCGAGATCGCGCGTCGCCTGGCCAAGCTGGCCGATGCGCCTTTCATCAAGGTCGAGGCCACCAAGTTCACCGAGGTGGGCTATGTGGGCAAGGACGTGGACACCATCATCCGCGACCTGGTGGACAGCGCGGTGAAGATGACACGCGAAACCGCCATGAAGCGCCAGCGCATGCGCGCCGAAGACGCGGCCGAAGACCGCATCCTCGACGTGTTGCTGCCGCCGCCTCGGGGTGACTTCGGCGTCAACCCGCCGGCACCCGACAACGCCACGCGGCAGGTCTTTCGCAAGAAGCTGCGCGAAGGCCTGCTCGACGACAAGGAGATCGAGATCGACCTGGCGCAAGCTGCGCCATCGCTGGAGGTGATGGGCCCGGCCGGCATGGAGGAGATGGCCGAGCAGCTGCGGGGCATGTTCAGCCAGATGGGTGGCGGCAAACGCAAGACACGCAAGCTGACCATCGCCGAGGCCCGTCGCCTGTTGATCGACGAGGAGGCCGCCAAGCTGGTCAACGAGGAAGAGATCAAGCAACAGGCCATCGAGAGCGCCGAACAAAACGGCATCGTCTTCATCGACGAGATCGACAAGGTGGCCTCGCGCGCCGAAGGCAGCGGCGGTGAGGTGTCGCGCCAGGGCGTGCAGCGCGACCTGCTGCCGCTGGTGGAGGGCACCACCGTGTCGACCAAGTACGGCATGGTCAAGACCGACCACATCCTGTTCATCGCCAGCGGGGCTTTCCACCTGGCCAAGCCCAGCGACCTGATCCCCGAGTTGCAGGGGCGTTTCCCTATCCGCGTGGAGTTGCAGTCGCTGTCGGTACAGGACTTTGAGGCCATCCTCACGCAAACCCACGCCAGCCTGGTGCGCCAGTACCAGGCGCTGCTGGCCACCGAAGGGGTGCAGGTCGAGTTCACGCCCGAGGGCATCACCCGCCTGGCGCAGATCGCCTTTGATGTGAACGAGCGCACCGAGAACATCGGCGCGCGCCGCCTGTCCACGGTGATGGAGCACCTGCTGGACGAGGTCAGTTTCGATGCCACCAAGCTGCAGGGCCAAACCGTGAACGTGGACGCGACCTACGTGGATGCCCGCCTGGGTGCGCTCAGCCGCAACGAGGATTTGTCGCGCTACATCCTCTGACGTGTCCGCCGCCACTGGAGTCAATGCCCGCGTCGCCACGCGGGCATTTTTTTGTGTGCAACAGGTCATATGTTTCGTAAACGAAAAATTTCCTTTGACTTTTGTGGTGCGGTTTTTATAATGAAATCATTCGCTACCGAAACATAAATCCCGCGACCATTTTCTGTCTCTCACCATCTCTCTGACACTCACCAGGAGCCACCTCATGTACGACACCTTTGCCACCGACCGCCTGATCGATCTTTGGTTGACCGAAGACATCGGCGCTTTCGACCTCACCGCCCAGACCATGATCGAGGCCTCGGAAGAGGCGTCCTTCCACATGAACGCGCGTGAACCCATGACCGTCTCGGGCATTGCGGTGGCCGCACGCGTGTTCCAGCGCTACGACCCGTCGTTGCGCATCAAGGTGCTGGTGGCCGATGGCCAGCGTGTGGAAAAAGGCGCCATCCTGTTGGAGGTGAGTGGTTCCGCGCGCAGCATGCTGACCGCCGAGCGCACTGCGCTCAACATCGTGCAACGCCTCAGCGGCATCGCCACCGAAACCGCGCGCTACGTGGACGCCATCGCCGACACCAAGGCCCGGCTGCTCGACACCCGCAAAACCACGCCCGGCCTGCGCGCGCTGGAGAAACACGCGGCCGCCTGCGGCGGTGCGCTCAACCACCGCCTGGGCCTGGACAACGGCGTGATGATCAAGGACAACCACATCGCCGTGTGCGGCAGCATCCAGGCCGCCGTGGCGCGTGCCCGCAAGGTACTGCCGGTGCTGACCAAGCTGGAGGTGGAGTGCGACCGTCTGGAGCAGGTGCGTCAGGCGCTGGAGACTGAAGTGGATGTGATCATGCTGGACAACATGTCGCTGGCCGACATGAAGGCCGCGGTGGACTTGGTGGCCGGGCGCGTGAAGCTGGAGGCGTCGGGCGGCGTGCGGCTCGAAACCATTCGCGCGATTGCCGAGACCGGGGTGGACTACATCTCCACCAGCAAGATCACGCAGTCGGCGCCCGCCGTCGACATCGGTCTCGACGACGCCCAGTGAAACAGCCCACCCCCGTCGCTTGCCCGCTGCGCGTGGCCGCATCCCCCCTCAAGGGGGCGACACCAGCCGTCCGGCAGAGCCGGCCCGGCGGTGTCCCCCGGTTCGACAGTTGCATGCGTCGCGGTTGCTGCGTTCGCGGAATGGATAACTGATATGCCCATGGGTCTGTTCGTTCTGGTGGTCGGCCCGAGCGGGGCCGGCAAAGACACCCTTCTTGACGGCGCGCGCGCCCACGCCGTGTGTGCCCAGCGCTTTCACTTTGCGCGCCGGGTGATCACCCGGCCGGCGGGGGCGCCGGGCGAAGACCACGACAGCCTCAGCGAAGCGGATTTCGCACGGCGCGAGGCACAGGGCGGTTTCCTGATCACCTGGCGTGCGCACGGCCTGTCGTATGGTCTGCCGTCCACCTTGCTCGACGTGGTGAGGGCCGGCGGCCATGTGCTGGCCAATGGTTCGCGAGGGGTGGTGGCCGAGTTGGCGCGTCGCGTGCCCCACCTGGTGGTGGTGGAGGTGACCGCCGCCAGCGAGGTGCTGGCGCAGCGCATCGCCGGGCGCGGGCGCGAGAGCAGCGAACAGGTGCTGCAGCGCCTGGCGCGCAAGGCGGACGTGTTGCCCCCGTCTGTGCCCGCGCTGCGCGCCTACAACGATGGCACACCCGCCGAGGGTGTGGAGCGGTTCGTGGAGCTGTTGCTGGGCCTGCGACTGCCCATGGCGTTGCGGTCTCTGCCTCTGCAAACGCCAGAGCCGCTGTGTGTGCTGCACCCCGACGACGCTGGGGCTGGCGGTACGCTGGAGGTGGTGGCCGTGCACGGCGGACGCAGCGAGCGTCTGCGTGTGCCCGTGACCGTGGCGGCCGATGGCAGCTGGGTGCCACCGGGCCACATTGGGCTGGATGTGCGGTCCGCCGAGCGGCTGGGTGTGCCCACGGGCGCGGCGCTGCTGGTGCGCACCGTGGCACCCGCGCGCGAGCGTGCACTCTTGCGCAAGAAGATTCGCGGCGAACCCTTGGGTGAACTGGAATACCGGCACCTGTTACGCGAGGTGGTGGATGGCCGTTTTGAACGCACCGAGCTGGCCGCCTTTCTCGTGGCGGCCACGCAAAGCCTGAGTGACGACGAGGTCCAGGGCCTGGCACGGGCCCGCGCCGCGCTGGCACAGACGCTGAGCTGGGACGAGCCCATGGTGGTGGACAAACACTCCATCGGTGGCGTGCCGGGCAGCCGCATCACCCTCATCGTGGTGCCCATCGTGGCCGCCTTCGGCCTGGCCATGCCCAAGACCTCGTCGAGAGCCATCACGTCGGCGGCTGGCACGGCCGACGCCATGGAAACCCTGGCCCGTGTGGATCTGACCGCCAACGAGGTCAGCGCCTGCGTGCGCTCGGCGCGCGCCTGCATCGCGTGGAACGGTCACCTCAACCATTCGGTGCTCGACGAGGTGATGAACGCCATCACCCGCCCGTTGGGGCTGGACTCCGCGCGCTGGGCAGTGGCTTCCATCCTGTCCAAGAAAAAAGCCGCCGGCGCCACCCATGTGGTGGTTGACCTGCCCTGGGGCCCGGGCACCAAGCTCGCCACCGAGGCGGCGGCGCACGAACTGGCCCGGCTGTTCGAGCGCACGGGCCAAGCGGTGGGTTTGCAGGTGCGCGCGCTGGTGACCGATGGCAGCCACCCCATTGGCCGGGGTGTGGGCCCGGCGCTGGAGGTGCGTGACGTGCTCGCCATCTTGCGTGGGCAAGTCGATGGTCCCCAGGACCTTCGGGCCAAGGCTTTGCTGTTTGCCTCCCACATTCTGGCCTGGCATCCCCGGGTGGGCACACTGGCCGAAGGTCAACGCGTGGCACAGGAACTGCTTGAGTCCGGTGCGGCGCTCAGGGCCTTGGACGCCATCATCGACGCGCAGGGCCGGCGTGAGTCGCCCGTGTTGCCGGGCACCTGCACCTTCGACGTGCTGGCGCCTCACGCGGGCGTGGTGGAGGCCATCGACGGTTGGGCCGTCGCTGAGCTGGCGCGTGCCGCAGGCGCCCCCTCGGACCTTGGCGCAGGTGTCGATCTGCTGTGCGAGGTGGGCGAGCGTGTGGCACAACACCAGCCTATATTGAGAATTCACGCGTCGTCGCCCCAAGGGCGCGATGCGGGTCAGCGGGCTGCCGAACGGATGGTGCGGGCCAACCCCGCCATCCGCGTTGGCAGCGAAGAAGCGTGCCTGGCGCGGTGACGCGCCGGGTGGTGTTCCATGTTCACTAAAGGTTACCCATGAAGCTCAAGATGTTGGTTCGCTCGCTCGCTTTCTCTGTCCTTGTCGCCGGTGCATTGACGGCACAGGCTGCGGGCGAGGAGACCTACCCGGACAAGCCCATCAAGTTCGTCGTGACCTTCCCGCCCGGTGGTGGCACCGACGTGTTGGCCCGCCTCATCGGCGCGGAGTTGACCAAGGCCATGGGCCAGACCGTGGTCGTTGAAAACAAGCCGGGCGCCAGTGGCAACATCGGGGCCGAGTTCGTGGCCAAGAGTCCGGCCGACGGCTACACCCTGCTGGTGGTGAACAGCAGCTACGCCATCAACCCGGGCGTGTTCAGCAAGCTGCCGTTCAACCCCGTGTCCGACCTGCGCGGTGTGGTGCAGTTCGCTTCAACGCCCTCGGTGATCTCGGCCCCCGAGGCGTCCAAGCTGCGTTCCTTCAAGGACGTGCTCGACGGCGGGAAAACCGGCAACGGGCTGAGCTATGCCTCATGTGGGGCCGGTACGCCGCAGCACCTGGCCGGCGGCTCCATCGAAGTGATGGCCGCGGTCAAGCTGGTGCATGTGGCCTACAAAGGTTGTGCCCCGGCCATGACCGACGTGGTGTCGGGCCAGGTGGACCTCGGCATCAACACCTTGGCCAACACCGTGCCCATGGTGGCTGGCAAAAAAATCCGCCCGCTGGCGGTCACATCCAAACAACGTGTGTTGTCGCTGCCCGATGTGCCGACCGTGGCCGAGTTCGGTCTGGCGGGCTACGACGTGGAACAGTGGTTTGGCATCCTCGCACCGGCCAAAACGCCCGACGCCATCGCACAGAAGCTGCACCGCGAAGTCGCCAAGATCATGGAGCGTCCCGACATCCGCAGTCGCCTGGAGCAACAGGGCTACACCATTGGTGTGTTTGGTCCCGACGTTTTCGGCGCCACCATCAAGAACGACATCGAGCGCTTCAACAAGGTGTCCAAAGCGATTGGTCTCTCGTTGGAAAACTGAGCGCCACAGCGATGGCACACAGGGCTTCTAGAATGGTCGCGTGACGACCCTTCGAAAAGGCCTTGTGATGGATCAGCGTGTGGAAACCAGCGGTGCCGACGGTGCTGTGGACGACGGCCAGGAGCGCCTCGCGCGCCTGGTGCGCAACGCTGCGCGCGCCTATGTGCGTGGCCTGCAGTTGCGGCTGGAACCGCACGACGTCAACTACGGCCATTGGTCGGTGCTGCGGGTGTTGTGGGCCCAGGACGGACTGAGCCAGCGCGATCTGAGTGAACAGGCCGGCATCACCGACTCGACCACCTTCGCGGTGGTGAAGTCGCTGGACGCCTTGGGCTACGTGGAACGCCGCCACCTGCCCGGCAACAACAAGAACGTGCACGTGTTTTTGACGCGATCGGGCAAGGCACTCAAGCGGCAGCTGATTCCGCTGGCGGTGGACGTGAACCAGGTCAGCGTGGCCGGTGTGAGCGAAGAAGACCTGCGCATCACCCGCCGCACGCTCATCCGCATCAACGAAGCATTGGCGCGGGACGAAGCCGCGCTGTTGCAGGCGGCCAAGCCTGCCCGCAAGAAGCGCCCCCGGCCCGACGCCTGAGGCGCTCAGGCGCTGGTGGGGTCAGAACTCCAGCACGGTGCGAATCGACTCGCCGGCCTTCATGAGGTCAAAGCCCTCGTTGATGCGCGACAGCGGCAGCTTGTGGGTGATCAGGTCGTCGATGTTGATCTTGCCGTCCATGTACCAGTCCACGATCTTGGGCACGTCGGTGCGCCCGCGTGCGCCACCAAAGGCCGAGCCTTCCCACTTGCGCCCCGTCACCAGCTGGAATGGCCGCGTGCTGATCTCCGCACCCGCCTCCGCCACGCCGATGATGATGCTGCGCCCCCAGCCCTTGTGCGTGCACTCCAGCGCGTCGCGCATCACCTTGGTGTTGCCAATGCACTCGAAGCTGTAGTCGGCGCCACCATCGGTGAGTTGCACGATGGCATCCACCAGGTTGGCGTGCTCTTTGGGGTTGATGAAGTGGGTCATGCCGAACTTGCGGGCCATGGCTTCGCGTGCGGGGTTCAGGTCCACACCGATGATCTTGTCGGCCCCCACCATCTTGGCGCCTTGAATGACGTTCAGTCCGATGCCACCGAGGCCAAACACCACCACGTTGGCGCCTGCTTCCACCTTGGCGGTGAAGATCACCGCACCGATGCCGGTGGTGACGCCACAGCCGATGTAGCAGACCTTGTCAAACGGCGCGTCCTCGCGGATCTTGGCGAGGGCAATTTCGGGCACCACGGTGTGGTTGGCGAAGGTGCTGGTGCCCATGTAGTGCAGGATGGGCTGGCCATCGATGGAGAAGCGGCTGCTGGCGTCGGGCATCAGGCCTTTGCCCTGGGTGCCGCGGATGAGCTGGCACAGGTTGGTTTTGCGGCTCAGGCAGAACTTGCACTGGCGGCATTCGGGGGTGTAGAGGGGGATGACGTGGTCGCCCTTCTTGAGGGTGGTCACGCCGGGGCCCACGTCCACCACGATGCCCGCGCCTTCGTGGCCGAGGATGGCGGGGAACAGGCCTTCGGGGTCGGCACCGCTGAGGGTGTAGTAGTCGGTGTGACAGATGCCGGTGGCCTTGATCTCCACCAACACTTCACCGAACTTGGGGCCTTGCAGGTCCACGGTTTCGATCGTCAGCGGGGCACCTGCTTTCCAGGCAACGGCGGCTTGGGTTTTCATGGGCATGAAGTCAAAAGGTTCAGAGCAATCCGGCGGCATGAAGTGCCACGGTTTCGTCCCAGGCGCGGCGCACGAATTTGGCCGCTTCGATGTTTTGTTGCAGCAGGTTGTAGCGCGCGCCCAGGCCGTAGTCGGGCAGGTTGATCATCTCGGTGGTGATGTAACGCAGCGGGCTGTTGGGGTGGGTGATGTGGTAGCGCAACGCCAGGCGGATGGCTTCTTTGGAGGGTTCGAGCTGCCAGGCGTTCCAGGGCGAATGCCACTCGCCGGGCGCGGGCTTGGTGATGGGGTATTGGATGCCCCGCGCGTACTGTGCGCCGGCCTCGGGCACGGTGGCGGGGAAGGGCAGGGCGGGGTCGGTCGCGGCGTCGTCCAGCCGGTGCCAGAGGTTGGTCGGCTGGTTGGGTGCCACGGTGCGCAACTGTGTCCAGCAGACCATGCCCATGTCCAGCCAGCGCTGGCACAGGTTGCCGGGCTCGAAGGGGTCGAGCACCACCTCGCCCCGTTCCACCGCCTGGCGCACACCCGATAAGTCCAGCTCCTGGGGGTTACCGATCTTGAAGTTGACGTGGCTGTAGTCCAGCGTGAAGTGAAAGGGGATGCCCCGGCCCTGCACAGCACGCGCCACACGCTCCACCTGCAGGAAGTCCTCGGTCCACATGTTGACGTGCAGTTCGAAGCTGGGCGCCACACCCAGCGCCATGCCGGCGTCATACACCTGCAGGTAGTGATCCACCACCTCGTCGTCGGTCAGCTTGTGGCCGTCGGCGTGGTGGGTGAAGGTCATGATGTTGTGCACCCGTGCACCCACCTCGCGGCAGATTTTCAGGTTGTCCATCAGCAGGGCGTGCTCGGCCGCGTCACCCAGGCGGTAGAACCAGCTGGCCGTGTGCACCGGCAGGTCGAACTCGGCCATGGCCTGGGTGTACTCGTGCAGGTTGCTGCGCAGCGGCAAGCGGTCGAAATAGTCGAACACCTCGGCTTCTTTGACGAGGCGGAACTGTTCGCGTATGGGCAGCTCGGCCAGGCCCACGGGTTGCGTCAAGGACGAGGGCTGCACGCCCCGGCCGTTGCAGCCGATGAGAAAGGGGGGCTGGGTTGTCACGCTGCCCCCGCCTCGCTGCCCACCATGTCGTCCACCAGGCGGCGCATGCGGCGCGGTGAGATGTCGATGGCGATCTTGATGGTGCGCCGTTCGGGCATGCGTTGCTCGTTGGCGTGGATGGCCTCCAGGATGGCTTTGTCTTCGGCAAAGGCGGTGCGGAAGTCGGCCGACAGGGCGGCGTTGACCTCGGGGCTGGCCTGGAAGTTCTTCACGTGCAGCCAGTGGTCGATGCAGCGGTTCTGGTCCACCGGGGTGATGAAGTGGCAGGCGTAAATCTGCATGCAGTTGTCGCGCCGGCCCTCGGGGGCGCCGGTGCCGGTGTCGGCGGTGCCAAAGTCGATGATGGCGATGCTGGGCGCGTGGTAGTGGTAGTAGTGCCAGCGGTCCACGTTGCCTTTGAAGTGGCCGTACTTGGCGAACAAGGGGATGGGCGGGGCGTCGATGATCCAGCGCCAGGTCAGCACCTTGCCCTCTTGCACCTCGCTGTGCACGGGCACGTCTTCGCTGGCCGCGTTGCCCAGGGTGCTCAGGTGCACAAAGCTCACGTGTGAGGGGTCACACAGGTTGTCGGCCAGGTTGAGGTAGTGGGCGCCGATCTCCAGTGCATCGCCCTCCACCGCGCTCCAGGCGGGGTCGTGGTACTGGGGCAGGTCGAACACCTTGCTGCGGTCGGCCAGGGTGGGGTCGCCCATCCAGATCCACACCAGGCCCATGTTCTCGTGCGTGGGGTAGGTGCGCACCACCGCGTTGCCGGGGATCTGTGTCTGTCCAGGGATGCGCACACATGCGCCGGTGCAGTCGTAGGTCATGCCGTGGTAGCCACACTCGATGGCGTCGCCCTTGAGTTTGCCCATGGACAAGGGCATCAGCCGGTGCGGGCAGGCGTCTTCCATGGCCACCACCTGGCCGGCCTCGGTGCGGTACAGCACCACCCGCTGCTCAACGATCTGATGGGCGCTCAGCGCGCGACCCACGTTGCGCGACCAGGTCAACGGGTACCAGGTGTTCAGTACGTATGGGCTCATGGTGTCCTCACTTGGCGGTGCGCAGGCGGGCGATGTCGGCGTCGGGCAGGGTGAGCTGGGCGCCATCGATGTAGGTGCCGTTTTTCATCACGCCCTTGCCGTTGACCAACGCGGTGCGGCCCACATAAATGCCCAGGGTGGACTGGTTGTCCTGCGGGCGGAACACCACCGGACCGAAGGGCGAGTCGAAACCCAGGCCCTTGAAGGCGGTGATGAGCTTTTCAGCTTCCACCGAGCCGGCCTTTCGGATGCCAGCCGCCAGGGCCTGCATGGTGGCGTATCCCACCACCGAGTTCAGGCGCGGGTACTCGCCGTACTTCTTCTGGTAGGCGTTGTAGAAGGCCTGGTGGGCGGGGGTGTTGATGAGCTGGTAGGGGTAGCCGGTCACCAGCCAGTCTTCGGGGGCGTCGTCCTTGAGCGGGTCCATGTACTCGGGTTCGCCGGTCAGCAGGCTCACCACCAGCCGGTTCTTGAACAGGCCACGCGTTTTGCCCTCGCGGGCGAACTTGGTCAGGTCGGCGCCAAACAGCACATTGAAGATGGCATCGGGCTTGGCATCTTCGAGCGCCTGCACCACCGCGCCCGCGTCGAGCTTGCCGAAGGGCGGCGCCTGCTCGGTCACGAACTCCACGTCGGGTTGGGCTATTTTCAGCGCGGTCTTGAAGGTGGCGATGGCGGCCTGTCCGTATTCGTAGTTAGGGTAGACCAGGGCCCAGCGCTTTTTCTTGGCCTTGGCGGCCTCTTCCACCACCGACGCCGCCAGGGCGTGGGTGCCCGAGCGCAGGCGGTAGGTGTAGCGGTTGCCGTTGTCCCACACCACTTTGTCGCTCAAGGGGCCCGACGCGAGGAAGAAGGCCTTGCGCTGGGCCGCGAAGTCGGCCACTGCCAAGCCCACGTTGGACAGCGTGACACCGGCCAGCACGTCCACCCGTTCGCGCGACACCAGTTCCTCGGCCGCGCGCACCGCGTCGCCCGGGTTGGCGTTGTCGTCGCGGAAGATGGTTTCCACCTTGCGGCCCAGCAGGCCGCCGCTGTTGTTCACTTCGTCCTGCGCCAGCTCCCAGCCCTTGCGGTAAGGGCCCATGAGCGCGGGCAGGGCCTTGTAGCTGTTGAGCTCGCCGATCTTGATGGGCGCGGGCTGCGCGTGCGACAGGCCACTGCACGCGGTCCACAGACCGGCCAGCAGGCCCACGGTTTTCAAAAAGCCTTTCATGTGCGTTCTCCTTGGGTGGGTAGGAAACTGACGGGGATTTGATCTGCCGCAAACATGGCCTGAGTTGTTTGTGTTGAACTCACTCCATTTATGTAGAGACTACTTCATAACTTGAACCTTGTAAACTGGCAGGCATCACCGCGCCTGGTTTTTTCCGGGCCACAAGCGAACACATGAAAAAGAACAAAGACGGAACTGAGGCAAAGGCACCCGCCGCCAGCGACACCGTGCCGGCGCGCAAACGCGTGGCTACCAAGGCCGTGGGCGCCCCCACGCGGCCACCCGCTTCGCGCAGGCGCAGCCCGGAGGAAGTGCAGGCGCGCATCCTCGCAGCGGCGACCTTCGAGTTCGCCGAGCACAGTTTTTCGGGGGCGCGCATTGACCGCATCAGCAAGCGGGCCAAAACGGTGGACCGCATGCTGTACTACTACTTCGGCAGCAAGGAGCGTCTGTACCAGGCCGTGCTGGAGCAGGGCTACGCCGAGCTGATCGCGGCGCAGCGGGATTTCGAGTTCGATGAGGCCGACCCGGTCAAGGGCATGCGCGAACTGGTGCGCCACTCGTGGCAGCACTACCTCAACCACCCACAGCTGGTGCGCCTGCTGGTGACGGAGAACCTGTTGCGGGCGAAGTACCTCAAGAAGTCATCGCGAATCAAAGGCACGCTCATGCCCTTGATGGAGCGCGCCAGCAGCGTGTTGGCTGCCGGGCAGAAGGCGGGTGTGTTTCGGCGCGATGCCGACCCACAGCGCATCCTGATGACGGTGATGTCGCTGGGGTTTTTCTACCTGTCCAACCAGTTCACCACCTCACATTGGCTGGAGGTGGACCTGATGGAGCCGAAGCGTCTGTTGGCGTGGGAAAACCACATCTGCGAGGTGGTGCTGGACCACCTCACCCACGGCGTCTGATGTGGGCTCAGAGCGCCTTGACCAGCTCCGGCACAGCCGTGAACAGATCCGCCTCCAAGCCATAGTCGGCCACCGAGAAGATGGGGGCCTCAGGGTCCTTGTTGATCGCCACGATCACCTTGGAGTCCTTCATGCCCGCCAAATGCTGGATGGCGCCCGAGATGCCCGCGGCGATGTAGAGCTGAGGCGCCACGATCTTGCCCGTCTGGCCCACCTGCAGGTCGTTGGCCGCGTAGCCCGCGTCCACCGCCGCACGGCTGGCACCAATGGCCGCGCCCAGCTTGTCGGCCAGCGGCGTCATGACTTCATTGAACTTCTCGCTGGAGCCCAGCGCCCGGCCACCCGAGACAATGATCTTGGCGGCGGTCAGTTCGGGCCGCTCGCTCTTGGCGATCTCGTTGCCCACGAACGTGCTCTTGCCGCTGGCGGTTTGAGCGGGTGCGGTTTCCACAGCGGCTGCGCCGCCCGTTGCAGCAGCGGCGTCAAAGCCGGTGGTGCGCACGGTGAGCACCTTGGTCGCGTCCAGGCTCTGCACCGTGGCAATGGCGTTGCCCGCGTAGATGGGGCGCTCGAAGGTGTCGGCGGCAATCACCTTGGTGATGTCGCTGACCTGGGCCACGTCCAGCTTCGCGGCCACGCGCGGGGCCACGTTCTTGCCACTGGCGGTGGCGGGGAACAGGAGGTGGCTGTAGCCGGAGGCGATCGCCAGGACTTGGGCAGCGACGTTCTCGGCCAGACCATGGGCCAGGCCGGCGTCGTCAGCGTGGATGACCTTGCTCACACCGGCGATCTGTGCGGCCTGTGCGGCAGCGGCAGCGGCAGCGGTGTTGTGCCCGGCCACCAGCACGTGCACATCACCCCCGCAGGCCAGGGCTGCGGTCACGGTGTTGAGGGTGGCGCCTTTGATGGCGTTGTTGTCGTGTTCGGCAATAACAAGTGCTGTCATGGTCAGATCACCTTGGCTTCGTTTTTCAGTTTGTCGACGAGGGCAGCCACGTCGGCCACCTTGATGCCGGCCTTGCGCCCGGCGGGCTCGGCCACCTTGATCGTCTTGAGGCGCGGCTTCACATCCACACCCAGGTCTTCGGGTTTCACCACGTCGAGCTGCTTCTTCTTGGCCTTCATGATGTTGGGCAGCGTCACGTAGCGCGGCTCGTTCAGGCGCAGGTCGGTGGTGATTACGGCTGGCAGCGAGAGCGACACGGTTTCGAGGCCGCCATCCACTTCGCGGGTGACGTTGACCTTGTCGCCAGCCACTTCAACCTTGGAGGCGAAGGTGCCTTGGGGCAGGTCGGCCAAAGCGGCTAGCATCTGGCCGGTCTGGTTGGCGTCGTCGTCGATGGCCTGTTTGCCGAGGATGACCAGGCCGGGTTGCTCTTTGTCGACCAGGGCCTTGAGCAGCTTGGCCACGGCCAGGGGTTGCAGTTCGGCATCCGTTTCAACCAGGATGGCGCGGTCGGCGCCGATGGCCATGGCGGTGCGCAGGGTTTCCTGGCACTGGGTCACGCCGCAGGAGACGGCGATCACTTCAGTCACCACACCTTTTTCTTTCAGGCGCACCGCTTCTTCGACGGCAATCTCGTCAAACGGGTTCATGCTCATCTTCACGTTGGCGATGTCCACACCCGTGCCGTCCGACTTCACCCGGACCTTCACGTTGTAGTCCACCACGCGTTTGACGGGGACCAAGACTTTCATGGATTCTTCCTTTGGAATGGTGGTGTTGGGCTCCGTGCCATAGCAGCGCCGTCGCCCGATGCGATTCAAGCGGGAGACACCGCCGGGCCGGCTTTGCCGGACGGCTGGTGTCGCCCCTTCAGGGGGATGCGGCCACGCGCAGCGGGCAAGCAACGGGGTGGGTCAGAGCACCATGGGGATTTCGGTGGCCGGGGGCGTGTTGCGGCTGCGGCCGCAGCGCACTAGGCCGTCGATCATGACCATCCCGATGCCTGGGATGTCGCCCAGTTGAACACTCTCCAGCAGGTCTTTCCCGGCCGTGTGTTGTGCTTTGTCCATGAAGACGAAGTCGGCCGCACGCCCCACTTCGATGAGGCCACAGTTCAGGTTGCGGATGCGGGCGGTGTTGCCGGTGGCAAACCCGAACACCACTTCGGCCGGGATGCCGGCGAAGCTGGAGATCAGCGCGATCAGGCGCAGCATGCCCAAGGGTTGCACGCCCGAGCCAGCGGGGCCATCGGTGCCGAGGATGACCCGGTGGGGGCACTTGAGCTCAATGGCCGCGCGGGCGGCTTCGATGGCGATCTTCTCGTTGCCGTTGTGCACGATCTCGATGGCGCGCGAGGACTTCTCGCACAGCTCACACACGTGTTTCCAGGGCAGGGCGGTGTGGCCGCCGTTGATGTGGCCGATCACGTCGGCGTCGGCTTCGAGGATCACGTCCTTGTCGATCAGACCCGAGCCGGGGATGGACGGGCCGCCGGTGTGGATGGTGCTCTGGATGCCGTATTTGCGTGCCCAGGCCACCATTTGCTGCGCTTCTTCGCCGGCCTTGACGGAGCCCAGGCCCACCTCACCCAGCAGCTTGACGCCGGCGTCGGCCATGTCCTTGAAGTCCTGTTCCACCATGCCTTTTTCAATCACCGGCGCGCCGGCGATGACCTTGACGCCACCGGGGCGGAAGTTGTCAAAGGCGCGCTGCGCGGTGATGGCCAGGGCCTTGAGGCCGACGATGTCCTTGGGGCGGCCGGGCAGGTGCACCTCGCCCGCTGAGATCATGGTGGTGACGCCACCGTTCATGGTCGACTCGATCCAGCCCAGCTGGTTCTGGCGCGGCGTCCAGTCACCGAACACCGGGTGCACGTGGCTGTCGATCAGGCCGGGGGCCACGCAGGTGCGGCGCGCGTCGATGGTCTGGCGCGCGCCTTCGAGGTCGCAGTCTTTTTCCTTGCCAACGGCCACGATGAGGCCGTCCAACACCACGATGGTGTCGGCGCTCAGGATGGGGTTGTCGATGTCGCCCGAGAGCAGCAGGCCGATGTTCTTGATGACGACCTTGCCCGATTTTTCACTGCTTGCAGCTTCTGCCATGTGTCGCTCCGGTGTGGTGTTGAGGGGTTTCAGGGTTTGACGGTGCGCAGCACCGTGTCGATGACGAACTGTTGCCAATGCGCCATCGCATCGTGCTGTTCCAGCTTTTCGCCCAGGAAGGCGGACAGCGTGTAGCGGTTGGAGAGGTAGAAGTAGTTCAGGCCGGCGATCATGAGGTAGACGTCACGCGCCGACAGGCCACTGCGGAAGACCTCCTGCTGCACGCCACTGGCCAGCACCGATTCCAGGATTTGGATGGCGGGCGAGGAGTACTCACGCGCCCGGAGGGACTTGGAGATGTGCTTGCCCCGGTGCAGGTTCTCGTCGTTGAGCAGGGTGATGAAATCGGGGTTGCGGTGGTAGTAGTCCCAGATGAAACTCACCACCGCCACCAGCGCCTCCTCGGGCTGGTCGACATTGAGCTTGAGGCCTGCCTCGGCGTCGTTGAAGCGACGGTACAGGTCTTCGAGCACCGCGATGTACAGCCCCTCTTTGCTGCCAAAGTAGTAGTAGATCATCCGATCGTGCGACTTGGCGGCTTTGGAAATCTGGTCAATGCGCCCGCCCGAGAACCCGTGCTTGGCAAAAATGCGGGTGGCCGCGCGGAGGATGCTCTCCTGTGTTTCCTGGGCCGCCAGTTCGCGCACACCGGGCTTGCGCCCAGGAGCAGCGGGTTTGCGGGTGGTGGTTCGCGTGGCTGCGGTGCTCATGGGCGTTGGGGGCAGGGGCTAAAAGCGGTTTTCAGGATTCGGCGAAGGCGCGCTCGATCACGAAGTCGCCGGGGCGTGAGGTGTTGCCTTCGTTGAAGCCACGCGCCTCCAGCAGGTGCTTGAGGTCCTTGAGCATGCCTGGGCTGCCACAAATCATGGCGCGGTCGGTGGCCGGGTCCAGCGGCGGCAGGTCGAGGTCGGTGAACAGCTTGCCCGACTCGATGAGATCGGGAATGCGGCCCACGTTGCGGAAGTCCTCGCGCGTCACGGTGGGGTAGTACAGCAGCTGGCTGGCGATCAGGTCGCCCAAAAACTCGTGGCTGGGCAGGTGGTCGAGGATGAGGTCGTGGTAGGCCAGTTCGTCCACCGTGCGCACGCCGTGCACCAGAATGATTTGCTCGAACTTCTCGTAGGTCTCGGGGTCGCGCACGATGCTCATGAACGGGGCCAGGCCGGTGCCAGTGGAGAGCAGGTACAGGCGTTTGCCCGGCAGCAGGTAGTCCACCACCAGGGTGCCGGTGGGCTTGCGCCCGACGATGACGGTGTCGCCCACCTGGATGTGCTGCAGGCGCGAGGTCAGCGGGCCTTCCTCGACCTTGATGCTGAGGAACTCCAGGTGGTCCTCGTAGTTGGGCGAGGCGATGCTGTAGGCGCGCAGCAGTGGCTTGTCATTGACGCGCAGGCCAATCATGGTGAAGTGGCCGTTGTTGAAGCGCAGGGCGGCGTCGCGGGTGGTGGTGAAGCTGAACAGGCGGTCGGTCCAGTGCTGGACACTGAGCACGCGTTCTTCGATGAATGCACTCATGGTGGTTCCTAAGGCGAAGGGTCAGTCTTTTAACGTGTCGAATTTGTGGGTCCGGTCTTTCCACGCTTCTGCGTCGGGCAGCGGTGGCTTGCGCTTGGTGATCACTGGCCAGCCGGGTGCGCGCTCGGCGTTGATGGCAATGAAGTGCCGCTGATCGGCGGGCAGATCTTCTTCGGCATAAATCGCATTGACGGGGCACTCGGGGATACAGACCGCACAGTCTATGCATTCGTCCGGGTCGATCACCAGGAAGTTCGGGCCTTCCTTGAAGCAGTCCACCGGGCACACATCCACACAGTCGGTGTACTTGCAGCGCACACAGGCATCGGTCACGACATGGGTCATACGAGCTCCTGAAGTGGCGGACGTTGCGCCGCCGATATTGGCATAAACATTGCATGAGGAGAAACTGGTTTAGGGTTTACTCCATGGACAGTAAGCAAAGACTACATGAAAATCTTAGCTAGTTGATGTAGGGTTTACTCCATGTACATGTAGTGTATGCTACATTAAATTTCAATCACGCTCAAGTCGAGCGTGCATTTTTGAAGCGAGCAACAGCATGACCGAGCACACCAGAACAGACGGACTGCCGGGGATGGATGAGCCCCAGGTGCTGGAGCGGGCTCGCCCGCGCAGCGAGCGGATGGCCGAGACCAAGATCGAGTGCAACGCCTGTCCGGTCTTGTGTCAGATCACGAGCGGCCGCACCGGTGCGTGCGACCGTTATGCCAACCAGGATGGCGTGTTGATCCGTGTCGATCCGGTGGTGCTGTTGCGCAAGACGCTGGACGACCGTGGCGCCAAGCTGGTGCAGTTCGCCGGGCGTGTGGTGCAAAACGGTGCGCCCGATGCGCAGGAGGTGTCCGATGCGCCCGACTGGAATGGCGACCTGCTGCTGGCCGACGAGGTGTTTGTGACCGGTGTGGGTTCGTCCACCACCTACCCTGATTACAAGCCTGCACCCTTTATCGTCAGTTCCAAGGCGCAAGGCGTGGACATGGTGACCGTGGTCACCGAAGGCATCTTCAGTTACTGCAGCTTCAAGGTGAAGATCGACACCGATCGCTACCTGGGTCCCGAGCAAGCCAACGTGCGTTGCAAAGGTGAGGTGGTGGGGCACGTCACCACGGCGGAGTACGGCTCACAGATGTTGTCGCTGGGCGGTGTGCACCACCTCACCGGTGGGAGCAAAAAAGAAGGCCGCGTCACGGTGGACATGATGGCCGCGCTGGGCAACAAGAAGGCGGTGGAGCTGACCATCGACGGCGGTGCCCAGATCGTGATCCAGGCCGGCAAGGCGCCCATTGTCAACGGCGTGGAAGAGCAGCGCATGCGCGTGGGCTGTGGTTCGGCCACGGTGGGCATCTTCGCCAAGCAGTTGTACGGCAAGGTGGACGAGGTGGTGGTGGTGGACGACCACATCACCGGCGTGTTGACCGAACACCAGGCTGGCCGCTGCCTGGACATGCGGCCGTCTGGCATTGCCATGCGCGGGCGCAAGTCCACGCCCGGCCGCTACTTCCAGGTGGCCTTGCCCGGCACCGGCTGGGGCGGCACGTCGATCTCGGACCCGATGGAGGTGATCGAAGGTTGGGATGCCGATGTGGCCTGGCCCGGCCTGCGCCTGCTCATGACATCGACCACCGGCGAGCACGCCGCCTGGTACGTGCTGGACGACCAGCTGGTGCCGCGCGAACAGCCCATGCCCGAAGCGGTGCAGGCCGTGGTGGACCGCATCGGCGAGAACTGCGAGCCGTCCATGACCACGGTGTTGTTCCTGGCCGGCGCCGGTGGCAGCCTGCGCGCGGGCGCCACCGAAAACCCGGTGCTGCTCACCCGCAGCATCAAGGACGCGCTGGTCAACGTGACCTGTGGCGGTGCACCGGCCTATGTGTGGCCGGGTGGTGGCATCACCGTCATGCTGGATGTGATGCGCATGCCCGACAACAGCTTTGGCACCGTGCCCACGCCGGCCGTCATCGCCCCCATTGAATTCAGCATGCGTCTGGATCACTATGCAGCCCTGGGGGGGCACTTGGATGAGGTGCGCAGCCTGGAGGACGTGTTGCGCACTGGCGCGTGGCACAACGACGGCGCACCCACGCGCCGTCAATGGGTGCTCAACCACACCACCAACCCCTGGCCCCTGGGCCAGAAACCGCAGATCGGATGAATATGTTGGCGCAATGTCGGTCGCTCGCTGACGGGCGGCTCCACTTCCAGCACGGGCCGATGGACATTGTCCTCGGGGCCGAGGGTGATACCGCAGCGGTGCGGCAGGCGCACGCGCAGGCCTGGGAGCGCTTCCGTGGCCTCCTGCAGGCGTTGGTGGATGAGCTGCCGACGCTGCGTGCGCCGGTCGACGGTGTCTGCACACTGCGGGGCCCGGTGGCGCGCCGCATGTGGGCAGCGGCCGAGGTGCACCGTCCGGCTTTCGTCACGCCCATGGTGGCGGTGGCGGGCGCGGTGGCGCAGGAGCTGCTGCTGGCCTACGACCGCCCGGGCATCACCCGTGCGTGGGTCAACAACGGTGGCGACATCGCGCTGCACCTCACCCCGGGCACGTCGTTCCGCATTGGCCTGTACGCCCAGATTGAGCGCCTGGCACGCCTGGACGCGACGCATGGCTTGCAGGTGGACGGCGCCTTTGAAGTGGCCCACGGCAGTGCGGTGCGTGGCGTGGCCACCAGCGGGTGGCGCGGTCGCAGCTTCTCGCTCGGCATTGCCGACAGCGTGACGGTGTTGGCCGCCACGGCCGCCGAGGCCGATGCCGCCGCGTCCGTGATCGGCAACGCCGTCAATGTCGACGCCCCCGGCATCGTGCGGGTGCCGGCCCAACACCTGAAGGACGACAGCGACCTGGGCGACATCCCCGTCACGCTGGACGTGCCCGAACTCACCCCTTGGCAGGTGGCCGAGGCGCTGAAGGCGGGTCGCGAACAGGCCCTGGCCTTGCGTGCGGCCGGCCACATCCAGGCCTGCTTCATCACTTGCCAAGGCTGGACACTGTCCACCGAAACCAGCGGCACGGTGCCGCTGCCCCTCAACACCTCGCACGAAACAAATGCGCCGGGCCAAGCCGCCCGCGTGCTGGAGCTTCACCCATGATCGAGATCCGAAGAACCCACACCCACGTCGAAGACATCTTTCATGAGTTTGGCCCGGTGGCGGCGCAGCCGCTGCGCCGTGGCTTCATCGCCGCGGTGTTGACCAACCCTTTTGCGGGCCGGTACGAACCCAACATCCTGCCCATGATGGACGCGCTCAACGACGTGGGCACGCAGATGGCGCACCAGTTGCTGGCCGCCATGGGGGTGGACAGGGCGCAGATCGAAAGCTACGGCAAAGGTGCCATCGTGGGCGCGGCCGGCGAACACGAACACGGCGCTTTGTGGCATGTGCCCGGGGGTTACGCGATGCGCGAACTGCTGGGTTGGGGCGGCGACCGCGCGGCCTACATGGCCGGCAAGGGCGAAGACAAAACCGGCCAGCCGGGCAACGCCTTGTCCATCGTGCCTTCCACCAAAAAAGTGGGCCCGCCGGGCTGCACCCTGGACGTGCCCCTGACCCACATCAACGCCAGCTACGTGCGCAGCCACTTTGACGCCATCGAGGCGCGGGTGCCCGGTGCGCCACTTCCCGACGAGGTGGTCTACCTGCTGGCCATGGCCACCGGGCCGCGTGTGCACGCCCGTGTGGGCGGACTCAAAGCCGCCGACATCGCCAAATGGGATGGCCTGCGCTGAGGCCCTAGATCAATTGTTCTCACGAGGAAAACCATGACAGCCAAGATCAGAAAACTGCTTGTCCAGGTGGACGAGACCCGCATCGAAATGGGCCAGGCCATCAACCCGCCCACCCGCCGCGCCGTGGCCATGGCCGTGATCGAAAACCCCTGTGCCGGCCGCTACGAGCAGAACCTCGACGCGCTGATCGCCATTGGCGAAGAGTTGGGCGCGCTGCTGGGCGAGAAATGTGTGGCGGCGCTGGGCATTGCCCCAGGCGAGGCCGAAAGCTATGGCAAGGCCGCCATCGTGGGCGAGGCCGGCGAGCTGGAGCATGCCGCCGCCATCCTGCACCCCAAGCTGGGCGCGCCGCTGCGCAAGGCGGTGGAAAAAGGCGCTGCACTGGTGCCGTCGAGCAAGAAGCGTGGCGGCCTGGGCACCGCCATCGACGTGCCACTGGGCCACAAGGACGCGGCCTTTGTGCGCAGCCACTTTGATGCCATCGAGGCGCGTGTGAGCGATGCGCCGCGCGCCAACGAGATCGTGGTGGCGGTGGCCGTCACCGACAGCGGACGCCCGCTGCCACGCATCGGCGGCCTGCAGGTCAGCGAGATCAAAGGCGAAGACGGTTTGAGGTGAGCGGCTGCGGCCCGATGCAAGCGTGAAAGTACTTTAACCCCCTGAAAGGAAAGACCATGTTCAAGTTGAATGCCCTGGCAAGAATTCGCCCGCTGATCGCGGGCGCGGCCGGCCTGTTGGTGGCGGTGGGCGCGCAGGCGCAGAGCGTGTTGAAAATCGGCGAGGTCAACAGCTACAAGGCGCAGCCCGCATTTCTGGAGCCCTACAAAAAAGGCATGCAGCTGGCGGTGGACGAGGTGAACGCGGCCGGCGGCGTGATGGGGCGCAAGGTCGAACTGATCACACGTGACGACAACGCCAACCCGGGTGACGCCGTGCGTGCCGCCGAAGAGCTGCTGTCGCGTGAACGGGTGGACGTGCTGACGGGGTCCTTCCTGTCGCACATCGGTCTGGCCCTGACCGACTTTGCCAAGCAGAAGAAGGTGTTTTTCCTGGCCGGTGAACCACTGACCGACAAGATCGTCTGGGACAACGGCAACCGCTACACCTTCCGCCTGCGCACCTCCACCTACATGCAGGTGGCCATGCTCATGCCCGACGTGACGGCGATGAAGAAAAAGCGTTGGGCCATCGTCTACCCCAACTACGAATACGGCCAGTCGGCCGCCGCCAGCTTCAAGAAGCTGCTCAAGGCCGCACAGCCTGATGTCGAGTTCGTGGCCGAGCAGGCGCCGCCGCTGGGCAAGGTGGATGCCGGCAGCGTGGTGCAGGCCCTGGCCGACGCCAAGCCCGATGCCATCTTCAACGTGCTGTTCGGTGCCGATCTGGCCAAGTTCGTGCGCGAAGGCAACACCCGTGGCCTGTTCAAAGGCATGGAAGTGGCCAGCCTGCTGACCGGCGAGCCAGAGTACCTCGATCCCCTCAAGGACGAAGCGCCAGACGGCTGGGTGGTCACCGGCTACCCCTGGTACGCCATCAAGACACCTGAGCACGAGGCCTTTCGCAGCGCCTACGAAGCCAAGTTCAAGGAGTACCCGCGCCTGGGTTCGGTGGTCGGCTACTCGTCCATCAAGTCCATCATCGAAGGTGTGAAGAAGGCCGGATCGACCGACACCGAAAAGATGATCACGGCCTTCCGTGGTTTGAATGTGGTGACGCCGTTTGGCCCCATCGTGTTCCGTCCTGAAGACCACCAGTCCACCATGGGCGCCTACGTGGGCCGCACCAAAAACGAGGGTGGCAAGGGCGTGATGGTGAACCCGCGCTACATGGACGGCGCCAAGTTCCTGCCTTCGGCCGACGAGGTCAAGAAGATGCGTCCCGCCGACTGAGCACGCATGAACAGAACGAGGCGCTGTATGTCTGACCTTTTGCAATCCACAGAGGTGGTATGAACTTCTCGGGCTTTGTTGTCCAGTTGCTCAATGGCCTGGCCGGCGCTTCGTCGCTGTTTCTGGTCGCGGCGGGCTTGTCACTGATTTTTGGTGTCACCCGTATCGTGAACTTTGCACACGGCTCCTTCTACATGGTGGGGGTCTACATTGCCTACGCGTTGGTGGACCGCCTGGACTGGCTGGGCTTCTGGTTCGCCGTGCCCATCGCGGCCCTCACCGTGGGTGTGTTGGGGGTGATCGTGGAGATGACGCTGTTGCGGCGCATCTACCGGGCGCCCGAGCTGTTCCAGCTGCTCGCCACCTTTGCCCTGGTGCTGGTCATCAAGGACGGGGTGTTGTGGCTGTTCGGCCCTGAGGAACTGCTGGGCCCACGTGCGCCCGGCATGACCGGCTCGGTGGAAATCCTGGGGCGCCAGTTCCCGGCCTACGACCTGTTTCTGATCGTGGTGGGCCCCATCGTGCTGGGCCTGCTGTGGGCGCTGCTGACCCGCACCCGCTGGGGCACGCTGGTGCGTGCGGCCACACAAGACCGCGAGATGGTGGGCGCCCTGGGCGTGAACCAGGCCTGGCTGTTCACGGCGGTGTTTGCCCTGGGCGCCATGCTGGCCGGCCTGGGCGGCGCGCTGCAGCTGCCACGCGAACCGGCCAACCTGGAGATGGACCTGCACATCATCGGCTCCGCTTTTGTGGTGGTGGTGGTGGGCGGCATGGGCTCCATCCCCGGTGCCTTTGTTGCGGCGCTGTTGATTTCTGAAATCAAAGCCATCTGCATCTGGCTGGGCCTGGTCAACGTGTTTGGCATTGAAATCTCTTTCTCCAAGCTCACGCTGGTGGCCGAGTTTGTGGTGATGGCCATCGTGCTCGTGGTGCGACCCTGGGGCCTGATGGGCAAGCAGCAAGCCGCATCGCGGGCCATGGGTGAGGCCGAGATGCCCATCCGGCCTGCCGACAAGCTGTTCCTCACCGGCGTGGCCGTGTTGGCCCTGGCCTTGCTGGTGCTGCCGCCTGCCTCCAGCGGTCAACCCTATGTGGTGGTGCTGGTGATCGACCTGCTGATCGCGGCCCTGTTTGCCGCCAGCCTGCACTTCATCATGGGACCGGCGGGCATGCACTCCTTCGGCCATGCCGCCTACTTTGGCTTGGGTGCCTACGCGGCCGCGCTGGTGGTGCGCAAGCTGGGCCTGTCCATGGAAATGGCCCTGGTGCTGGCGCCCGTGGTGGCCGCCATCGGCGCGCTCATTGTGGGCTGGTTCAGCGTGCGGCTCTCAGGCGTGTACCTGGCCATGTTGACCCTGGCGTTCGCGCAAATCGTGTGGGCCGGTGTGTACCAGTGGGACGACTTCACCGGTGGCAGCAACGGCATGACCGGCGTGTGGCCGGCCGAGTGGCTGTCCGACAAGACCGCCTACTACTACCTCACCCTGGTGCTGGTGGCGGCGTCCTTGTGGGCCCTGCGCCGCATGTTGTTCTCTCCGTTTGGCTACGCGTTGCGCGCCGGGCGCGATTCCTTCCTGCGTGCCGACGCCATCGGTTTGGACGTCAAAGCCATGCAGTGGGTGGCTTTTGTGATCGCGGGTGCGTTTGCTGGCGTTGCCGGGGCGCTGTTTGCCTTCTCCAAGGGCAGCATCTCGCCCGAGGCGCTGAACGTGAGCCGCTCGGTGGACGGCCTGGTGATGGTGCTGCTGGGGGGCATACAGACCCTGGCCGGCCCGGTGGTGGGCGCGGTCAGCTACACCTGGCTGCACGACGTCATGGCGCGCAGCACCGAATACTGGCGTGCCCTGCTGGGCGCGGTGATCCTGATCCTGGTGCTGCTGTTCCCGCAGGGCATTGCCGGCTTCTTCCGGCAGCTGCTGGACCTGCGCCGCGCACAAACGGAGGTGGCGCGATGAGCCTGCTCAAAGTCGAAAACCTGGGCAAGTCCTTCGGTGGCGTGAAAGCCGTCGATGGCATCAACTTCGAACTCAAGGCCGGCGAGCTGCTGGCTTTGATCGGGCCCAACGGCGCCGGCAAGTCCACCACCTTCAACATGGTCAACGGCCAACTCAAGGCCGACCGGGGTTCCATCACCCTGGCTGGCACCGAACTGGTGGGCCTGCAGCCGCGCGACATCTGGCGCCTGGGTGTGGGCCGCACCTTCCAGATCGCCGCCACCTTCTCCTCGCTCACCGTGGTGGAGAACGTGCAGATGGCCTTGCTGTCGCAAGACAAAAAGCTGTTCTCCCTGTGGTCGGCGGCGGCCAAACACCGCCGCAGCGATGCGCTGGATTTGCTCGACATGGTCGGCATGGCCTCGCAGGCCGACCGGCCCTGCAGCGTGTTGGCTTACGGCGATGTGAAGCGCGTGGAGTTGGCCATTGCCATGGCCAATGCCCCCAAGCTGCTGCTGATGGACGAGCCCACCGCCGGCATGGCACCCAAAGAGCGCAACGAGCTGATGGCCCTGACCAAGAAGCTGGTGACCGAACGCGGTGTGGCCGTGTTGTTCACCGAACACAGCATGGACGTGGTGTTCGCCTACGCCGACCGCATGGTGGTGCTGGCGCGCGGCCGCCTGATTGCCGAGGGCAAGCCCGACGTGATCCGTGACCACCCCAAGGTGCAGGAGGTGTATTTCGGTTCCGGCAAGACGTTCGAAAAATCCCAGGAAGCTGGCAAGGCGCCAGAGGAGCAAGCGGCATGACAGCCCCCCAGACACACAGCCCCGAGGTCTTGCTGGACGCACACGGTCTCAGGGCCTGGTATGGTGCGGCCCAAATCCTGTACGACATCAACCTGCAGGTGCGGCGTGGTGAGGTGGTGGCGTTGATGGGCCGCAATGGCGCCGGCAAGTCCACCACGCTCAAGACCCTCATGGGCCTGATGGACAAACACAAGGGCACGGTCAGCTTCATGGGCCACGACGTGTCGGACGCGCAGCCACACCAGATCGCCTCGTTGGGCATGGGTTTTGTGCCCGAAGACCGGCGTGTGTTCACCGACCTGACCGTGACCGAAAACCTGGAAGTGGGGCGCCAGCCGCCGCGCCGATGGCCCGACGGCAGCGATGCGCCGGTGTGGACGCCGCAAGACCTCTACAAGCTCTTCCCCAACCTGGGCGAGATGACCGACCGCCCCGGTGGCCGCATGAGCGGTGGCGAGCAGCAGATGTTGACCGTGGGCCGTACGCTCATGGGCAACCCCTTTCTGGTGCTGCTCGATGAACCTTCCGAAGGCGTGGCGCCGGTCATCGTCGAGCAGATGGCCCACATGATCCTGGAGCTCAAAACCAAGGGCGTGAGCATCCTCTTGTCAGAGCAGAACCTGCACTTCGCGGAACTGGTGTCTGATCGGGCCTACGTGCTCGAAAAAGGCCAGATCCGTTTCGAGGGCACGATAGAAGAACTGTCCCGCGCAGAGGACATCCGGCGTGCCTATTTGAGTGTCTGAGATCCTTTCCACCCCCCCCACGGAGCGAGACAAACATGAGCACCCCACAGACCCCGAGCGACTACCGCGTGACCGACCAGGTCGGCCACCTGCTGCGCCGCGCCTACCAGCGCCACACGGCCATCTTCCAGTCGGTTGTGCCGGCCAACAAGCTCAGCGCCGCCCAGTTTGTGGTGCTGTGCGCGGTGCGCGACCACGCGGGTGCCACCATCGCCGACATCGTGCAGGCCACGGCCATGGACGAGCCGGCGGTGCGTGGCATCGTGGAGCGCTTGAAGTGGACCGACCTGGTGAGCGTGGCCCACGAACCGGGCGACAAGCGCCACGCCACCGTGACGCTGACGGCCCTCGGGCAAACCACGGTGGACGAGACCCTGCCCCACGCACAGCACATCTCCGAACTGACCTTCGGTGACCTGAGTGCGGACGAGCGTCAGCAGTTGACGGCGCTGCTGCGCCGCATCAGCGGCACCGCTTAACGACCGCGCATGGCCGCTCTTTCCTCCCAAGACCAGCCCATCGCGCTCACCGTCAACGGCAGCACCCACCCGCTGACGGTGGGGGGCACCGCCACCCTGTTGCAGGTGCTGCGCAACGACCTGGGGCTCAACGGCCCCAAATACGGTTGTGGCCTGGGCCAGTGTGGCGCCTGCACCGTGCACGTGGACGGTGTGGCCGCACGCGCCTGTGTGATCCCAGCGGCCAAGGTGCAAGGTCGTGCCATCACCACGCTTGAAGGGTTGGGCGACCGCCTGCGGCCCCACGTGGTGCAGAACGCCTTCATCCAGGCCCAGGCGGCGCAGTGTGGCTATTGCCTCAACGGCATGATCATGACCACCGCCGCCCTGCTGGCGCACAACCCCCAGCCCAGCCCCCAGGCCGTGCGCGATGCCCTCTCGGGCAACCTGTGCCGCTGCGGCACCCACATTGAAATCCTGGCCGCCGTGGAGCGTGCCGTGGCGGCGCTGTTGCCTTTGTCGCCGACCCAACCCACCAACGCATGAACCGAAGCGAACGCCTTTCCCGGCTGCGCGCGCGCAGTGACTTTTTGTCTGCCACCGGGGTGCTGCTGGTCACACGCGACCCGCCGCCACCGCCCGCCCCCGCGCCCGGCCAACCCCCCATCGTGGCCGGCAACCCGGCCGAGGGGGTGGAGGTGCTGCTGTCGGTGTGGGACGACAACACCGCGCTGGGCTTGCACGGTCACGTCGACCTGGGCACGGGCATCCGCACCGCGCTGGGCCAGATCGTGGCCGACGAGCTGGACCTCACCATGGACCAGGTGGACATGGTGCTGGGCGACACCGGTCGCGCGCCCAACCAGGGCCCCACCATCGCCAGCGCTTCCATCCAGATCCACGCCGTGCCCTTGCGCAAGGCGGCGGCCCAGGCGCGTGCCTGGCTGCTGGCCGAGGCCGCGCGTCAACTCGGCGTGGCGGTGGAAAGCCTCACCGCCGACGGCGGGCAGGTGCGCGTGGCGGGCGATGCCACGCGAAGTGTGAGCTACGGTCAGTTGCTGCAGGGCCGGCGCATCGAACTGCGCCTGGACCTCGACAGCCCCGTCAAAGCGGTGGCCGACTACCGCGTGGTGGGCCAGCCGCAGCCGCGTGTGGACATCCCGGCCAAGGCCTTTGGCGACGCGGTGTTTGTGCACGACATGCGCGTGCCCGGCATGTTGCACGGGCGCGTGGTGCGCCCGCCCTACGCGGGCGCCGACCACGGCGACTTCATCGGCAACACCCTCGAATCGGTGGACGAGCGCTCCATCGCCCACATCCCCGGCATCCGTGCGGTGGTGGTGATCCGCGACTTCGTGGGTATCGTCGCCGAGCGCGAGGAGCAGGCGGAGGCCGCCTGTGCCGCCCTGGTGGTGCGCTGGAAGCCCTGGCCGGGCATGGCGCCGCTGGGCGACCTGGCCCAGGCCCTGCGTGACAACCCGGCCCGCCCACGCCAGTTGGTGGACGAGGGCGACGTCGGCCAGGCCCTGGCCGGTGCCAGCCAGGTGATGGAACGCACCTACGTGTGGCCCTACCAGATGCACGCGTCCATCGGCCCCTCGTGTGCCGTGGCCGACTGGTTGGGCGATGCGGGCACGCTGGCGCTGCGCGTCTACGCGGGCACACAAAACCCGCACGTGCTGCGCGCCGACCTCTCGCGCCTGATGGGCGTGACCGATGTGGCGGTGGACGTGGTCCGCATGGAGGCCGCTGGCTGCTACGGCCGCAACTGCGCCGACGACGTGGCGGCCGACGCCGCGCTGCTCTCGCGTGCCGTCGGCGCGCCCGTGCGGGTGCAGCTCACGCGCGAGCAGGAGCACCTGTGGGAGCCCAAGGGCGCGGCCCAGCTCATGGAGGTGCGCGGTGGCATCACCGCCGAGGGCGGCATCGCCGCCTACGACTTCCGCAGCGCCTATCCGTCGAATGCCGCGCCCACGCTGGCCCTGCTGCTCACCCGCACCGTGGAGCCGGCGGCCACCGCCTTCGAAATGGGCGACCGCACCGCCCGCCCGCCTTACGACATCGCCGACCTGCGTGTCACCGTCAACGACATGCCGCCCATCCTGCGCGCCTCGTGGTTGCGCGGGGTGTCGGCCATGCCCAACTCGTTTGCGCACGAGTCCTACATCGACGAACTGGCCGTGGCCGCCGGAGTCGACCCGGTCGAATACCGCCTGCGCTACCTCAAAGACCCACGCGCCAGCGAACTGCTGCAGGCCACCGCCCAGCGCGCCGGCTGGGTACCCCACACACAGCCCCAAGGGCAGGGCGCGGACGGCGACTGGCTGCACGGCCAGGGCGTGGCCTATGCGCGTTACGTGCACAGCAAGTGGCCCGGTTTTGGCGCCGCCTGGGCGGCCTGGGTGGCCGATGTGGACGTGAACCAGAAAACCGGCGAGGTCCACGTCAAGCGGGTGGTGGTGGGCCACGACGCGGGCCTCACCATCAACCCCGCCGGCGTGGAGCACCAGATCCACGGCAACGTGTTGCAGACCACCAGCCGCGCGCTGAAAGAGCAGGTGAGGGTGGACCCCGACACCGGCGTGGTGGCATCGCGCGAATGGGGCAGCTACCCCATCCTGAGCTTCCGCGAGGTGCCGGTGATCGAGGTCATGCAAATGCCCCGGCCCGACCAGCCGCCGCTGGGCGCGGGCGAGTCGGCCTCGGTGCCCGGCACGGCGGCCATCGCCAACGCCATCTTCGACGCCACTGGCGTGCGTTTCCGCCAACCCCCGTTCACCGCCGAGGTGGTGCGCGAAGCCCTGAACCCGCAGCGCCTGCAAGCGCCCGCCGCCGCTGCTGCACCCCCATTGCCCGAGGTGCCGCAGGATGCGCCCTGGCCGCGCCGGCGCAGTGCCTGGCAAAGTGGGTGGTTAAGGGCCGGCGCCTTGCTGGCCGGTGGGGTGGGCGTGCTGCTGGGCTTGGCCGGCTGGCGCTCGGCCATCGCGCCGGTGGCGCCCAGCACCGCCGCGGTCTACACGGCCGAGACCATCGAAAAAGGCCGTCAGCTGGCCGCGCTGGGCAACTGCGCGCACTGCCACACCGTGGATGCTGGCAAACCCCTCGCCGGTGGCCTGGCCATGGATACGCCCTTTGGCACGGTCTACACCACCAACATCACGCCCGATGTGGCCACCGGCATTGGCGCCTGGTCCTTCAGCGCTTTCCAGCGCGCCATGCGCGAAGGCATCTCGCGCGATGGCCACCACCTGTACCCGGCATTCCCGTACACGGCGTACACGCGCATGAGCGACGACGACCTCACCGCCCTGTACGCCTTCCTCATGAGCCAGAAGCCGGTGCGCGCCGAGGCGCCCGCCACGCAGCTGCAGTTCCCGTTCAGCGCGCGGCCACTGCTGGCGGGCTGGAACGCGCTGCACCTGGAGGCGGGCCCGCGCAAAACCACCGAAACCACGCGCTCCGAGTTGTGGCAACGGGGCGAGTACCTGGTCAACGGCGTGGGCCACTGCGGCGCCTGCCACACCGAGCGCAACGCCCTGGGTGCCGAGCGCGAGGGCATGGCCTTCCTGGGGGGCGCCATGGTCAAGGGGTGGGAAGCGCCCTCGCTCACGGCCCGCCACCCCGGCCCCGTGCCCTGGACCGAGGACGCTTTCTACAGCTACCTCAAACACGGCCACAGCCCACAACACGGCATGGCCGGCGGCCCCATGGCCGACGTGGTGCGCAACCTGCAGGACGTGCCCGAGGCCGACGTGCGCGCCATGGCCCACTACCTGGCATCTTTCGGCCAGCCCACCACGGCGGCCCAGGCCGAACAGGCAGCCACCCAGGCCATCGCCACCGCAGCGGCGGGTGCGCCGCAACTGCAGGGCTCGGCACAACGCATGTTCGACCAGGCCTGCGCCGCCTGCCACCACGACGGCAACGGCCCGCGCCTGCTGGGCGTGAACGTGCCGCTGGCCCTCAACACCAACCTGCACAGCGCGCACCCCGACAACCTGCTGCGCAGCATCCTTGAGGGCGTGCAAGACCCGGCCACGCGCGACATCGGCTTCATGCCCGCCTTCAAGGACGCGCTGGACGACCACCAGCTGGTGGAGCTGGCCGGCTACATGCGCCAGCGTTTTGCGCCGCAACAGCCGGCCTGGACCGACCTGCCCGCCGCCGTCGCGCGCGCCCGCGCGGCCAGCGCCCGCCCCTGACTTTTTCTCAAGGACTTTGCCCATGCACCACAACCTCATCGCCGGCGAATGGCTGGCCGGCACCGGCCTGCGCCGCAACATCAACCCTTCCGACACCAACGATCTGGTGGGTGAATACGCCCACGCCGACGCCGCCCAAACCGACCGCGCCATCCAAGCCGCGCGCCAGGCCTTTCCCGCGTGGTCGCGAGGGTCGGTGCAGGCGCGTGCCGACGCGCTGGAAAAAATCGCCGCCGAACTGCTGGCCCGCAAGGACGAGCTGGGCAACCTGCTGGCGCGCGAAGAAGGCAAGACGCTGCCCGAGGCCGTGGGCGAGGTGGCCCGCGCCGGCCAGATCTTCCGCTTCTTTGCCGGCGAGGTGGTGCGTGCCAGCGGCGAGCACCTGCCTTCGGTGCGCCCGGGGATCGAGGTGGACATCACGCGCGAGCCCATCGGGGTGGTGGGCATCATCACGCCCTGGAACTTTCCCATCGCCATTCCTGCCTGGAAGATCGCGCCCGCGTTGGCCTACGGCAACTGCGTGGTGTTCAAGCCGGCCGACCTCGTGCCCGGCAGCGCCTGGGCGCTGGCCGAAATCATCAGCCGCAGCGGCATCCCGCCCGGCGTGTTCAACCTCGTCATGGGCCCCGGCAGCCAGGTGGGGCAGACGCTGCTGAACCACACGGACATCGACGCCATCAGCTTCACCGGTTCGGTGGACACCGGCCGGCGCGTGCTGGCCGCCACCGCGCCGCGTTTTGCCAAGGTGCAGCTAGAGATGGGCGGCAAGAACCCGCTGGTGGTGCTGGACGACGCCGACCTCGCGCGTGCCGTGGAATGTGCGGTGCAGGGCAGCTACTTTTCCACCGGCCAGCGCTGCACCGCGTCCAGCCGACTCATCGTGCAGCGTGGCATCCTGCCGCGTTTCACCGAGGCGGTGGTCGAGCGCCTGAAGACGGTGAAGGTGGACGACGCGCGCACACCCGGCACCGACATCGGCCCGGTGGTGGACGAGTCGCAGCTCGCGCAGGACCTGTCCTACATCCAGATCGGCCAGGACGAAGGCGCGCGGCTGGCTTTTGGCGGGCGCGTGCTGGCACGCGCCACCCAGGGCTTTTATTTGGAGCCCGCGCTGTTCGTCGACGCCGAGCCCGGCATGCGCATCGCGCGCGAAGAGATTTTTGGCCCGGTTGCCTGCATCGTGCCGGCGGACAACTTCGAGCACGCGCTGGCGCTGGCCAACGACACGGCCTTTGGCTTGTCGGCCGGCATCTGCACCAGCTCGCTCAAACACGCCACCCAGTTCAAGCGCGAGGCCCAGGCCGGCATGGTCATGGTCAACGCCGCCACCGCCGGTGTGGACTACCACGTGCCCTTTGGTGGGCGCAAAGGCAGCAGCTACGGCCCACGCGAACAGGGCCGTTACGCGGCGGAGTTCTTCACCACCGTGAAAACCGCGTACACCGCCGCCTGAAGCCACTCCCGCCCCCCGTTCGGCACCCGGCCCGCGTCAGCGCGCCGGGTGTTCTTTTTGAAGCAACACATTCAGAGCCCTCGCTAAGTGCTTCATTTTTAATAAGTTTTGGCTTGTAAGTAGCTTTGCAAAACTTGTCTAAGTGCTTGATTTCATTGAAAAAATTTCCGACAAGTGGCTGGTGCTCCGTGGATTTCCTGATAAAGTGGGGAAAAGTGCAATTTAGTGGTGAAAAGTGTAGTTTTCAGGTAATCACGTGTTCCAAGGCGCCTCCTCCCTCAGTCTCGATGCCAAAGGCCGGTTGTCCGTGCCGACGCGGCATCGCGACGTGCTGAGCGCCACGGCCGCGGGCCAGTTGACCATCACCAAACACCCCCACGGCTGCCTTATGGTGTTCCCGCGTGGCGAGTGGGAGGTCTTCCGCGACCGCATCGCCGCCTTGCCCATGTCGGCCCAGTGGTGGAAGCGCATCTTCCTGGGCAACGCCATGGACGCCGAAATGGACGGTGCTGGCCGGGTGCTGATTTCGCCCGAACTGCGTGCCGCCGCCGGCCTCACCAAGGATGCTGTGCTGCTGGGCATGGGCAACCATTTCGAACTCTGGGATGCCGCTACCTATGCGGCCCAGGAGGCCGAGGCCATGCAGGGCGAGATGCCCGATGCCCTCAAGGACTTTTCTTTCTAAGGGCCGACGGTGCAAGACACATTCAGTCACCGCACCGTCCTGTTGAACGAGGCGGTTGACGCTCTCTCGGTTCAGCCGGATGGCCACTACATCGACGCCACCTTCGGTCGGGGCGGGCATTCGCGCCTGATTCTCTCGGGCCTGTCGACCTTGGGCCGTCTGACCGTGTTCGACAAAGACCCGCAGGCGATTGCGGCCGCCAATGCCCTGGCCGATGTGGACGAGCGCATCAGCGTGCGCCACGAGGGCTTCAAACACCTGGGGGAGCTGGAGGCTGCCTCCGCTGACGGGGTCCTGATGGACCTCGGTGTCAGCTCCCCTCAGATCGACGACCCCACACGGGGTTTTTCTTTTCGCCACGACGGCCCCCTGGACATGCGCATGGACACCACGCGCGGCCAGAGTGTGTCTGAGTGGATTGCAACGGCCGATGTGGCCGAGATGGCGGAGGTGATACGTGAATACGGCGAAGAACGGTTTGCTCAACCGATTGCAAAGGCGATTGATCGTCGCCGACAGGAACGGGGCCCTCTTCGAACCACCGCCGAGTTGGCCGAAGTCGTGGCTGGCGCGGTCAAAACCCGCGAGCCGGGCAAGGACCCTGCAACGCGCACATTTCAGGCTTTTCGGATTTTCATCAACGCCGAGCTTGAAGAGTTGCAACAAGCGCTGACGGCGGCTTTGAAAGTCTTGCGCCCCAATGGCCGTTTGGTGGTGATTTCATTCCACTCGCTGGAAGACCGCATCGTCAAACAGTTCATTGCCCAACATTCGCGCGAGGTGTTCGACCGCCGCGCGCCCTTTGCCGCACCCAAGCCCATGGCGCTGCGCAGCATCGGCCGCGTGATGCCTTCGGCCGAGGAGGTGGCCGAAAACGCGCGCTCGCGCAGTGCGGTGATGCGCGTGGCCGAGCGCACGGAGGTGATGGCATGAGCGCAGCACACGAAGTGGCAAGCGTGGGGGGTCATCCATGATCCGCTTGAACCTCGTTTTGTTGTTGGCTGTGCTGGTCAGTGCCTTCTATTTGGTGCACGTGCAGTACGACTCACGTCGCCTGTACACCGAGCTCGATCGCATGCGCGCCCAGGCCCAGCGGCTGGAGGCCGATCACGAGCAGCTGGTGGTGCAAAAACGCGCCCAGGCCACGCCGGGGCGGGTGCAACAAATCGCCACCGCCCAGTTGCAGATGCGCCCGGCCAACCCGGCCATCACCGAATACGTCAAGGGTGCGCCACTCGCGCTGTCGACCCAACCGTCTGCGGAGGCCCGCGAATGAGCCGCCGCAGCATCGCTTACAGCTCCAGCCCCCTGCTGGCCAGCAAAACGCCGGTGTGGCGCAGCAAGTTCATCGTCGCCGCACTGGCGTTGGCGTTTGTGGGTCTGGCCGGGCGTGCCGCTTACGTGCAGGTCATTGGCAACGACTTTTTCCAGCGCCAGGGCGAAGTGCGCTTTACCCGCACGATTGAGTTGCCGGCCAACCGGGGTCGCATCCTCGACCGCAATGGCCTGATCCTTGCCACCAGCGTGGTGGCGCAAAGCGTGTGGGCCATCCCTGAGGATGTGGACAAAAACGACCCCAAGCTGCGCGATGTGGCCAAGCTGCTGGACCTGCCGTACGCTGATTTGAAGAAGCGCCTGTCCGACGAGAAGCGGACCTTTGTCTGGGTCAAGCGCCAGGTGGACGAGCCGCTGGCGCTCAAGGTCAAGGCCCTGGGTGTCAAGGGCATCTACCTGCGCAAGGACTACAAGCGGCAGTACCCCGAAGGTGAAGCGGCTGCGCACGTGGTGGGTTTCACCAACGTGGAGGACCTGGGGCAGGAAGGTGTGGAGCTGACGTTTGACAAGCAGCTCGCCGGCAAGCCGGGCTCGCGCCGCGTCATCAAAGACCGGCTGGGCCGGGTGGTGGAAGACGTGCGCGATGTCATCGCGCCGGTGGACGGTCCCGACCTGCAGCTGTCCATCGACAGCAAGATCCAGTTTTTTGCCTACCAGAAGCTCAAGGACGCCATCACCCAGCACAAGGCCAAGGCCGGCAGTGTGGTGGTGATCGACACCGTGACCGGCGAGTTGCTGGCCTTGGCCAACTACCCGAGCTACGACCCCAACAAACGCCTCAACCTCAGCGGCGAGCAGTTGCGCAACCGCGCGCTGACCGACAGCTTTGAGCCTGGCTCGACCATGAAGCCCATCACCGTGGCCATGGCGCTGGAAGCCGGCCGCGTGACACCACAAACCATCATCGACACCGGTCCGGGCCGTCTGAGCATGGCCGGCGCCACCATCACCGACACCCACGCCTACGGTGCGCTCACCGTGGAGGGGGTGATTCAGAAGTCGAGCAACGTGGGTTCCACCAAAATTGCCCAGCGCCTGACGCCGCAGGAAATGTGGACCACCTACACCGCGCTGGGTTTTGGTCAGAAGCCGCAGATCGATTTTCCGGGCGCGGTCAGTGGCCGGGTCCGTCCTTACAAGAGCTGGCGCCCCATCGAGCAGGCCACCATGTCTTACGGCTACGGCCTGTCGGCATCGCTGTTCCAGATGGCGCGGTCCTACACCGCCTTTGCGCACGACGGTCAGATCATCCCGGGCACCATGCTCAAGCGCCACGAGCCGGCGGTGGGCGTGCAGGTGTTTGCGCCGCAACACGCGGCCGCTGTGCGCAAGATGCTGCAGATGGCGGCCGGCCCCGGCGGCACCGGCCAGCGCGCACAGACCGTGGGTTATTCGGTCGGCGGCAAGTCGGGCACGGCGCACAAGCAGGTGGGCAAAGGCTACGCCAGCAACCGCTATCGGTCGTGGTTCACCGGTATGGCCCCCATCGACCAGCCGCGCATCGTGGTGGCGGTCATGATCGACGAGCCCAGCAACGGGCAGTACTACGGTGGCCTGGTGGCCGCACCCGTGTTCAGCGAGGTGGTGCAACAGACCCTTCGCCTGATGGGCGTGGCGCCCGATGTCGAGGTCAAGCCGCAGATTGTGGCGAAAACGGTGGAGGAGTCGTTTTGATGCGCCGCCTGCACAGCACCTCTGAGGCGGTGGCTTGGCTGCGCGAGCGCGGCTGCCGCCAACTGGTGGCGGACAGCCGCCGTGTGGGTGCGGGTGACGGTTTTGTGGCCTGGCCGGGTGCCGCCACCGATGGCCGGTGTTTTGTGCCCCAGGCGCTGGCGTCGGGTGCGGTGGCCTGTCTGGTGGAGCGCGACGGCGCTGACGACTTTGGTTTTGAGGATGAGGCCGTGGCCACGCTGTCTGGACTCAAGGCCGCCTGCGCAGCGCTGGCGGCCCACTTCTACCAACAGCCCAGCCAAGCGCTGGACGTGGTGGCCTTTACCGGCACCAACGGCAAGACGTCGAGTGCCTGGTGGCTGGCCCAGTTGCTGCAGGGTGCTGGACGGCCTTGCGCTGTGGTGGGCACCTTGGGGGTGGGGCAGCCGGGTGGCGACTGGTTGTCCACCGGCCTCACCACGCCCGACCCCTTCATGTTCCACGCCGCCTTGCGCCAATTTGCCGACGACGGTGTGTTGGCGTGTGCGGTCGAGGCCTCGTCCATTGGCATCGCCGAAGGCCGGCTCGATGCCACCCGCGTGGCGGTGGCTGTGTTCACCAACTTCACCCAGGACCACCTCGACTACCACGGCGACATGGCCAGCTACTGGGCCGCCAAGCGTGCCCTGTTCGATTGGCCGGGTCTGCGCGCAGCGGTGGTGAACATCGACGACCCACAAGGCGCCGTGCTGGCGCGTGAACTGGCCCAACGCAGCGAGCTGGACCTGTGGACGGTCTCCATCCGCGACACATCGGCCCGCCTCTGTGTGACCGACCACGGCGTCACCTCCCACGGCATGGCCGGGGTGGTGCGCGAGGCGGGCAACCCGACCCACACGCGGATCGAACTGCCGCTGGTGGGCCGCTACAACCTCAGCAACCTGGTGGGCGTGCTGGGCGCCGCGCGCGCGCTGGGGGTGGGGCTGGCGGACGCGCTGAGCGCGTGTCGTGCGCTCACACCGGTGCCCGGTCGCATGCAGACCGTGCCGGCGACCGCCGATGCACCGCTGGTGCTGGTCGACTACGCCCACACGCCCGACGCGCTGGAGAAAGCGTTGCTCGCGCTGCAGCCCGTGGCCGGTGCGCGCCAGGGCCGCCTGTGGTGTGTGGTCGGCTGTGGCGGCGACCGCGATCCCATCAAGCGCCCGCTCATGGCCGCGATGGCCGAGCGCGAAGCCGATGTGGTGGTGTTCACCAGCGACAACCCTCGCAGCGAAGACCCGCAAGCCATCCTGGCGCAGATGGTGGCGGGTCTGTCGGACCGCGCGGCGGCACAGGTGGTGCCCGACCGCGCCCAGGCCATCGCCCTGGCCGTGAAGCAGGCGGGCCCGCAGGACGTGGTGCTGATCGCCGGCAAAGGCCACGAGGATTACCAGGAGATCCAGGGCGTGCGCCGCCCGTTCTCCGACGTCAACGCAGCCGCTGTGGCCTTGGCCACACGCCGCGCAGGGGCCAGCGCATGAAGACCCTGGCCCAACTGATGTGCGGCCTGCCGGGTGCCCGTGTGGTGGGCGATGCGGCCCATGCCGCCGTGTTGCGTGTGCACACCGACACCCGCAGCCTGCGTGCGGGCGACCTGTTTGTGGCTTTGCGCGGTGAACGTTTTGACGCCCACGACTTCTTGCCGCAGGTGGCCGCAGCCGGTGCGGTGGCCGCCATCGGCGAGCAAGGTCTGTCCGGTGCCGGCTTGTGTGGTGTGGAGGTGCCCGACAGCCGTGCCGCGCTGGGTCAACTGGCCGCCGCGTGGCGCGCCCAGTTCGTGTTGCCCCTGATCGCGGTGACGGGCAGCAACGGCAAAACCACGGTCACGCAGATGCTGGCGTCGGTGCTGCGTGCGGCGGCGGGCGATGGCGCTTTCTCCACCGAAGGCAACTTCAACAACGACGTGGGCGTGCCGCTCACGCTGCTGCGCCTGCAGCCCAGGCACCGCCTGGCCGTGGTCGAGCTGGGTATGAACCACCCGGGTGAAATTGTGGGTCTGGCCCACATGGCCGCACCCACCGTGGCGCTGGTCAACAACGCACAGCGCGAACACCAGGAATTCATGGCCACGGTGGAAGCCGTGGCGCGCGAAAACGCCACCGTGTTCGAGGCCTTGCGGGTAGACGGCGTGGCGGTGTTCCCGGCCGATGACGACCACACCCCCTTGTGGCACGAGCTGGCCGCAGGTCGCCGTGTCATGACCTTCAGCGACACCGAACGTGGCGCCGATGTGTGGGGCGAGGGCGAATGGCAAGGCGTCGCCTGGCAGTTGGTGGCGCAGACGCCGCAGGGCGAGTTGCGTTGCGCGCTGCGCATTCCGGGCCGCCACAACCTGCGCAATGCGCTGGCCGTGATCGCCTGTGCGCTGGCGGCCGGTGTGCCGCTGGCGGCCGTGGCCCAGGGTTTGGCGGCGTTCGAGCCGGTCAAGGGCCGTTCACGTTGCCTGCCGCTCACGCTGAACGGTCGCGCCATCACCTTGGTGGACGACAGCTACAACGCCAACCCGGACTCGGTGCGTGCCGCCATCGAGGTGCTGGCCACCTTGCCCGCGCCCCGGCTGCTGGTGCTGGGCGACATGGGCGAGGTGGGCGAAGCGGGTCTGACCTTCCACCAGGAAGTGCTGCGCCACGCGGCCGCTTTGAAGCTGGACCAGGTGCTGTGCACCGGCAACTGGTTTGCTCAAGCCGTGCCGGGTGTGGCGGGCGAGATGGGTGCCACCCGTCTGGCGTTTTTCGATGATTTTGAGGCGCTGCAGCAAACCGTGCTGGCGTCGTCGGGTGGCGCGGGCAGCGTGCTGGTCAAGGGCTCGCGCTTCATGCGCATGGAGCGCGTGGCCCAGGCATTGCAGGACGCCGCCGCACAAGGGGACAAGACATGTTGATCCATCTCGCGCAATGGCTGCAGGGCCTGTCACCCGAATTCGGTTTTCTGCGGGTGTTCCAGTACATCACCTTTCGCGCCGTCATGGCCGCAATGACGGCCCTGCTGCTGGGCGTGGCCGCTGGCCCCATGTTCATCCGCCGGCTCACCGCGCTCAAGATCGGCCAGCCCATCCGGGGCTACGCCATGCAGACGCACCTGAGCAAGAGTGGCACGCCCACCATGGGCGGCGTGCTCATCCTGTTCTCGATTGCCGTGGCCACGCTGCTGTGGTTCGACCTGAGCAACCGCTTTGTCTGGATTGTGCTCATCGTGACCCTGGGGTTTGGTGCCATTGGCTGGGTGGACGACTGGCGCAAGGTGGTGCACAAAGACCCCGAAGGCATGCGCTCGCGCGAGAAGTATTTCTGGCAGTCGGTCATCGGCCTGGTGGCCGCTTTCTATTTGGTGTTCAGCATTTCCGAGAGCAGCAACAGCCGCGTGCTGGAGCTGTTTTTTGGCTGGGTGGCCTCTGGCTTCACGGTCGATCTGCCACCGCACTCGGGTCTGCTGCTGCCCTTCTTCAAGGAGGTCAGCTACCCGCTGGGTGTGGTGGGCTTCGTGCTCATGACCTACCTGGTCATCGTGGGCGCGAGCAACGCGGTCAACCTGACCGATGGCCTGGACGGCCTGGCCATCATGCCGGTGGTGATGGTGGGCTCGGCCCTGGGCGTGTTCGCCTATGTCACCGGCAGCTCGGTGTTCTCCAAGTACCTGCTGTTGCCACACATCCCCGGCGCGGGCGAATTGCTGATTTTCTGTGCCGCCATGGCCGGTGCCGGCTTGGCCTTTTTGTGGTTCAACACCCATCCGGCCCAGGTTTTCATGGGCGACGTGGGCGCGTTGGCGTTGGGGGGCGCGTTGGGCACCATCGCCGTCATCGTGCGACAGGAAATTGTGCTTGCCATCATGGGCGGGATCTTCGTGGTCGAGGCCCTGTCGGTGATGTTGCAGGTGACCTGGTTCAAGTACACCAAACGCCGCTACGGCGAAGGGCGGCGCCTGTTCAAGATGGCGCCGCTGCACCACCACTTCGAGAAGTCCGGCTGGAAAGAAACCCAGGTGGTGGTCCGCTTCTGGATCATCACCATGCTGTTGTGCCTGGTCGGCCTGTCCACCCTGAAGCTGCGCTGATGCAAGAACAGATCCCGACCACCCCACCGGAGCCGGCGAACGCCGCCGTGCCCACCCTCGTGCCCGTGCTGCAAGGCCGCCGTGCGCTGGTGCTGGGCCTGGGCGCGTCGGGTCTGGCCATGGCGCGCTGGTGTGACCGGCTGGGTGCGGCCGTGACCGTCATCGACACGCGCGACGCGCCGCCGCAGGCCGAGGCCTTGCGCCAGGCTGTGCCGTCGGCCCTGTTGCTGAGTGGTGAGTTTGCGCCCGCTCTGCTGGATGGTGCGCCTTATGCGCTGGTGGCGCGCAGCCCCGGCTTGGCGCCGGTGCTATGGCAGCCGCTGGCCGATGCCGCCGCCGCGTTGGGTGTGCCGGTGGTGGGTGAACTTGATTTGTTTGTGATGGCCCTGAAGGCCATGGCCGCTGACGAGACCGCGCCCTACCGACCGCAGGTATTGGCCATCACCGGCACCAACGGCAAGACCACGGTCACGTCCCTCACCGGCTTGTTGCTGGAGCGCGCGGGCTGGGACGTGGTGGTGGCCGGCAACATCGGGCCATCCATGCTGGAGCAGCTGGGCGAGCGTCTGGACGCCGAGGCACTGCCGCAGGCCTGGGTGCTGGAGCTGTCCAGCTTCCAGCTCCACGGCGTGCGCGACTTCGAACCCACGGCGGCCACCGTGCTCAACATCACCCAGGACCACCTGGACTGGCACGGCGGCATGGACGCCTACGCCGCCGACAAGGCGCGCATCTTCGGCAGCGCCGGGCTGATGTTGCTGAACCGGCAGGACGAACGTGTGATGGCCCTGCGCCCGCAACCCATCACCCAGCGCGAAGGCAAGCTCACGCGCACCCTGCCAGCGCGCGCGCATGCCACCTTTGGCACCGACCAACCCACCCGGCCGGGCGATTGGGGCATTGAAGAGGTCAATGGCATGGCGTGGCTGGTGCGCGCCCTGGCTTTGGACGAAACCCGCAAGCCCAAGCGCGGCGAGTCGGCCGAGGTCGAGGTCTACATGCAGCGCTTGATGCCGGCCGAGGCACTGCGTATTCGCGGGCGCCACAACGCGTCCAACGCCCTGGCCGCCCTGGCGCTGGCCAGCGCCGCCGGCGCGCCGCTGGGCCCCATGCTGCATGGGCTGCGCGAATACCAGGGCGAGCCGCACCGGGTCGAGCCGGTGGCCATCATCCACGAGGTCGAGTACTTTGATGACAGCAAGGGCACCAACGTGGGCGCCACGCTGGCCGCCATCAACGGCCTGGGCGCCGAACGCCGGCTGGTCGTCATCCTGGGGGGTGACGGCAAGGGGCAGGACTTCTCGCCGCTGGCCGAAGCGGTGGCCCGCCACGTGCGCGCGGTGGTGCTGATCGGCCGCGACGCCGGTCTGATCCGCGACGCGCTGGCCACCAGCGGCGTGCCTTTGTTCGATGCCGACACACTGGAAGCCGCCACCACCCTGGCCGCGCAACAGGCCCAGCCGGGTGACGCCGTGTTGCTCTCGCCGGCCTGCGCCAGCCTGGACATGTTCCGAAACTATGGCCATCGGGCCGAGGTGTTTGTGGCAGCGGTGCACGCCCTGGCCACGGAAGCGGGGGAGCTGCTGTGAGCTGGATGCAAGCCACCCTCCAAAAGCTGGGCCTGCGCGGCGGCGCAACGGAAGTCGTGGGCGAACTGCCCGTGCGTTTGCAGACCGGCAGCTACGACAGCACCCGCATGCGCCCGGTGGCGGTGGCCGGCTTCGACCAGCCGCTGGTGTGGGTGGTGGTCGCCTTGCTGGCGTGGGGCTTGGTGATGGTGTTCTCCGCCTCCATCGCCTTGCCCGACAACCCGCGTTTTGCCCGCTACGCCCACACCCATTTTGTGACGCGCCATGGGCTGTTCATCGCCATTGGGCTGGTGGCGGCGTTGGTGGCGTTTCAGTTGCCCCTGCGGGTGTGGGAGCGCCTGGCCCCCTGGCTGTTCATGGGGTCTATAGCGCTGCTGGTGGCGGTGTTGATCCCTGGCGTGGGTTCGGTGGTCAACGGCGCACGGCGCTGGATCTCGGTCGGTTTCATGAGCTTTCAGCCGTCCGAGCTGGCCAAGCTGGCGGTGCTGCTTTACGCATCAAGCTACATGGTGCGCAAGATGGACGTGAAGGAAGACTTCTTCAAGGCCGTCACCCCCATGGGCGTGGCGGTGGTGCTGGTGGGGGTTTTGCTGTTGGCCGAGCCCGACATGGGCGCATTCATGGTGATCGTGGTGATCGCCATGGGCATCCTGTTCCTGGGCGGCGTCAACGCCCGCATGTTCTTTCTGATCGCGCTGTTGGTGGTGGGCGCGTTTGCGCTCATCGTGTTGTCCAGCGAATGGCGGCGCGAGCGCATCTTTGCCTACCTCGATCCCTTCAGCGAAGACCACGCCCTGGGCAAGGGCTACCAGCTCTCGCACGCGCTGATCGCCATCGGCCGGGGCGAAATTTTTGGTGTTGGCCTGGGCGGCAGCGTGGAGAAACTGCACTGGCTGCCCGAGGCGCACACCGACTTCCTGCTCGCCGTCATCGGCGAGGAGTTTGGCCTCATCGGCGTGTTGACCCTGATCGCGCTGTTCATGTGGCTGACCCGCCGCATCATGGTGATTGGCCGCCAGGCCATCGCGTTGGACCAGGTGTTCGCCGGCCTGGTGGCGCAGGGCGTGGGGCTGTGGATGGGCTTCCAGGCCTTCATCAACATCGGCGTGAACCTGGGTGCCTTGCCCACCAAGGGGCTGACCCTGCCGCTCATGAGCTATGGCGGCTCGGCCATCTTGCTCAACCTGATCGCGCTGGCCATCGTGCTCCGGGTGGACTACGAGAACAAGCAGCTGATGCGCGGGGGGCGGCCATGAGCAAGACAGCACTTGTGATGGCCGGCGGCACCGGCGGCCACATCTTCCCTGGCCTGGCCGTGGCTGAGGCCTTGCGCGAGCGCGGCTGGCGCGTGCACTGGTTGGGCGCGCCCGCCAGCATGGAGGCCCAACTGGTGCCGCCACGTGGCTTTGCCTTCGAGCCGATCGAATTTGGCGGCGTGCGCGGCAAGGGCGCTCTCACGCTGGCCTTGCTGCCACTGCGCCTGTTGCGCGCCTTCTGGCAAGCGCTGCAGGTGGTGCGCCGCGTGAAACCCGATGTGGTGGTGGGCCTGGGCGGCTACATCACCTTCCCGGGCGGCATGATGGCCGTGCTGGCTGGCAAGCCGCTGGTGCTGCACGAACAGAACTCTGTGGCCGGCATGGCCAACAAGGTGTTGGCCGGTGTGGCCGACCGTGTGTTCACCGCATTCCCCAAGGCCATGCCGAAAGGCATATGGGTGGGAAACCCGCTGCGTGTGGCCTTCACGCAGCAGGCCGCGCCGGCCCAGCGTTTTGCCGGGCGCAGCGGCCCTCTGAAGCTGCTGGTGGTGGGTGGCAGCCTGGGCGCACGCGCACTCAACGACATCGTGCCCAAGGCCCTGGCCCTGTTGCCCGAGGGGCAACGCCCGGTGGTGACCCACCAGAGTGGCGCCAAACAGATAGCCGAGCTGCGCGCCAATTACGCGGCTGCGGGTGTGGCTGCCGAACTGACGCCTTTCATCGACGACACGGCCACCGCGTTTGCCGAGGCCGACCTCATCGTCTGCCGTGCCGGCGCCAGCACGGTGACCGAAATCGCCGCCGTCGGTGCGGCCGCGCTGTTTGTGCCCTTCCCGGCGGCGGTGGACGACCACCAGACCACCAACGCCCGTTTCCTGGTGGACCAGGGCGGGGGTTGGCTGGTGCCACAAACCGAACTCACGCCACAAGGCCTGGCGAACACGCTGGCCAAGCTGGACCGCGCCGAACTGCTGGCGCGTGCCACGAAGGCCAAACAACTCGAAAAAACAACGGCGACCCGCGAAGTGGTGGGCGCCTGTGACGAACTGACAGGAGGGGGCGCATGAAACACGCGGTGCGTCATATTCATTTTGTGGGCATCGGTGGCTCGGGCATGAGCGGCATTGCCGAGGTGCTCTGCAATCTGGGCTACACCATTTCGGGCTCCGACCTCTCAGACAGCGCCACGCTGCGCCGCCTGGCAGGTTTGGGCATCGCCACCTTTGTGGGGCACGCAAAGGCCCACATCGCGGGTGCCGACGCGGTGGTCACCTCCACCGCCGTACAAAGCGACAACCCCGAGGTGATCGCTGCGCGCGAGAAAAAAATCCCGGTCGTGCCACGTGCGCTGATGCTGGCCGAACTGATGCGCCTGAAGCAGGGCATTGCGATCGCCGGTACACACGGCAAGACCACCACCACCAGCCTGGTGGCCAGCGTGTTGGCCGAGGCCGGCCTGGACCCGACCTTTGTGATCGGCGGGCGCCTCAACAGCGCTGGCGCCAACGCGCGGCTGGGCAGCGGCGACCACATCGTGGTCGAGGCCGACGAGTCCGATGCCTCCTTTCTCAACCTGCTGCCGGTGATGGCGGTCGTCACCAACATCGACGCCGACCACATGGAAACCTATGGGCACGACTTTGCTCGGCTCAAGCAGGCCTTTGTGGACTTTCTGCACCGCATGCCCTTCTATGGCGTGGCCATCTTGTGCACCGACGATCCTGCGGTGCGCGACATCGTGCAGCAGGTGTCCTGCCCGGTCACCAGCTACGGCTTCAACGAAGGCGCCGAGGTGCGTGCCGTGAACGTGCGCGCCGTGGGCGGGCAGATGCATTTCACCGTGCAGCGCCGCAACGGCGTGGTGTTGCCCGACCTCGACGTGGTGCTCAACCTGGCCGGTGAACACAACGTGAAGAACGCCCTGGCCGCCATCGCCGTGGCGGTGGAACTGAACGTGCCCGACGAGGCGCTGTTGCGCGCGCTGGCCGGTTTCAAGGGCGTGGGCCGGCGCTTCCAGCGTTACGGCGAGGTGTCCACGGTGGACGGTGGCCAGTGCACGGTGATCGACGACTACGGCCACCACCCGGTGGAAATGGCGGCCACGCTGGCTGCTGCGCGCGGGGCTTTTCCGGGCCGGCGTCTGGTGCTGGCTTTTCAGCCGCACCGGTTCACCCGCACGCGCGATTGTTTCGAGGACTTCGTCAAGGTCATCGGTGCCGGTGCCGATGCGGTGCTGCTGGCCGAGGTGTACGCCGCGGGCGAGGCACCCATCGTGGCCGCCGACGGCCGCAGCCTGGCGCGGGCGCTGCGTGTGGCGGGCAAGGTGGAGCCGGTGTTTGTGGACGACATCGCGGCCATGCCGCAGGCCATCCTGGACAACGCGCGCGATGGTGACGTGGTGTTGTGCATGGGCGCGGGCTCGATTGGTGCGGTGCCGGGCAAGGTGGTGGACATGGCAACTCAGGTGAGGGGGGCGGTCGCATGACGACACAACACAACATGGGCAAGGTGGCGGTGCTGATGGGCGGCCGTTCGGCCGAACGCGAGGTGTCGCTGATGTCGGGCGCAGGTGTGCTGCAGGCATTGCAAGAGCGGGGTGTGGACGCCCACGCCTTCGATCCCGCCGAGCGCGATCTGGCCGAACTCAAGCGCGAGGGCTTCAGCCGCTGCTTCATCGCCTTGCACGGTCGCTTCGGCGAAGACGGCACGGTGCAGGGCGCGCTGGAGTTGCTGGGCATTCCCTACACCGGCTCGGGCGTGTTGGCGTCCAGCGTGGCCATGGACAAGGTGATGACCAAACGCATCTGGTCCGCCGTGGGCCTGCCCACGCCGGGCTGGCGACAGGTGGACAGCGCGCAGGCCACGCGCGAAGCCTTTGCGTCCCTGGGCAGCCCCATGATCGTCAAGCCCGCGCGCGAAGGCTCCACCATTGGCCTGACCAAGGTGGTGAACGCAGCCCAATGTGAAGAGGCCTACCGCCTGGCCGCGCAGCACGACCCGCTGGTCCTGTGCGAGCAGTTCATTGCCGGTGACGAGGTGACCTGCCCGGTGCTGGGCACAGGTGATGCTGCCCGTGCGCTGCCCGTCATCCGCATCGTGGCACCCGACGGCAACTACGACTACCAGAACAAGTACTTCACCGACGACACGAAGTACCTGGTGCCCTGTGGCCTGCCCGAGGGCGAAGAGGTGCGCATCCAGGCGCTGGTGCTCGAGGCCTTCAAGACCCTGGGTTGCCGTGGCTGGGCGCGTGCCGACGTGATGATCGACGCCACCACCCGCAAGCCCTACCTGCTGGAGATCAACACCTCGCCCGGCATGACGGGGCACTCGCTGGTGCCCATGTCGGCCCGCGCTGCTGGCATCGCTTACCCCGACTTGTGTGTGCAGGTGCTGGCCGCCGCCACGCTGGACAACGCCTGAGCCGCGACGGTCATGAACCCCTCGATGGACACCCCCAACGACATCCGCCTGATGGCCCTGGCCACCCAGGGCTTGTTGGTGCTGTTCGTCCTCATGGGGCTGAGTGCCTTGGGCTTGTGGCTGGTGCGCCACCCCTCATGGCACGTGGCGGGCATCCAGGTGCATGGCGATGTCGCCCACCAAAATGCCGTGGCCTTGCGCGCCCACATCGCCAACCGCCTGAGTGGTTCCTTCCTGAGCCTGGACTTGCGTGAAGCACGGGCCTTGTTCGAGTCCGCGCCCTGGGTGCGGCAGGCGGTGGTGCAGCGTGAATTTCCCAACCGGCTCAAAGTCACGCTGACCGAGCACCAGGCCGTGGCGTGGTGGGGCGATGCCGGTGAGGACAAACTGGTCAACACCCATGGCGAGGTGTTTCAGGCCAACCCGGACAGCCTGGACAACGACGCGCTGGTGGAGTTGGCCGGCCCTGACGACCAGGCGCCCCAGGTGCTGGCGCTGTACCGCGACCTCAGCAGCGTGTTCGGTCGCATCGAACTTGACATCAAGCGCCTCGAACTGAGCCCACGCGGCAGCTGGCGCGTGCGCCTGTCCAACCACGCACAGATCGAACTCGGGCGGGGCGAGCCCAGCGAACTCATGGCGCGCGCGACGCAGTTTGTGGCCACCGTCGGTCAGGTCACCACCCGCTACCAGCGCGACATCGAATCGGCGGACCTGCGTTACCCCAATGGTTATGCGGTGCGGATGAAAGGTGTGTCCACCGTGGACGCCGCTACCGCCGCTAAAAACGCAGCCTTGGCGGCGGCCGCAGCCGCCCGCGCCGCGTCCCGACCCGCCCCGAAACCCACGCCCACCCACAGATAAAACGAACAGCAATCATGGCCAAGGAATACAAGGACCTCGTGGTCGGACTCGACATCGGCACCTCCAAGATCATGGTGGTGGTGGCCGAGGTGCAAGCCGGCGGCGTGCTCAAGCTCGCCGGCCTGGGCGTGGCGCCCAGCCACGGCCTCAAGCGGGGTGTGGTGGTCAACATCGATGCCACGGTGCAAAGCATCCAGCAGGCGCTGAAAGAGGCCGAACTGATGGCCGATTGCCGCATCGCCCGTGTCTACACCGGCATCACCGGCAGCCACATCCGCGGCATCAACAGCAGCGGCATGGTGGCCATCAAGGACAAGGAAGTGACGCCGGCCGATGTGGCCCGCGTGATCGAAACCGCCAAGGCCATCAACATCTCCACCGACCAGCGTCTGCTGCTGGTGGAGCCGCAGGAGTTCGTGATCGACGGCCAGGAGGTGAAAGAGCCCATCGGAATGAGTGGCATCCGCCTGGAGGCCAAGGTGCACATCGTGACCGGTGCCCAGAGTGCGGCCGAGAACATCATCAAGTGTGTGCGCCGCTGCGGGCTGGAGGTGGACCAGCTCATGCTCAACCCGCTGGCTTCCAGCCAGTCCATCCTGACCGACGACGAGAAGGAACTGGGCGTGGCTCTGGTGGACATCGGCGCCGGTACAACCGATGTGGCCATCTTCGCCGGTGGCGCCATCCGTCACACGGCGGTCATTCCCATCGCGGGCGACCTGATCACCAGCGACATCGCCATGGCCCTGCGCACGCCCACCAAGGACGCCGAGGACATCAAGGTGGAAAGCGGCTGCGCCAAGCAACTGCTGGCCGACCCCGAAACACAGGTGGAAGTGCCCGGCCTGGGCGATCGGGGACCGCGCCTGCTGAGCCGTCAGGCCCTGGCCGGTGTGATCGAGCCGCGTGTGGAAGAAATTTTTGCGCTGGTGCAACAGACCATGCGCGACTCGGGCTTTGAAGAGGTGCTGTCGTCGGGTGTGGTCATCACCGGTGGCAGCGCCGTCATGCCGGGCATGGTCGAGCTTGGCGAAGACATCTTTCTGAAGCCGGTGCGCCGGGGCGTGCCCAAGTACCACAGTGCTTTGTCGGACATGGTGGCGCAGACCCGCGCCGCCACGGTGATGGGCCTGCTCGAAGAGGCGCGGCTGGCGCGCCTGCGTGGCCACAAGGTGGCGCAAAAAACGGGGTCGGTGCACAGCGCATTCGGCCGTGTCAAAGACTGGTTCATGGGGACGTTCTGATGACCAAGCCCAAGTCCAACCTGGCACCGCGCCCGCACAAACGACGACCGAGCGAAACCGGGCCGCCTGGCTGAACCCGAAGCGGTTCACACAGACACAGATTCAGATTCAATGGCAACTATCAGCAAGCATTCACGGAGAAAAACATGAGCATCGAAATGATTGAGGCAGAAGGGTTCAACCAGGGCACGCAGATCAAGGTGATTGGCGTTGGCGGTGGCGGCGGCAACGCGGTCGAGCACATGATCGGCTGCGGCGTGCAGGGCGTGGAGTTTGTTTGCGCCAACACCGACGCACAGGCGCTCTCGCGCACGGCGGCCCACCGCACCATCCAGCTGGGCACCACCGGTCTGGGCGCAGGCAGCAAGCCCGACAAGGGCCGCGAGGCCGCCGAGCTGGCCGAAGCCGACATCCGCGAAGCCATTGCCGGCTCGCACATGCTCTTCATCACCGCGGGCATGGGCGGTGGCACGGGCACCGGCGCCGCACCCGTGATCGCCCGCGTGGCGAAGGAAATGGGCATCCTCACCGTGGGCGTGATCACCAAGCCTTTCGACTTCGAAGGCCCCAAGCGCATGGCCAACGCCGATGCCGGCCTGGCCGAGCTGGAGCAGAACGTCGATTCGCTGATCGTGGTGCTCAACGAGAAGCTGCAAGAGGTGCTGGGTGACGACATCACCCAGGAAGAAGCCTTTGCCCATGCCAACGACGTGCTCAAGAACGCCGTCGGTGGTATCGCCGAAATCATCAACGTGCCCGGCCACGTGAACGTGGACTTTGAAGACGTGCGCACCGTGATGGGCGAGCCCGGCAAGGCCATGATGGGCACCGCCACCTCCAGCGGCCCCGACCGCGCCCGCATTGCGGCGGAGCAGGCCGTGGCCTGCCCGTTGCTCGAAGGGGTGGACCTCTCTGGCGCCAAGGGCGTGCTGGTGCTGATCTCGGCCTCCAAGGGATCGCTCAAGCTGAGCGAATCCAAGCTGGCCATGACCACCATCCGCGCCTTTGCCTCGCCCGATGCGCACATCATCTACGGCACCGCCTACGACGAAAACCTGGGTGATGCCATCCGCGTGACCGTGGTGGCCACGGGCCTGAGCCGCCAGAACGCCCGCCGCCAGGCGCCGCCGCTGCAGGTGCTGCGCACCGGCACCGACAACGTGCCGTTTGCGGTGGGTGGTGGCGCCGCCAGCGCCATGGGTGGTTCGGCGTTGGGCGGTGGAGCTGCCCAGCAGAACGACTACAGCGGCATGGCCGTGCCCAGCGTGTGGCGCACCAACCGCACGCAGGCGGCGGCCAAGGTCGATGCCTTGTCGTCGGGTGGCATGGACGACTTTGAAATCCCCGCCTTCCTGCGCAAGCAGGCGGATTGACAAGGACCACCCCCGTTTCTCGCTCACTTCGTGTGGCTCGAATCCCCCCTCAAGGGGGCGACACCAGCCGTCCGGCAGAGCCGGCCCGGCGGTGTCCCCGAACGGGCCGAGTTGGGGCGAAAAAAAACGGCGCTTCGTGCGCCGTTTTTTATGGGCGGCGTGAACTCAGGCGGGTGCGTGTTCTTTCACCAGCACCTCGGCCCGCAGAGAATATTGCGGTCTTCAAGTACATGTTGGCGAGCACACAGGATGCCTCGCGCTGAACCACAGGGCGCGCGGCGGTGGGTCGTGTGCTGGGTGTTGGATCAGGGGTTTCTGGACCACGCCAAGACCGTCTCAAGGCGACTGCTAGAGGCGATTTTCGATGCAGGTCGGGTTTCCGGCAGACGGCATCTCAAATTTTGTCCAAAATGGACAAAATCTGCTAGATTGGGCGCATGCAACACATGACGTCCAGCCAGGCCAAGCAGAACTTCGGTGAGTTGCTCGATGCCGCTGCACAAGGGCCGGTGGCGATTGAGCGGCACCGCAAGGTCAAGGCCATTGTGTGTTCTCCAGAGGCGTTTCTCGCCCGGACGAACAGCGACAGCCGTTTGGCAGAGCGCCGTGCGGCGCGCGCCGATCAGGCTCTGGTCGAAAAGGACCGCCTCATCAAACACCAGGCCCTGGCCATACAGCTTTTGTTGATGCCAGCGGCCGACAGCCAGGCCCTTGTCACACGCGCCCAGCAGGAGGTGACACGGTGGCGCCGAGAGCGCCTGTGCAGCCTGGACTACATCGAACGGTGGGAGGCGTTGCTCCAGCGTTCGGTCAATGAGCTGGCCCAGGCCATGGGGTCTGAAACCTTGGAGTGGGGTACCGCCTTGCGGCAGAACTCGCCCTGGCACGTGGTGATGGCGTGAACCGCAGCCACCTGTTCCGCTTGTTCGAGGCGGCCCATCGCCTCACTGGCCACCGCGACTACGTGGTGATCGGCAGCCTGTCCATCCTCGGCGCCGGGGACGAGCGTGACATCCCGGCTGACATGTCGATGTCCATCGACATCGACTGCTACACCAAGGCCGATCCGGGTCGCATTGCGGATGTGCGAAGTGCGCTCGGCGAAGGCTCAGAATTTCACAGAACCAACGGCTATTACCTCGACCCGGTGTCCCCCAGCTTGCCCAGCCTTCCCGATGGCTGGGAAGGCCGAATGAGTCACGTTGAGCAGGGCGGCATTCGCATCTGGTTTCTCGACCCCGATGACGCCGCCATTTCCAAGTACGCACGCAGCCAGCCGAACGACTTGCGGTGGATTCGGGCCGGGTTGTTGTCTGGCCACATCTCGCTGCCCAGGGTGAAGTCCCGGTTGCCAGCGACGCTGTTTCTGGATAAGGATGAGGCCGCACGGGTGGCGACTCAGATCGAAGCCGACAGCCTTTGGTTCGACACCATCAAGGCGAACAGAGCCCACCGGCACAGGCAGATCAAACCTTGATCTTGGGTCTTCAAGCCGACAAACCTTCCTTCACCAGCACCTCTGCCCGCAGGGAGTGGGGCAGGGCTTCGGTGATGCGCACGTCCACCATCTGGCCGATGAGGCGTGGCTGGCCTTTGAAGTTGACGATGCGGTTGCACTCGGTGCGGCCCATGAGTTCGCTGGCGTCTTTGCGGGACGGCCCTTCCACCAGCAGGCGCTGTACTGTGCCTTCGCGGCTGGCGCTGATGCGGCGAACGTTGTCCTCGATGACCGCCTGCAGGTGCTGCAGCCGCTTGAGCTTGACCTCGTGAGGTGTGTCGTCGGGCAGGTTGGCCGCCGGGGTGCCGGGGCGCGGGCTGAAGATGAAGCTGAAGGAGGCGTCAAAACCGACGTCGTCGATGAGTTTCATCATCTTGGCGAAGTCCTCGTCCGTCTCGCCCGGGAAGCCGACGATGAAGTCGCTGGACAGTGACAGGTCGGGGCGGATGGCGCGCAGCTTGCGGATGGTGCTTTTGTATTCCATCGCGGTGTAGCCGCGCTTCATGGCCATCAGGATGCGGTCGCTGCCGTGTTGCACCGGCAGGTGCAGGTGGTTCACCAGTTTGGGGATCTTGCCGTAGGCTTCGATCAAACGCAGGGTGAATTCGTTGGGGTGGCTGGTGGTGTAGCGGATGCGTTCGATGCCGGGGATGTCGGCCACGTATTCGAGCAACAGCGCAAAGTCGGCGATCTCGCTGGTCTCGCCCATCTTGCCCCGGTAGGCGTTGACGTTCTGACCCAGCAGCGTCACCTCCTTCACACCCTGGTCGGCCAGGCCGGCCACTTCCACCAGCACGTCCTCGAAGGGGCGGCTGACCTCTTCACCGCGCGTGTAGGGCACCACGCAGTAGCTGCAGTATTTGCTGCAGCCTTCCATGATGCTCACGAAAGCGCTGGCGCCGTCCACGCGCGCGGGCGGCAGGTGGTCGAACTTCTCGATCTCGGGGAAGCTGATGTCCACCTGCGGCCGGGCCAGCGAGGCGCGGGCGTTCAGCATCTCGGGCAGGCGGTGCAGCGTCTGCGGGCCGAACACCACGTCCACATAGGGCGCCCGCTTGATGATGGCTTCGCCCTCCTGGCTGGCGACACAGCCGCCCACACCGATCAGCACGCCTTTTTCCTTGAGGTGCTTGACACGTCCGAGGTCGGAAAACACCTTCTCTTGCGCCTTCTCGCGCACCGAGCAGGTGTTGAAGAGGATGAGATCGGCTTCTTCCACGTCCTGCGTGGGCTCATAGCCCTGGGCGGCGCCCAACACGTCGGCCATCTTGTCCGAGTCGTACTCGTTCATCTGGCAGCCGAAGGTTTTGATGAATACTTTTTTGGCCATGGTGCGTCCTTCAGCGGGTGTTCGGGGGGCTTTCGGCATCGCTGCCACTGCGGTAGTTGTGGATCACCATGTCGCTGGCGCCAGCACGCGGCTGGGCCTGTTCGAAGCCATTCAGAATCCACACCTCGTGCACCATGCCATTGCTTTCGCGCACGTAGTTGACCACCAGTTTTTCACCGATGAGGCTGTTGGCAAACACAATGGTGTTGTTGGTGTTGCGTATGCGAGCACCCGGTGACAGCCGCTCGGCCTTGCCGTTGATGCTGATGTCGGGCGGCGTGCCCACCACCATCAGGCCACGCAACGCGTGTTCAGGAAAGCCCCGGTGCTGGGCGAGGCCGATGGCAGGAAGAAGTGCAAAGGCGCAGGTCAGGGCCGCAGCAAGGGCCCGCCCACGCAAGCCCAGAGGGCGGCGTGCACAGCGGTTCATGGTATGTGTCCAGAGGCTGTTGAGGGGCGCCGATTTTACCCTGCCGCGCCCACATCCACCCGGTGTGCCTGTGCTGCCTGTCGGATCGCGGCGCGTTGGTCGCCGTCGAGCCGGTCCAGGTGTTTGAGTGCCATGACCATGCGCGGGTTGTGCGCCAGCATCGCTTGGTGGTGCAGCAAAAAATCCCAGTACAGCGTGGTGTAGGGGCAGGCTTGTGCACCGGTGGACTGGGCCGGGTCAAAACGACAGCCTTGGCAGTGATTGCCCATGCGTTTGATGTACTGCCCACTGGCGGCGTAGGGTTTGCTCGCCATCAAGCCACCGTCGGCAAACTGGCTCATGCCCAGGGTGTTGGGCAGTTCCACCCACGCCACCGCATCCACATAGACGGCCAGATACCAGGCGTGCACCGCCTGCGGTTTCACGCCCAGCAGCAGGGTGTAGAGGCCGGTCACCATCAGGCGCTGGATGTGGTGGGCGTAGCCGTGGCGCAGGGTCTGGGTGAGGGCGTCGCGCAGACAGGCCATCTCGGTGTCACCGGTCCAGAAGAAGGCGGGCAGGTCAGCTTGCGCGTCCAGCGCGTTGCCGTCCAGGTAGCCTGGCATCTGCGTCCAGTAGATGCCGCGCACGTACTCGCGCCAGCCCAGGATCTGGCGGATGAAACCTTCCACCGCCGCCAGGGGGGCGTGGCCGCTGCGCCAGGCAGCCTCTGCGGCGGCCACCACCTCGCGTGGGTTGAGCAGCTTGAGGTTGAGGGCCGCAGAGAGGTGCGAATGAAACAGCCAGACTTCGCCTTCCCACATCGCGTCCTGCCATTGGCCAAAATGGGGCAGGCGCTCGCGCACAAACGCGTCCAGAGACTGCAGCGCTTGCGTGCGGGTGACCGGCCAGCCGAAGTGGTCGAGCTGACCCGGATGGCTGGCAAAACGCTGGCGCACGAGCGCCATCACGCCCTGCGTGATGCCGTCGGGCTCAAACCGCGTGGGGGCGGGCAGCGTTGGTGGGCCGCCTTTGCCGAAGGCCGCGCGGTTGTCGGCGTCGAAGTTCCATTGACCGCCCACGGGCTGGTTGCCTTCCATCAGCACGCCATGGCGGCGGCGCATCTCGCGGTACCAGAACTCCATGCGCAGTTGTTTGCGGCCTTGGGCGTGCGCGGTGAAGTCGCGCACGGTGCTGTAAAAGTGGCGGTCGTCGCGCAGGTCCAACGGCACGCCGCTGGCACGGGCCACCGCCCGCAAGGCCTGCAGCACGCGCCAGTCGCCCGGGGCCGTCAGCACCAGCGTCTGGGGCCGCAGTTCGTTGATGGCCAGCGTCAGTTCTTCGGCCAGGCTGCCTCGGTTGTCGGGCGTGTCCAACGTGCGGTAGCGCAAGGGCCAGCCGCGCGCCTGCAGGTTCTGCGCAAAGTGGCGCATGGCACTCAGAAACAGGGTGGTGCGCTGTTGGGCCGACCACACGTGGGTCGATTCCTCGGCCACCTCGGCCATCCACACCACGTCTTGCGATGCATCGAAACCGTCGAAGGCGGACGAGGCTTCATCGAGCTGGTCGCCCAGCACCAGCACCAGGTGGCGCACGGCGGCGCTCATGTGGTTGGGCCTTTGCGGGCCCGGCAGGCGTCGCTGCAATAGCGGACCTCTTCCCAGTTCTTGGCCCAGGCTTTGCGCCAGGTCATGGTGCGGCCGCACACCGCACAGGGCTTGCTGGGCAGGTGGGCTTTGTTGCCCTTGAAGTCGCGTTGGGGCTTGTTTCGCTCAGGCATCGGGGAACAGGCTCAGTTGGGGCGGCAACGGTGGCAATGCCGGAGATGGTGGCGGCCGGGCCGTGCGGCGGCGTGTGGTGGGTTGCAGGCCACTGCGGCGTGAGCCGTGGCGCTGCTGGATCTGGTTTGCCTCTTGCTGCACGTCTGGCTCGCGGCGCAGCGCGTAAAGGCGGTCTTTGGCCTGTTGGGCGGCCGCGCGTTCGTCCACCACGGGCGCTGGGTAGTCGCGGCCGATCACGCAGCCGCTGGCGCGCTGCCCTGCGCTGTCCATCAACCAAGGCTGGGCCAGGTGTTCCAGCGGCACATGGGCGAGCTCGGGCAACCAGCGGCGGATGAATAGGCCTTGTGGATCGTGGTCGCGCGCCTGTTTGGTGGGCGAGTAGATGCGCAGGGTGTTGATCCCTGTGGTGCCACTTTGCATCTGCATCTGGCTCCAGTGGATGCCGGCTTCAAAGTCCAGAAACTGCCGCGCCAGGAACAGCCCGGTGGGGCGCCAGTGTTGCCACAGGTGGTAGGCGGCAAAACTCACCAGCAAGGCGCGCATGCGGAAGTTGAGCCACCCGGTGGCAGTGAGAGAGCGCATGCACGCATCCACCATGGGAAAACCGGTCTCCCCGCGTTGCCAGGCGGCCAACAGGGTGGGGTCGCTGCTGTCTTCGCGCAGACCGTTGCAGTGGCGGGCAAAGTTCTGGAACTCGATGGCCGGCTCGTCCTCGAGCTTTTGCATGAAATGGCAGTGCCAGCGCAGCCGCCCGGCAAACCCACGCAGGTCGTGCGCGAGGTCGCGGTCGGGCGTGTGGGCGATCTGCGCTTCGGTGGCCTGGTGCACCTGGCGAAGCGACACCTTGCCCCAGGCCAGGTGGGCGCTGAGGCGGCTGCAGCCGTCCTGGGCCGTGAGGGGGCTGGAGAGCGCGCGGCGGTAGCCCATGGCGCGGTGTTGCACAAAGCCTTGCAGCAGTTGCTGCGCGGTGGGTTCGCCCGCGGGCGGTGGTGTGTAGGCAGGTGGCGACAGGCCCAGGCTGGCCAGGCTCGGCAGGTCGTGCGCGGGCAGCGGGCCTGCGCCGGCCCAGCCGGTGGGTGTGGGTGCCTGGGGTGCGTTCATGCGCTGGTCCCAGCGCCCCGCCCAGCCACGGCGGTCGCGCAGGCGGCGCACCACGCCAGTCTGTGGCGTTTCCACCCAACACACGCCGAGGTGGCGGCACCAGCGGGCCACGGCCTGGTCGCGCGCGTAGGTCCAGCCCGGCCCGGTTTCCTCGTGGCTCAGCAAGTGGGTGAAGCCGGTGTGTGCGTGCAGGCGCTGCAGCACGACAGTGGCTTCGCCCACCTCCACCCACAGGGGCAGGCCACGGGCGTGAAGTTGGGCACGCAGCTGGGCCACGCCGTCCAGCACAAAGGCCACATGAGCGCTGGCGCATTCGGGGCTGCTCAGCCAGGCCGGTTCGATGATGAACAGGCCGAGGCAGGACTCAAATTGCGCCGCCTGCGCCAGCGGGGCGTGGTCGCTCAGGCGCAGGTCGCGCTTGAACCAGACCAGAGCGCAGGTGGCTGGGGGAGCAGTGGGCATGCCTGCAATCTAGCCGGGGCGGCAAGCCCTTGTAGCCCAGTCGGGTGGGGGGTTTTGGGCCTGGGTCAGTAGTCGGGCTGATCGTCCCAGAGGCCTTTGGGGTTGGGTTTCTCGGGCGAAGGGGGGAAGTCCCGGTCGTGTTGTTCCAACAGGCGCAGCATGGAGTCGTGCACGTCGTCCGGAAACCCCTTGCGCTGGCCGTTGCGGGTGTCTGCCATGAGCTTGGCCACGTAGCGCGCGAATTCGGGGTGGCCCCACAACAGGCGGATGTTTTTCCCGATGTGGGGAAAGGCGTTGTTGACCAGCCGGAAATGGGGGTTGTTTTCGATCATGGCCGTGGCTCCAGGGGCGGCGGGCCGGCGCCACCGCGAACGAGCCACGATCTTAGAGCCAGTTGACATTTTTGGGCATCCCGATGCGCTATCGTGCGCCATGGACGCCGACACCCCATCCCCCCGCCCATCCATCTACGTGGTGGCTGCCCACCCGCACTGGCGCGATTCGCGCGTCACGCGCCGCCTGTTCGACGCCACCCGGGCGTTGGACCACGTCGAGGTCACCGACCTCTACGCAAGCTACCCCGATTTCCACATCGATGTGGCGGCGGAACAAGCCCGCCTGTCTGCGGCGCAGCTGGTGGTGTGGCTGCACCCCATCCAGTGGTACGCCAGCCCGGCACTGCACAAGCTGTGGCTGGACGAGGTGTTCACCCACGGGTGGGCCTACGGGCGCAAGGGCCAGGCGCTGCGCGGCAAGGACGTCTGGCTGGTGACCAGCACGGGCGGCGCCGAATCGGCCTACCACCCACAGGGCTACAACCGCTATTTTTTCGATGCTTTCCTGCCCCCTTACGAGCAGACGGCCGCCTTGTGTGGCCTGCGTTTTCTGCCGCCGCTGGTGCTGCACGGCGCGCACCAGGTGGATGAGCCGGACCTGCGCGACCACGTGGACGTGTTCGTACAGCGTTTGCAAAGCTACCCGGACTGGCCCGAGATCGAGGACATGACCTGTCCGGGCTGTGAGGTGCCCGACCAGGACCGGCCGTCCACCGGGGGACAAACATGAGCGCCGACGCTGCCAACGCAGTGGCCAGTGGCGACTGGCTCACCCCTGCACTGGTGTACCTCGGTGCGGCGGTGCTGGCCGTGCCGCTGGCCAAACGCCTGGGCTTTGGTGCCGTGCTGGGCTACCTGCTGGCCGGCGTCACCATCGGCCCCTGGGGCCTGGGCCTGATTGGCGATGCCGCGTCGGTGCTGGGTGTGGCCGAATTTGGGGTGGTGCTGATGCTGTTTCTGGTCGGGCTGGAGCTGGAGCCGGCCAAGGTATGGCGCCTGCGTCAGCCCATTTTTGTCTGGGGCAGTGTGCAGATGGCGTCGTGCACCCTGGCCATTGCCGGGGTTGCCTGGTGGCTGGGCCTGAGCTGGCAGGCGGCGCTGGTGCTGGGGTTTGGCCTCTCGCTGTCGTCCACCGCCATCGCCTTGCAGGCCCTCGCTGAACGCCACCAGGCCCAGACCAGCACCGGCGAAACCACGGTGGCCTTGTCGCTGGCGCAAGACATCCAGTCCATCCCCATGCTGGCTTTGATGCCTGCACTGGCGGCCGGTGTGGTCGCCAGCGAGACCAGCGCGGGCACAGACGGCGGCGGCTGGCTGGCGGCCAAGGCCCTTGCGGTGGTGGTGGTCATTGTGTTTGGCGGCCGCTACCTGGTGCGCCCGCTGTTCCGCGCCATTGCCCGCAGCGACGTGCGCGAGGTCTTCACCGCCGCCGCGTTGCTGCTGGTCATTGGCGTGGCCTATCTCATGCGCTGGGTCGATCTGTCCATGGGCCTGGGCGCCTTCCTGGCCGGGGTGTTGTTGGCCAACAGCGAATACCGCCGCGCGCTCGAAACCGACCTGGAGCCTTTCAAAGGCCTGTTGCTCGGGCTGTTCTTCATTGCCGTGGGCATGTCCATCGACTTCGGCGTGTTGCTGGCGAAGCCACTGCAGGCGCTGGGCATCACCCTGGGGTTCATGGCGGTCAAGTTCGCCATCCTGCGGCCGCTGGCCGGGCCGGTGGGCATACCGCTGCCCCAGCGCAACCTGTTTGCCTTGCTCATCGCGCAAGGCAGCGAATTTGCCTTCGTGCTGTTTGGCGCGGCGGCCACCACCCGGCTGGTGCCCGCCGACACCGCTGCGTTGTGGATTGGTGCGGTGGCCTTGTCCATGTTGCTCACGCCGCTGCTCTTGTTGGTGGTGGATCGCATCGCGCGGCGCCACGCCGGTGCCAGCACCCGCCCGGCCCCCGACAGCTTCGACGTGCAGGACGCCCCCATCATTGTGGCCGGCATCGGGCGTTACGGGCAGATCGTCACCCGGGTGTTGCTGGCGGCCGGCCTCAAGCCCACCGTGCTCGACCACGATCCCGACCAGGTCGAGGCGTTGCGCCGTTTTGGGTTCAAGAGCTTTTACGGCGACGCCAGCCGGCTGGACCTGCTGCGCAATGCGGGGGCCGACACCGCACGCGTGCTGGTGGTGGCGGTGGACGACCGCGACACCAGCCTGGCCATCGTGGACCTGGCGCGCCAGCATTTTCCCCAACTGCAACTGGTGGCGCGTGCGGTGGACGTGGGCCACTGGAATGCCTTGCGCGACCGGGGCGTCACCCTGATCGATCGCGAGCTGTTCGAGTCATCGCTGGCCAGCGCCCGCAAGGTGCTGGAGGCGGTGGGCCACACCGCGTTCGAAGCGCGCGAACTGGCCATGCGTTTCCGGCGCCACAACCTCGGCATGATGGAGCTCCAGTTCCCGCACCACGCCGATGTGGAGCGCCAGATTTCCGTAGCGCGCCAGGGCCGCGAGCAACTGGAGGCGCAGTTGGCGCAGGAGCGCGAGGAACGTGCGGCCCGCCGCCGAGGTGACAAGCCGGCCGATTGGGGCACCTGAGCCCAGCGGGCGCAGCGCAGGCAAAGGCGGCTATGCTTTTGCCATGGACACGCCACACGCCCCCACACCCATCACCGCCGAACTCATTGGTGCCCCCACCGACATCGGGGCCGGTGCGCGTGGCGCGTCCATGGGGCCTGAGGCGCTGCGGGTGGCGGGCCTGCAGCCGGCGCTTGAATCGCATGGCCTGAGGGTGCTGGATGTGGGCAACCTCAGTGGCCCCGGCAACCCCTGGTTGCCCCCCTTGAACGGCTACCGCCACCTGCCCGAGGTGGTGGCCTGGAACGCGGCGGTGTGTGATGCCGTCTACGCCGCGCTCGGGCGTGGGCACCTGCCCATCCTGCTGGGAGGCGACCATTGCCTGGGCGTGGGCAGCATCGCGGCCGTGGCCCGCCATTGCCGCGAACAGGGCCGCCCGTTGCGCGTGTTGTGGCTGGATGCCCACGCCGACTTCAACACCAGCGCCCTCACCCCCAGCGGCAACGTGCATGGCATGCCGGTGGCTTGCCTGTGTGGGTTGGGGCCGGCCGAGCTGGTGGGCATCGGTGGGCACACGCCGGCCCTGCGCCCCGATCAGGTTCGCCAGATTGGCATCCGCAGCGTGGACGAAGGCGAGAAGCGCCTGGTGCACGAACACGGGCTGGAGGTGTTCGACATGCGGTTCATCGACGAGGAAGGCATGCGCCGCACCATGGCGCGTGCACTCGAAGGCATGCCGGCCAACACCCACCTGCACGTGAGCTTCGATGTCGATTTTCTTGACCCCGAGATCGCCCCCGGTGTGGGCACCACCGTGCCTGGCGGCCCCACCTACCGCGAGGCGCAGTTGTGCATGGAAATGATTGCCGACAGCGGGCGACTGGGTTCGCTCGACATCGTGGAGCTCAACCCCGCGCTGGACGTGCGCAACAAGACCGCCGAGCTGGCGGTCGATCTGGTGGAGTCGCTGTTTGGCAAAAGCACGCTGATGCGGGCCGGGCGCTGAACGGCGCGTTCAGTTGGGCACGGCCTGGCGCCCCGCGCGGTCGCGCGCCACGATGGTTTTCATGATCTGCGCCGTGCCGTCGCCGATCTGAAAACCCAGCACGTCGCGCAGGCGCTGCTCCATCACGCCGTGGTCGTAGCCGCCGTGGCCGAACATCAGCAGGCACTGGTGCACCACGTCGTAGGCCAGTTTGGGGCCCCACCATTTGCACATGGCCGCTTCGGAGGTGTGGGGCAGGCCCTGGTCTTTGAGCCACAAGGCTTGCAGGCACAGCAGGCGCGCGGCCACCACCTGGGTGTCGAAGTCGGCCAGCGGGTGCGACACGCCCTGGAAGGCCGACAGCGGTTTGCCAAAGGCTTCGCGCTGGGCCACGTAGGCCCAGGTTTCCTCCAGCGCCACGCGGGCCACCGCCAGCACCTGCAGACCAATCAGCGCGCGACTGAAGTCAAAGCCCTGCATCACCTGCACAAAGCCCTTGTTCTCGTCGCCCAGGCGGTGGTTCATTGGCACGCGCACGTTCTCGAAGAACAGCGAGCCGCGCCCAATGGCGCGTTGGCCGTGGCAGTCGAAACGGCTGCGGGTGAGGCCTGGCACGTCGGTGGGCACCAGCAGCGCGGTCACGCCGTGGGCGCCCGAATCGATGCTGCCCGTGCGGCCGAAAACCACCACCGCATCGGCCTGGTCGGCGGCAGAGATGGAGGTCTTTTCGCCGTTGATGACGTAGTCGTTGCCCACGCGTTCGACGCGCAGCCGCAGGTTGGCGGCGTCGGAGCCGCCGCGTGGTTCGGTCAGGGCAATGGCCAGCAGGGATTCACCGGCGGTGAGTTTTTTCAGCCAGGGGCCGGCCACCTCGGGTTGGCCGTGGTCGCTGAGAATCTGGCCGTTGAGCGAGGCCAGCAGGTTGATGTAGCTGATCGAGAGGTCGGCGCGCGCAATCTCTTCGTGGATGACACCGGCGGCCAGGCAACCCAATCCCTGGCCGCCGTGGGCCTCGGCCAGTTCGGGTGCGATGAGGCCCATCGCACCCATTTCGCGCATCAGTTGCCGGTCCAACACGCGGGTCTGGTCGCGTTCCAGAAAACCAGGCGCCACGCGCTTGTCGGCAAAACGCCGCGTGTGGTCCGCCAGGGCCTGCAGGTCGTCGTTGATGTAGGGGTTGCGCATGGCGGCGACACTCACTTCACGAACTTGCGGAACTCGGGTTTGCGCTTTTCCTGCAAGGCCTTCACGCCTTCGCGCGATTCGTCGGTGTCGTAGTAGAGCTTGAGTGCGTACATGCCCATGCCGGCGATGCCGGCTTGGTGGGCGGTGTCCATGTTGAAGCTGCGTTTGGCAATCGCCAGTGCCGTGGGGCTACGCTCACAGATTTCTTCGGCCCAGGCCTGCACCTCGGTGTCGAGTTCGTCGTGGGGCACACATTTGTTGGCCAGGCCCATGGCCACGGCTTCTTCGCCCGAGTAGCGTTTGTTCAGGTACCAGATCTCGCGCGCCTTTTTTTCGCCCACCACACGCGCCAGGAAGGCGGTGCCGTAGCCGGGATCGACCGAGCCCATCTTGGGGCCGACCTGACCGAAGATGGCCTTGTCGGAGCAAATGGTCAGGTCGCAAATGGTGGCCAGCACGTTGCCGCCGCCAATGGCGTACCCCTGCACGCGCGCGATGACGGGTTTGGGTACGTTGCGGATGGCGTCGTGCAGTTCTTCCATGGGCAGACCGATGGTGCCGCGGCCGTCGTAGTTGCCGTCGTGTGCCGACTGGTCACCGCCGGTGCAGAAGGCGCGCTCGCCCGCGCCGGCCAGCACGATGCAGCCAATGTGTTTGTCGTAGCCCGCCTTGTTGAAGGCCTTGATGAGTTCGTCGCAGGTGGTGCCCCGAAACGCGTTCATCTTCTCGGGGCGGTTGATGGTGATCCACGCCACGCCGTTGCGGTTCTCGTAGGTGATGTCCTGGAAGTCCATGGGTATCTCCTGGTTCAGTCGTGAGTTTGGTTGCCTGAAATGTCTTTCTCAGCAAACACCGCAGGGCCGGCTTTGCCGGACTGCTGGTGTTGCCCCCTGGAGGGGGGATGCGGCCACGCGAAGCGGGCAAGCGACGGGGGTGATCCTTGTTTCAGCCGTTCATGGTCAAGCCACCCGACACGCTGATCACCTGGCCGGTGACGTAGGCGGCGTCGTCGCTGGCAAAGAAGAGGATGGCGCCGGGCAGGTCTTGCGGCTGGCCAATGCGGCCCAGCGGGATGGAGCGGCGGAAGGCCTCTTCCAGCTTCTCGGGGTTGCCGGCGCCCAGCTTGTAGTCGGCAAACAGCGCGGTGTCGGTGGGGCCGGGGCAGACCACGTTGACGGTGATGCCGTGGCGCGCATGTTCGCGCGCGATGGTCTTGGAGAAAGACACCAGCCCACCCTTGCAGGCGGCATACACCGCTTCGCCCGAGGAGCCCACACGCGCTGCATCGGAGGCGATGTTGACGATGCGCCCCCCCTTGCCGGTGGCCACCATCAACGGCAGCACCGCGTGGTGCATGTGCAGCGCGCCGGTGAGGTTGATCGCAATCAGTTGGGCCCATTCGTCGGGCACGGTTTTGGTGAACGGCTTGAACACGTCCCAGCCGGCGTTGTTGACCAGGATGTCGATGCCGCCCCATTCGGTGGCGATGTGCTGCACGGCGGTGTCCACGGCGGCGCGGTCGGTGATGTCGCAGGCCAATGCGAGGGCGGTGCCGCCTTCGGCCAAGATCTGATCGGCGGTTCGCTGGGCAGCGGCGAGGTCGCGGTCGAGCACGGCCACGCGCGCACCCTCCTGCGCGAAGCGCCGGCAGGTGGCGCCACCGATGCCACCGCCGCCGCCTGTGACGGCGGCCACCTTGTTGTCGAGTCTGCCCATCGTGTGCTCCTTCAGGTCTGGGTTACAAAGCCAGTTGTGTGTTGGCGTTTGTTTGTGTAAATATGACAATATATGGTCTTATTATGGTCGATGGCATTTGTGCGAATCAAGGCCGTTCAGTTCGGTTTTAGTAGAGGTAAACCCTATGGATAAAGCCCAGGATATGCGGATGGAGTTGGCGAATAGGCTCTTTTTTAGACTCTATCAATGTGCAAACATGCTGCATAAAACAGGTTCGAGGGCCATTGAAGAGGAGGGCCTGACGACACAGCAGTGGGCGGTGCTGGGAGCCTTGTCGCGACCGCAGGTGGACGCCGGCATGAAGCTGGGAGACCTGGCCCGCTACCTGATGGTCAGCCGGCAGAACCTGGCCGGCGTGATTGGTCGCCTGGAAAAAGCCGGTCACCTGACCAGCGCCGCCGACCCCAGCGACCGCCGCTCGCGCCTGATCCAGATGACCGACAGCGGACGCGATGTGTGGCAACACTTTGCGCTGCCCAAGATCTACGACTACTACGACCAGGCGCTCAAGGATTTTTCAACCAACGACATCGTCCACACCGTCCACTACCTGCTCAAGATGTTGGACAACATGCAGGCGCTGGACGTGGGGGGCGATGGCGAAGGCGACAGCGAGGCGCAGGAGGAGTGAAGAGCGCCGCCCCCAGCGGGGCGGCGCGGGAGGGCGGTTCACTTGTTCGTTTTGGCGAACTCGGCGGACTCTTTTTTGACCACTTCCATGACCACATCGTTGTAGGCCGAGATCCAGTCGGACTGCGGCACCCACTTGGCGCCGTCCCACATCTCGATGCGGGTCTTGCCGCCGCCGCCGTGGTCTTGTGCGGTCACGGTCACGGGGGCCAGCAGGCCGTTGGCGTCGAAGTTGCGCAGGCTTTCCAGGCCAGCCTTGATCTTGGTGGGGGTCAAGGGGCGGCCACCGGCCTTGATGGCGTTGCGCACGCCCTCAAAAGCCACCGAGTACATGGCCAGGCCGGTGTTGTAGTACACGTCCTGCAGGTTCTTGCGGTCGCCGTTGCCTTTGCCCTTGTCGTACAGGTCGGCAATGATCTGTTTGATCAGCGCGTGGTCCTGGCCGCCGGCCACGTTGGTGCCGCGTTTCATGCCCTTGGCGTCGGCCGCACCGATGTTGGCGATGTCCACCTCGTTGAACCAGTTCACGCTGATCAGCTTGTCCATGGCGATGCCGTTGCGCTTCATTTCGCGCGCGGCCACCACGTGCATGGCCGACAGGTTCCAGGTGATCACCCAGTCGGGGTTGAAGCGGCGGATCTGTGTCCACACGGCGGCCTGGTCGCGGCCGGGCATGGGGTTGGGGAAGAGGTTGAGCTCAAAACCTTCCTTCTCGGCCAGTGTCTTGAGGATGGCGATGGGCTCTTGGCCAAACGCGTAGTCGGGGTAGATGAAACCGACCTTGACACCCTTGAGGTTGCCCTTGCTCTGGTTCTTGATGTACTGGACGTTGTTGGCCATCTGGCCCCAGTAGGTCGGGCCGATGGGGAAGACCCACTTGAACACGTCGCCGTCAATGGCGTCGCCCCGGCCCACAAACGACTGCAGCAGGATGTTGCCGTCGGTCATGGCACGCGGCAGCACGGCCCGCGACACCGGCGTGGACAGCGTGTCGAAGATCATCACACCCTCGCGCTTGAGCTTCTCGTAGCACTCGATGCCACGCTGGGGTTCGTTGCCGTGGTCTTGCGCCACGATCTCGATGGGGCTGCCCTCCAGGCCACCCTTGGCGTTGAGGATGTCGGCGTAGTCCTTCACCGCCTGCACGATTTGTGGTGTGACGAAGGTGTAGGCCTTGCTCAGGTCGTAGCACAGGCCGAACTTGATGGGCGCTTGTTGCGCCGACGCGGTGGATGCGCCCAGCAGCAGGGCGACACCAGACAAGGTGGATAACAAAGCTCGTTTCATCGCATGTCTCCTGCGTACGAAAGGAAGGTTGTCCACATGGCACCAAGTACGCGCATGCCCGGGACGGTGGTCGGAATCAGCTCAGCCAACGTTTTCTGCGGCTGTAATGTTTGATGTCGTGGAAATTTTTGCCTTCGGCGCCGCCCAGGTAGAACTCCTGGATGTCGGGGTTCTGCTTCATGGCCTCGGCGCTGTCGTGCATGACGATGCGGCCGTTCTCCAGCAGATAGCCGTGCGAGACCACTTCCAGCGCTGCAATCGCGTTCTGCTCCACCAACAGCACCGACAGGCCCTCCTGCTGGTTGATGCGCTTGACGATGTCGAAGATCTCGGCGACCAGAAACGGTGCCAGGCCCAGGCTGGGTTCGTCCAGCATCAGCAGCTTGGGTTGGGTCATGAGGGCGCGGCCAATGGCCAGCATCTGCTGTTCGCCGCCCGACAGAAAACCCGATTGCGCGGTGCGCCGCTGGTGCAGGCGTGGGAAGTAGGCGTACACCATGTCTCGGTGGCGGTTCATGTCGGCGCGCGAGCCACCCACCACGGCCGAGGCCGCCACCAGGTTCTCGTCTGGCGTGAGATGTTCGAACACGCGCCGGCCTTCCAGCACCTGCACGATGCCTCGCTTGACGCGCGCCTGCGGTGCCAGGCCGGCGATGTCTTGGCCCATGAAGCGGATGTCGCCGCGCGTGACCTCGCCGCGCTCGGGTTGAAGCAGGCCGCTGATGGATTTGAGCGTGGTGCTTTTGCCCGCGCCGTTGGCGCCCAGCAGGGCCACCATGCCACCTTGTGGCACCTCGACCGACACGCCCTTGATGGCCAGGGCCACGCGGTCGTAGATGACCTCGATGTTGTTCAGCGAGAGGATGGGGGAAGTCGTGCTCATGTCGCTCGCCTCATTTGCGTGCGTAGCCAAAGGGCCAGACCAGCAGGTAGTTGCGCAGGTTGCCGTACATCTTGCCCAGCCCCATGGGCTCGATCAGCAGCACCGCGATGATGGTGGCGCCGTAGACCATGTGTGGGATGTGGGCCAGTGTCTCGACGCCGATGTCCAGGCCGAACAGCTTGGCCAGCCAGGCCACAAAGGTGTTCATCTGCCCCGGCAGCAGCAGGATGAAAGCCGTGCCGAAGAAGCTGCCAATGATGCTGCCCAGGCCACCGACGATGACCATGGCCAGCAGCTCGATGGACACGTTGACCGCGAATTGCTCGGGCGTGACCGCCTTGTAGAAACCGAAGATCAGCAGGGCGCCACTCACACCACCGATGAAGGCCGAGGTGGCGAAGGCCACCAGCTTGAAGTAGAAGCTCTGCACACCGATGACGGCGGCCGCGAAGTCCTTCTCGCGCACGGCCACCAGGGCACGGCCCAGTGCGGTGCGACGCAGGTTGAGCATGAAGACGGTGACAAAAATCACCCACGCCAGCACCACGTAGTAAATCCCGGCTTCTGACGTGACCGCCTGGCCCAGCAGCTTCATGGGGGGCGACTGCAATGTGGCCGACACGCCGCCGCTGATGGCCGGCACGTGCGAGATCACCCAGTCCATGACGAACTGCATGGCCAGGGTGGACAGCGCCAGGTACAGGCCCTTGACGCGCAGCGCGGCAAACGCGAACACCACGCCCACCACGGCGGCGGTGAGGCCACCGAGCACCACCGCGATTTCCCACGGCACGCCATGGCGGGTGGCATGCACCGAGGCGTAGGCGCCTATGCCCATGATGGCCGCGTAGCCGAAGTGGAACTGACCGGCCCAGCCCAGGATGAGGTTGAGCCCCAACACGGCGGCCGTCCAGATGAGCCAGGGCTTGAGGTAGCTGGTGAGCACCAGGGAGCTGAACAGCCAGGGCGCGGCCAGCGCGATCAGCAGGATGGCGATGATGGCTTTGCGCTCAAAGGGGATGGGAAACAGCCCCCGGTCGCTGGCGTAGTGGGTGTGGAAGATGCCTGCCTGGCGGTACAACATCGCTCAGATCCTTTCGATGTCGTGGCGGCCAAAGAGGCCGTGGGGTCGAATCATGATGGTGAGGATGAGCACGGCGGCCACCACCAGTTCGCGCGTGCCGCCACCCAGCAGCGGGTCGAGCACACCCGAGGCCACGCTCTCCAGAATGCCCAGCAGCAGGCCGGCCAGGATGGCGCCGCCCAAGCTGTCCATGCCACCCAGCACCGCCACCGTGATGCCCTTGAGCAGCAGCATGGCCAGGGTCTGGTCGACGGTCTGTACGGACCCCCACAACACACCGGCCGTGGTGGCCACCACCGATGACAGTGCCCACGACAGCGCCACGCCGCGCTCCACCGAAATGCCCACCGACCAGGAGGCGGTGTAGTCGTCGGCGATGGCGCGCAGCACCACGCCGCGCCGGGTGCGGAAGAACAGCATGAAGGCGGTGAACAGCACCAGCGAGACCACGGCACCCACCACATAGGCTCGGTTGAGCAGCAGCGGGCCCAGGAACAGCGGTTCGTCGCTGATGCCGATCTGCATGGGCCGTCCGCTGCCGCCCCAGATCGTCATGGTGGTGGCGCGGATGAAGATGTCGATGCCCAGCGTCATCATCAGGATCATCACGATGGGCCGCCCGGCCAGGCGGCGCAGCGCCACCCGCTCGATGCCCATGCCCATGCCAAACATGCTGACCATGGCCAGCGGGATGGCGGCCCACATGGGCAGGCCCAGCCCGTTGGCGAAGGCCAGCACCATGTAGGCGCCCAGCATGGTCAGGCCACCCTGCGCCAGGTTGGGCACCGAGGACGATTTGTAGATGAGCACGATGCCCATGGCCACCAGCGCGTACATCAGGCCGGCCAGGCCACCGTTGACCGCGAGTTCGAGGAGGTACATCAGGTCCATCGGTCAGGCTCCTACTGCTGTGACGGTCAGCAGCCGTTCGGTGACGCCGGTCTCGCCGGTCTCGTAGGTGATCTGCGCGCGCATGGTCACGTCCTTCTGACCGCTGTAGATGGCGTCGATGATGGGCGCGTAGCGTTCCTCCACCACGTTGCGGCGCAGTTTGCGGGTGCGGGTGATCTCGCCGTCGTCGGCGTCGAACTCCTTGTGCAGGCTCACAAAATGGCGCAGCTTCAGGCCTTCGGGCAGGGTTGTGTTGACGTGGCGCACCGCCTGCGTCAGCAGCTCAATCACCTCGGGTTTCTGCGACAGGTCGGCGTAGGAGATGTAGGAGATGCCACGCACCTCGGCCCAGTGGCCCACCGGCTCCTTGTCGATGCAGACGATGGCCGCGAGCGTCTCGCGGCCCTTGCCCAGCACCGCCACGTCTTTCACGAAGGGGCTGAACTTGAGGCGGTTCTCGATGTAGTTGGGGATGTAGCGTTCGTTGTGTGCGGTGTAGACCACCTCGGACAGCCGCCCCAGCACCACCAGCTGGCCGTCGGGCTCCAGGTAGCCTGCGTCACCCGTGTGCAGCCAGCCGTCTTCCAGTGTGTCGGCTGTCGCCTGCTCGTTGAGGTGGTAACCGGCGAACACGCTGCCCGAGCGGATCAGGATCTCGCCGCTGTCGCTGATCTTCACCTCCACCCCCGGCAGCGGCCGACCCACGGTGTGCAGGCGCACTTCGTCAGGTGCCTGCATGGCGTTGAACGCACTGCTTTCTGTCTGGCCGTAGAGCTGGCGCAGGCGCACACCCAGGGCGCGGTAGAACACAAAGGTGTCTTCGCCAATGGCCTCGCCACCGGTGAAGGCGTTGCGCAGCCGGCTCATGCCCAGCTGGTCCTTGATGGGGCCGGTCACCAACCACTCGCCCAGCGGGCGCAGCACTTGCTGCAACGGGGTGGGGGCCTGGCCCGCAAGCTTGCGTTTTTCGCAGGCGATGGCGTTGGCCATGAAAAAGTCGTAGAGCGTCTTCTTGAGCCAGGTCGAGTCTTCCATGCGCACCTGCACCTGGGTCAGCATGTTGTCCCAGCTGCGCGGCGCGGCCAGGTAGTAGGTGGGCGCGATTTCGCGCAGGTTGTGCAGGACGGTCTCGGGCCGCTCGGGGATGTTGATGGTGAAGTGCAGGCCCACGCCCGCGCCCATGGTGATGGCAAAGTCACCTACCCAGGCCATGGGCAGGTAGGCCAGGATGTTTTCGCCAAAGTCGAAGGATTCGGCCTGGAAGGCGTTGGCCACACCCGACAACACATTGAAGTGCGACAGCGCCACGCCCTTGGGTTTGCCGGTGGTGCCCGAGGAATGGATGAGCACCGCCGGGTCGTCCGGCTGTGCCAGATCGGTCAGGCGCTGGCCCAGGTCCTGCGCTTCGTTCAGGCGCGCGCCACCTGCCGCTTGCAGTGCCTCCCACGACACCAAGCCCGGCGCGGTGTATTTGGACAAACCGCGTGGGTTGTCGTAGACGATGTGCTGCAGCGGCGCGCCACGCTCGCGCAGGTCCAGTGCCTTGTCCACCTGCTCCTGGTCTTCCGCCAGCACAAACTGCACGTGCACGCTGTTGACCACGTGCAGGATTTCGTCGGGCGTGGCGTCGGGGTACACCGGCGTGGCAAAGCCGCCCAACATGCCCACCGCCAGCATGCCCAGGTAGAGGTGCGGCCGGTTGTCGCCCAGCACCAGCACGGTCTGGCCTTTCTGCAGGCCCAGCGCCTGCAGGCCAGCGGCGCAGCGCAGGGTTTTCTCAAAGGCTGTCTGCCAAGTGGTCTCTTGCCAGATACCGCGGTCTTTTTCGCGAAAGGCCACCCCTTGTGGCATCACCCGGGCGTTGGCCGCCAGTAGGCGCGGCAGCGTGGTGCGTGGGTTCAGGTCCCAGGTATCGGACTGGCGGCCGGTGCTGCGCTCACTGGACGGCATGGGCACCTCCGAGGTAGGCCTTGATCACGCGCGGATCGGCAATCACGTCCTTGGGAATGCCGGTGTCGATCACCTCGCCGTAGCTCAGCACCATCATGCGGTCGCAAATGCCGGTGATGATGTCCATGTGGTGCTCGATCAGCATCACCGTCACGCCGCGCTCCTCGCGGGCGTCGAGGATGAAGCGCGCCATGTACTCTTTTTCTTCCTGGTTCATGCCGGCCATGGGCTCGTCCAGCACCAGAAAGCTGGGCTCGGCCACCAGCGCACGCGCCAACTCCACCCGCTTTTTCAAACCGAGGGGGATGACGTCCACTGGCTCGTCGCGCACGTTTTCCAGTTGCATGAAGTCGATCACCTCTTCCACCACCTCGCGGTGGGCGATTTCCTCGGGCCGGGCCAGCCAGGGGTAGAGCGCGGTGCGGAACACACTCGGCTTCATGTGCACATGGCGGCCCAGCAAGATGTTGTCCAGCACCGTCATGCCGTTGAAGAGCGCCAGGTTCTGGAAGGTGCGGGCCACGCCACGGCGCGCCACTTTGTGGGGCGCCATGCCGGTGATGTTTTCGCCGTTGAGCAGGATCTGCCCCTTTTGTGGCGGAAAGAAACCGGTGATGGCGTTGGTCATGGTGGTCTTGCCGCTGCCATTGGGGCCGACCAATCCAAAAATCTCGCCCTGGTGGATGTGCATGTTCACGCCCGTGACGGCCACCAGGCCGCCAAAGCGCCGCTCCACGTCGCGGCATTCGAGCACCCGGGGGCGCTCGTCCGTGCTGTTGCTTGTCACCCGCATGTCTCCTGGTTCCGCCTCAGAGAGAGCTCTGGGCGCAATATGACAATATGCGGCTTATTAGATGGCGTTCACGTCGACGCTGCAAGGCGTTCTTTTGACATTTTTCTCATGGATTTCCCTAGAGAAAATCGGTCTTGCTCGCTTGCTGTGTTGCTTTTTGACTTGCTGCGCTGCAGCAATCAATGCGCAAATAGGTTGCTTAATTGCGTGGGTGTGCGTCAACGCATCAAGGCGCGGTTGCGCTCACTCAGGGGAAAGCTGTAGTCGTGGGCCGACATCACGGTGTTGCCTTCGGGTCGGATCAGCTTGAGGCTGACGTACACGGTGTCGCCGCCGACGGTGTAGGTGCCCACCACCACCGCCTGCGCGTCGTGTTCCAGCGACAGGTCTTTGACTTCGCGTGAGAGGAGCAAGGCGCCGCTGTCTTGCGCCATGAAGATGTGCTGGCGCAGCTTCAGTTCCTTGACCAGCACGCCCCGGTTGGCCAGGCGCGCTGCCAGGTGCTCCGAGGCCAGCCGGCCCCAGCGCGAACTGCGCTCCAGGTCGTCCAGGTCCACCAGGGTGGCCATCAGCACGGGTTGGCGCGGGTCCAGGCGGGTGCCTTGCAGCAACGCGTCTGCCGCCTGGTAGTTGAGTTGGATGAGTGCGTCCCCGCTCACCGGCGTGGTGCAGGCGGCCAGCGCGCCTGCCAGGGGGACGCAGGCCGACAGGAACAGGCGGCGCAGCAGGGCACGACGCGGCCCCGTCATGGCGCCACCACCGTCCAGGTTTTGATCGGTGCGGGCGCAGGGGGCACGAGCGCTTCAGGTGGCGGCAGGTACAGCGCGCTGTCTTCGGCTTCGATGTAGTAGATGTCCGCCGTCGTGGCGGCCAGCCGGCCTTGCAGCGTCACCCGGGTGGTCACCAGCACCTCGGTGCGGGTGGGGCCACCCGCGGCCGACCCTTGCAGCGCCTGGCGCGAGGCGTCGCTGAGGGCGCCCAAGGCCAAGCCCGACAACACACCGGTGGTGGCGGTCTGTGAATACACGACCCAGTCGCGCACCACCGCGACGCTGGCGGCCAGCTGGGTGCTGGCCAGGGGCGAGCCGTTGCCCACCCGGCTGGCATGGTCGATCACCTGCACATCCACGTCGATCTGCCCTTTCGGCTCGGCCTGTACCAGTGTCACGCCCAGGTTCACCAGCCGGTGCGTGAGCAAGGCGTGGAATGCCCGCTGGAAGGGCGCGGCGGGTGCTGGTGACAGGCGCAAGGTCTGGCCGACCAGGGTGTTGCCAGCCGAGGTGGTGGTTGTGTCGCCAGGTTGGGTGGGCACCTCACTGAACCGGTTGGCAATGCGCTGCGCCACATCGGTGGCCAACACATCCCAGTGGTGGGCAGAGCGTGCCTTGGGCTGGCTGCTGGCCGGGTAGTTGTGCGCCAGCGGCACATCCAGGTGGGTGCAGCCGCCCAGCAACGCGGTGGCAGCCAAGGCCACGGACAGGCGGCGTCGCGGGAACAGGCTGAATGGCGGGAGGATCGGTGGGCGCATGGTGCGGGCGGAAGTGGGGCGAGGTTGCCCAGAATCTAACGCCGCACCCGCTCTGAGCAAAGCCGGAAATGGTGTGCTTTTGCCGCCCAGCTTGGGCGTTTGCCGTCCCAGCAGGCTTTGTTGCACAAACCCGCACTTGCGACCTGATAGGCTGCGCGCATGAGTGAAGCCAAGGGAGCCAAAGGTCGCTACAAGACCACCAACTGAGCAACGTACAACGCCGCGCTCAAGGCGCGGGGGTCGCTGACGATTTGGTTGGACAAAGACATGCAGTGGTACGCCCGTGCCAATGGTCGCAGGGGTCGACAGCGGGTCTTCTCTGACGCTGCCATCCAGTTTTGCCTGAGCGTCAAATGCCTGTTTGGCTTGGCCCTGCGCCAAAGCCTGGGCTTGGTCGAAAGCTTGCTGCGCTTGGCCTGCCTGGATTGGAAGATGCCGGACTTTAGTACCGTGTGCTGGCGCCAGAAGACACTGCGGGTGCAATTGCCCTATCGGTCCAGCACCACGGCGCTGGACCTGCTGGTGGACAGCACCGGCATCAAGTTCCTGGGCGAAGGCGAATGGAAGCGCAAGAAACACGGGACTGAATACCGGCGCCAGTGGCGCAAGGTGCATCTGGGCATCGACGCGCACACGCTGGAGATTCGAGCCATCGAAGTGACAGAAAATAGTGTGGGAGACGCGCCGATGTTGCCCGAACTGCTGGGTCAGATACCCGCCGATGAAGCGTTGGCCAGTGTCAGCGGCGACGGCGCCTATGACACCAAGGCGTGCCACGCGGTGATTGCACAGAGAGGGGCACAAGCGGTGATTCCGCCGCGCAAGAACGCCCGGCCGTGGAGGGCGACCCTGGTGGGGGCGGCCTCGCGCAACGAAGCGCTCAACGCCTGTGGCCGGTTGGGACGGGCCATCTGGAAAAGGTGGAGCGGCTATCGCCGGCGCAGCTTGGTCGAAACCAAAATGCACTGTCTCAAACGCCTGGGTGAGCGGGTGATGGCACGTACATTTGAGCGCCAGGTGGTGGAACTGCATGTGCGTGTGGCCTTGCTCAACCGCTTCACGCAACTGGGCCGCCCGACAACGGTATTTGTGACCACCATGGCGTAGCTGCGTCCGGGGCTGGGGTCAACCCGTCCCGATTCGGGTTTGTGCAACAGAGCCGCTTGAATTCAGAAATTTGCGCTTCGCTGCCCCAGGCGTTCAACCCATCCTCGCAGCTTCAGGGTCGATCCGGGCGGGATCGGCCCCTTGTGCTCCAGCTCGATCGTCCGGCCCACCACGACATCCGAGTCAGCATCCACGTGCCGCTGCATCTCGCGGATGCAGATGGACTCCACCACGGCGACCAGATATCCGGTCGCCAGGCATTCGATCAGCCTCTGCGCATAGTCGCTTCCATGCGGGAGCCTGGAAAACAGCGCCCGGGCCGTCTGTTCGGGCGGCACGCTGTAGGTTTCTTCAAAGGATATTTCACTGATGCCTTGGTGGTTCATGGAACTGGGGAATGGGTTGACGACGTGCATTCGCTCTCCGAGACACCGCGTCAAATCGGGGTAACGGGAACAGCGTTCGATCCTCGTTCGGATGCATCGCGTCTTCAACCCAGTCAGGCGTTCTCCAGAGTAGCTGGCTCAATGCGGATGTCCGCGTGGGGCCGATGGAGGAAGCTCCACCGCCTCCGGCCTTGATGTCATGAAGTGCTCGTGCCACTGTGCGGCGGCACGCTGTTGGGCAGGAAACAAAAAACCGGGAGACCTTGCGGTTCCCGGTTGCGCGGGCTCAGATCAGCCCGCGCTCGGCGAAGGAAAGAATCGTCGGTCCGGCCACGATCAGGTGATCGATGACCCGAACGTCCACCAGCGACAGCGCGCTCTTGAGGGTCTGGGTCAGATGCTCATCAGCCCGCGAGGGCTCGGCCACACCCGACGGGTGGTTGTGGACCAGGACGATGGCCGCCGTGTTGTGTGCCATGGCTTCCTTGACCACCTCGCGCGGATAGACCGATGTCTGGGTTACGGTGCCGCGAAACATCTCCACGTACTCGATGACCCGGTGTTGCGCGTCCAGGTGGATCACCGCGAAGACCTCGTGCTCCAGCGTGCCCAGCTTGATGCGCAGGAAGTCTCGCACCGCCTGCGGCGACGACAGCATCTCGGTGCCGCGCAACTGGCCTTCCAGAACCCGCAGTGCGGCCTGCAGCACCTCAGCCGGCTCGGCCGGACGGTAGCTGCCCGCGACATCGCGAACGAGCAGGGAGGAATAGATGGAAGACGTGAACGACAGGGAAGACTGCTGCGACATGATCGGCTCCGGTTCGGAATCGGGCGGGATTGCCCGGAACCGGCCACCCACGCCGCAGCGCAAGCGGTCAGGGGTCGGAGGCGCAGCCAGAGACGGCCGCCAGGACGCCAGCGTGCAAGGCACGCGCAGCCCTTGACGGCGAGAACGGCGTGGTAGGTTGAAAGGGCACAGCAAGACCGCCACCCCCGCACACCACAACAGCCCCGGCAAGCGGAGCGCGCAGCGGCCAGGCCGCGGAGACGTCAGGGATCAAAGCCGGATGGCCGGGATTCGGCACGAAGCCCGGGGCGCAGCCCGTGAGCCCGGCGGCGGGACGCCGAGACGTCAGTGAACTTGCATCTTTGCTGAACAGTAAATATTGCTATTTTCTGGAAAATTCGATAGAGTGCGGAAATTCACTGTGCAGTAAACCGCCCAAAAGCATGCTTGAGCTGACCATGACCGAACACCAGTTGGTCTCGCGCCTCGTGGATGCGTTGCGCGAGCTACCCGACGTCCATGCGGATGTGGTGCGTGGGGAGCTTTCAGGCGGACGATCTGATCGGGGCCTGGATGCTGCGGTCGATCTGCACGTGGCTGGGAAGTCGCTGGCCGTGCTGGTCGAAGCCAAGAAGGCGGTCTACCCCCGCGATGTGCGCCAAGTGATCTGGCAGATCCGGGATGCCAGCCGCGCGTGGGCAGGCAACCATCCAGGCGAGGTCGTGTCAATGATTGCGGCGGAGTCGATCTCGCCCGGCGCCAAGGAACTCCTTAAGAGCGAGGGCGTGGGCTACTACGACAGTGGTGGAAGCCTCTACCTGCCCGCGCCAGGCATCTATCTCTACATCGACAAGCCTCCACCCAAGACGCTGGTCAAGTCGATCCGCTCTCTGTTTTCTGGCCGACGCGCCCAGGTGTTGCATGCGCTGCTTGTTCATCGCCAGACATGGTTCGGTGTCACCGAGCTGGCACAGTTTGCGCAGGTGTCTCCGGCCACCACATCTCAAGTGCTGACCGAGCTTGAACGCTTCGACTGGCTCGAAGCAAGAGGACAAGGGCCGAGCAAAGAGCGCCATCTCCGCGAACCTGCCGCCCTGCTCGATGCCTGGGTCAAGCAGGTGAAAGCTGATCGCGCACCTGCGCTGCGCAGGTATTACGTGCCGGCAACCAAGCCGGGCACGTTGCCAGTGCAGGTTGCCGCGGCTCTGGAAGGGCGAGGCGTCGAATACGCCATCAGCCATGAAGCTGCGGCGCAGCGGCTCGCACCCTTCCTGTCCAGCGTGTCCCAGGTGCGCCTGCGGTTGTTGTCCGGGCAGGGCACTGACTCTGCACTGAGCGACCTGGGTGCGCGCTTGGTCAACGAAGGGGCCAATCTGGCTGTGATCGAGACCAAGTCGGCAGGCGAACTGCTATTCCGCGAGCGCCTGGATGGATTGTGGCTGGCCAGTCCGATCCAGATCTACCTCGACCTGATTCGCGGCGAAGGCCGATCGAAGGAGATGGCCGAGCACTTCCGCAAAGAAAGGATCGGCTTCTGATGGCCAAACCTGCAACGCTCGATGGGTACAGTGACCAGTACACGGTGGACTGCGAGCGCGTCTTGGTGACTCTGCTGCGCGGGTTGGGACCCTGGAAGGACTCGGTCTATCTGGTCGGCGGGCTCACGCCGCGATATCTTGTCCCGGCACGGCCGCCGGTCGTGCCCGCGCATGCTGGTACCCTGGATGTGGACATCGTCATCGACCTGCAGATCCTGGCCGATACAGATGCGTACCACACGCTGGAGGACAACCTCAAGCGGATGGGCTTCGAACGTGCCGAAAACGCAGCCGGGAAGAAGCTCTCATGGCGCTGGCAGACCCGTACCGAGCACGGTGCGCTGATGGTGCTGGAGCTGTTGGCCGATGCGCCCGACATTGCTGGCGGCAAGGTTCAGCCGCTGCCGACCGAAGGCACGATCTCGGCGCTCAACATCCCGCACTCGTCGATCGTCTTCGACCTGTATCAGGTGACCGAAATCCAGGCCGAGTTGCTGGGCGGCAATGGCGTGGTTACCGAGACGATCAAGCACGCCAACCTCGTCAGCTTCACCTGTTTGAAGTCCTTCGCGTTCGACCAGCGCTTCGAGCGCAAGGACGCGCACGACCTGATCTATTGCCTGGAGCATGCCCCTGAAGGTGCGGCAGCAGTGGCCGAGGCGTTTCGCCAATCACTTGAAGGCAAGCACCGTGACGTAGTGAAAGCTGCTCTCAACATTTTGCAATCGCGCTTCGCGCGGGCCGGTGATGTCGAGGGCTATCGCAAGGACGGCCCCATAGCAACAGCCAAATTCGAGATTGGCGAGAGTGATGAGTCGGATCAGCGGGAGGCGAGGGCGCTGCGTCAGCGCGAGGTCAGTGACCTCGTTGAACAGCTTCTTGCACGAATTGAAAATCAATAAGGTACAGCATGCCAGTTCCAATAATCGACCTCTTTGCAGGGCCTGGAGGGCTTGGTGAGCTACATCGTCTCCACCGACAGCGACGTGAATGAGACGAACTTCGCCCTGATTGAGCGATCCTGGCGTGAAGGCTTCGGCGGCCGTGACCCGATGGACACAGGCAAGGGAGTGATCTTCCGCGACGTCGACACCGAGCGGATCGAGGACTTCCTGATCGCCTTTCAGGCGGACAGCCAGTTCGCCGATCGCAAGGCGGATATCGTCGCCTATCTGCGCACTCTCGCCGACCAGCATGCAGTCGGCGATGTGCTGCTGATCTCGCCGGGTACTGGAGACCGCAAGCCGCATAGGTTGAACGGCCAGTCCCGCGTTGTCGGTGATCGGCAAGGCTCCGCCTGGCGGCTGAACAAGGACCGCGTGGCCTCGCGCGGGGACGAGAAGCTGGGCCTTGCCGAGGAACAGAAAGCGGCGGCCGAGGCCGCGGCCGCGTCAGGAGACAACCCGGTTCAAGGACCGCGTGGCCTCGCGCGGGGACGAGAAGCTGGGCCTTGCCGAGGAACAGAAAGCGGCGGCCGAGGCCGCGGCCGCGTCAGGAGACAACCCGGTTGCGGCCTCGGATACCGGGCCAACATAGTGGCCTACACGCTGTCCATGCTCAGCGAACTTGCGAAGCGAAGGAAGGCGTGCGTGGACTTCCCGGGTATATGGAATGCACAAGGCGTCAACGCCGTGCTTGAAAGCTCCATTGCGGTCGTGTCCAGAGTCGTGAACGAGGACATCATCAGGCCGCCGGCTGGTATCTCGAATATCTCCGAATGGTGCAAGAGGGAGGCCTGTTGGACGCGGATTCAGACGCGTATTGAAGATGTCGAGAAGCTGCTCCAACCCGAGTTCTACGATCAGCTTCAGTCGGTTGGCGATCAGGCGGCGGAGGTCAGATCTGCCAAGCAGACCCAGAAGGTCGACAACGGCATCGAGGCTCAGCGGCATGTGCTGGCTGTTCCCGCGGGTGAGTGGGCTCGTCTTCATCGGGTGCTGATCGAAAAGGAGCTTCTCACGCCGAAAGAGGTCGGAGTTCTCAGGATAGCCATGCAGATCCCCGCGAAGCTTCCCACCGAAAAGCAGTGTGCGATTCTTCTCGATGTCCTTGGCAGAGCGCGCGCGGAAGGCATCGTGGTTGAGAGGTAAGTTTTGGCGCGAGGTGCTCGACGGCGTAGTCCAAGAACATCAGCAACAACAGGTAGCGCTTGTCGCAGACGTAGGTCACGCACTTGTGCTGGGCCAGCACGACGCGCTGCAACTCTAGGAGCGGTCGGTGATAGGCGGGCCGGCGCGCGAGCGAATGGTACTTGAGTTCAGGTGCCTGTAGCTTGGGGAAATGCTCACGGATCAGGCGCGCGGCTTCCTCATCGCTGATCGCGATGGCCGTGGCCCCTTGAAAGCGCTGTTCCGGGTTCAGCAAATCGAACCCCGTGTAGCCACTCTCGTCGATACGGAAGCATTCCATTCAGATTCTTGCGTTGCTTATCTGCTACGCGCTGCGCAGTGGATCGGTGTTTTGGCGTCCGAATGGCGTCCGTCACCGTAAGTTATTGATTTTGTTTGTATTAATTCGATCTTGTAGCCATCCGGGTCCGTGACAAACGCGATGACCGTGCTGCCGCCTTTGACCGGGCCGGCCTCGCGGGTGACGTTGCCGCCAGCGGCCTTGATCTTCTCGCAGGCCGCGTAGGCGTCGGGCACACCCAGGGCGATGTGACCGTAGGCTGTGCCCAGGTCGTAGGACTCGACGCCCCAGTTGTAGGTCAGCTCGATTTCGGCCTGGCCGGGGTTGCCGCCTTCAAAGCCGAGGAAGGCCAGCGAGTACTTGTACTCGGGGTTTTCGGAGGTGCGCAGCAGTTGCATGCCCAGCACCTGGGTGTAGAAGTCGATGGAGCGCTGCAGGTTGCCGACGCGCAGCATGGTGTGGAGGAATCGCATAGGGTCGTTGTGGAAAATTCGGGTCCAACCGGGAGACACCGCAGAGCCGGCTTTGCCGGTCTGCTGGTGTCGCCCCCTTGAGGGGGTGACGCGCCGCCAGGCGCGGCGCGGGGGTGGGCCTTATTTTGCCGGGAAATCAAACACCAGGCAGGTGGTGGTGGCATGGGCATAGAGCTTGCCGTCGGCGCCCACGATACGGCCTTCGGCCGTGGCCAGCTGGCGGCCGCTGTGCACCACGGTGCCAATGGCGCGCAGAGGACCGCTCTTGTGCGAAGCCGCGCGCACGATGTTCACGCTGAGTTCGGCCGTGGTGTAGGCCTTGCCCACCGGCATGGTGGTGTGCACCGCGCAGCCCACGGCCGAGTCGAGCAGGGTGGCGTACCAGCCGCCGTGCACGCTGCCCAGCGGGTTGTAGTGCTTGAGCTGCGGTGTGCCCTGGAACACCGCGCGGCCTTCGCCCACCTCCACCAGGGTGAAGTCCATGGTGTCGGCGATGTGGGGGTAGGGCGCATGGCCGTCGAGCAGGGCTTGCATTTGCTGCAGGCCGGTTTTGCCCATCAGCTGATGTGGCTGCGCCAGGCCGGCGCCCGCGCCTTGGGTCATGCGGGTTTTGGCTGCCTCGTACTGGACCATCCATTCGGCCAGGATGTGTTCGTGGTTCATGTCGTCTCCAGGAATTCACTTGGGGTACAGCACCATCTGGGTGCAGCGGAACAAGGCCAGGGTGCGGCCACTCTCGCGGTGGGTCACCACCGCGTCCCACACCTGGGTGGTTTTGCCGAGGTGGGTGGCCTTGGCGGTGCAGTCCACCGTGCCGTCGCGGGTGGTGCCCAGGTGGTTGGACTTGAGTTCGATGGTGGTGAAGCCGTTGGCGCCTTCGGGCAGGTGGGCCATGCAGCCACAGCCGGCCGATGTGTCGGCCAGGGTGACGATGCTGCCCGCGTGCAGGTAGCCATTGGGCGCCATCAACAAGGGGCCGGCGCTCATCTCGGCACGCACCTCGCCCTGGCCGATGTGGGTGATGACCAGGCCCAGGTGCCCGGGCAGGTGGGGTGCGGCCATCTGGTTGAACTGTTCTGGTGTGCGCATGTGGTGTCCTTGCCAACGTGGTTGAAATTAAATTGTATATGCAATGGTTGTAGCTACAATCGAATCATGGCCACCTCGTTACCCCCTTTGGGCTGCACCAACTTCAAGCTGCGCCAGCTCACGCGCCGCGTGTCGCAGCACTACGACCACCACCTGGCGTTGGCCGGCCTCAAGACCACACAGTATTCGCTGCTCAGCCACATCGCCAAGCTGGGGCCGCTGACACCGGGCGAACTGGCGCGGCGCATGACGCTGGACGCCTCAACGCTCACCCGCAACCTGCAGCCGCTGGTGGCGGCAGGCTGGGTGGTGGTGGGTGAGGGTGTGAACGCCCGCAGCCGCCTGTTGACCTTGACCGAGTCCGGGCGCGAGCTGCGCCAGACCGCGCAGCGGCACTGGAAAAACGCGCAGCTCGAACTCAACGGGCTGCTGGGGCCGGCCATGGTGGCCGAGCTGCATGGCCTGCTCGACCAGGCGCTGGCCGCCTTTGAACCGGAGACCTCGGATGAATAAACCCGCAGCGCGCGTTTGGTGGTGGGTGTTGCTGGCAGCCGCCGGCACCTTTGCCCTGACCATGGGCACACGCCAGACCATGGGCTTTTTCCTGTCGCCCCTGAACACAGCCACGGGCCTGGGCCTGGCCAGCATCAGCCTGGCGTTTGCGTTTGGGCAGCTGTGGTGGGGCCTGACCCAACCTTTTGCGGGTGCCCTGGCCGACCGACTGGGCGCCGGTTGGGTGTTGTTTGCGGGCATCCTGCTGGTGGCCCTGGGCACGGTACTCACACCTCTGATGACCAGCACGGGCGGGCTCATCTTCGCCATCGGCGTGCTGGCGGCGGGCGGTGCGGGCATGGCCGGCCCCTCGGTGCTGATGGCGGCCACCACCCGGCTCATCCCGCCCGAGCGGCGCGGCCTGGCCACCGGTGTGGTCAACGCGGGGGGCTCGTTCGGCCAGTTTCTGATGGCGCCCATCGCTGCCGCCCTCACGGCGGCCCTGGGCTGGGCCAACGCCCTGCAGGTATTGGGCGTGATGGTGTTGCTGGCCCTGCCCGCCGCGTGGGTGTTGCGCGGGTCGCCAGCGGGTGCGGCGCAAGCCACTCCGGCTCAGGCGCCGTTGCCAGTCCGCGAGGCTTTGGCGCGTGCCTGGGCCGAGCCCAGCTACCGCCTGCTGATGGCGGGATTTTTTGTCTGTGGTTTCCACGTCGCTTTCCTGGCCACCCACATGCCCGGCGTGGTGGCGGCCTGTGGGCTACCGGCGGCGGTGGGGGCCTGGGCCTTGGGCGTCATCGGGCTGTTCAACATCATTGGCAGCCTCACCATGGGCTGGGCCGTGGGCCGCTGGCGCATGAAGTCGCTGTTGTCACTCGTCTATGCCACGCGGGCGGTGGCGGTGCTTCTGTTTGTGCTGGCGCCCAAGACGGAGGCGGTGGTGCTGGTGTTTGCGGCGGTGATGGGCTTGAGTTTCCTGTCCACCGTGCCACCCACCGCCGGGCTGGTGGCCAAGTTTTTTGGCACCGGCAACATGGCCATGTTGTTTGGTGTGGTCATGGTGTCACACCAGGTGGGCGGTTTCCTGGGCGCCTGGCTGGGTGGCCAGGTGTTCCAGTTCACGGGCAGCTACGACTGGGTCTGGTACGTGGACATCGTGCTGGCCGTGGGTGCGGCGCTGCTGCACCTGCCGATACGCGAAGCGCCGGTGCGCAGGGCTCAGACGGTGTAGTTGAGCGTCATGCGGCCGCCATCGGCCACCACAATTTCGCCCGTCACGTAGCTGGCCGCATCGCTGGCCAGCCAGCACACCACGTCTGCGATTTCGGCGGGTGTGCCCAAGCGTTTCATGGGCGTGCGGCTCATGATTTTTTGCTTGGCTTGCTCGCTGGTGAGCACCGCCTGAGCGGCCAGTTCGGTGGCGATGGTGCCGGGCGCGACGGCGTTCACGCGCACCCCCTGTTCGGCCAGGGCCAGCGCCATGACGCGTGTGAGCTGGTTGATGCCGCCTTTGCTCACGTTGTAGCTGGCGATGGTGGGGATGGCCAGCGTGCCGTTGACCGAGCTCATGTTGACGATGCTGCCGCGCCCGGCGGCGGCCATCACACGGGCCACCGCCTGGCCCATCAGGAAGGCACCTTTGAGGTTGACACGCAACACGGCGTCGAAGTCGGCTTCGCTGACCTCCAGAAAATCGGCTGCCTTGAAGATGCCGGCGTTGTTGACCAGGATGTCGATGTGCCCGTGGATTTGAACCACGGCGGCCACGGTGGCGTCGACCTGGGCCTTGTCGCCCACATCGCAGCGCAGGTAGGTCAGGCCCAGTTCGGCCGCCAGTGCCTGGCCATGGGTGTCGTCGATGTCCACCACAACGGGGTGGGCCCCTTCGCGGTGCAGGCGGCGCACGCAGGCTTCGCCTATGCCCTGGGCACCACCGGTGACGATGGCGACGCGGCCTTGCAGGCCAAAAGAAATCGTGTTGTTCATGGTGTGGATGTTAGGGCGCAGTGTGGCTGTCGGGCAATCGGACACGCAACACGGCGCGCACAAAACCGTGGTCGCTGCGGCTGCGGTCACGGCCTTCGTGCAAGTGGTCGTTGAAAACGTCCAGCCGCAACACGTCGCCCAGGCTGTGGCGCTGGCCGGCCACAAATTCCTCGCTCACCAGCACCTGGTCCAGCACTTCCGGGAAGCCCAGGTGGATGTGCGAATAGGCCACGTCGCGGCGCAGTGCGGCACCCACTTGCACGTCCCAGGCGTTGTAGAGCGCGGTGTCGCGTGCGCCTTTGTCGTAGGCGGCGCTGGTGGTGGCGGCAATCAGCTGGGTGGTCACGCTGTGGGGGCCGTCGTTCAGGTCGCCCATCAAAATCAGAGGGGTGTGCGTGCGGTGGAGCAGCTCGACCACCTTGAGACGCAAGGCCAGCGACTCGGCCGCACGCATCAGGAGCGAGCGCACGCTGGCTACGGCCGCCACGTTGGGGTCGTCGGGGTCTTCCAGCGGGCGGCCTTGGTCGTCCTGCAAAAACTTGGGCCGTTTGGATTTGAGGTGGGCGGTCAACACGTGCACACGCTGGCCGTGTTTCATCTCCAGCGTGGCCAGCAGCGGGGGGCGCTCAAAGCGGGCGTGGCGGCCCAGGCCGGGCACGTCCAGCGCGGCCTGCGCGGGGAAGTCGGTGATGGAGGTCACGGACTCGACCTTGAGCCGCGTGGCCAGGCCCACACGGGGGGTGCCCTGGGCGCCGTGCTGGCCGGGGCCGTTCTCGGCGCCCGGCACGGTCACATGGGTGTAGCGCAGGCCACTGCGGGCGATGGCGCCGCGCAGGGCGACCTCGTCCCACACTTCCTGCACCGCCAACACGTCGGCGTTCAGCGCCTTGAAACGATCACCCAGCCAGTCCAGCTTGCGACCGTGTTCGGCTTCGCTGTAGGGGTCTTGGCCGGCATAAAACGCACGGCCCGGCTGGGCCAGGTTGAGCACGTTGCAACTGGCCACGGTGAGTGTGGCCCAGCGCGGAGGCTGGTTGGGTTCGGTCTTCTGGGGCATGGCGGCAATGTAGCTTGACCGCTGCGCCCCCATGAAAAAAGCGCCCGAAGGCGCTTGGGTGGGGTGTGGATGGTTGCTTTGGAGCGGGCGATCAGCCGGCCATGAAACTCGGCAACCACATCACGATGGCTGGGAAGAACCAGATTAGCGCCACCAGCAGCAGCATGATCAGCAGGAAGGGCATCACGCCGTAGATGACGTCGATGATGTTGCCTTCACCGCGCACGCCTTGCACCACATAAAGGTTCATGCCCACGGGGGGAGTGATCAGCGCCAGCTCGGCCATGATGACCAAGAAAATGCCGAACCAGACCGGGTCGATGCCCAGGGCCACCACGATGGGGAACACGATGGGTATGGTGCCCACCACCATGGCTAGCGCGTCAAGAAAGCAGCCCAGAATAAGGTAGAGCAGGGTCAGGATCAGGATGATCTGGCCGGGTGTGGCATTCATGCCGGTGACGAATTGGGTCAATATGTCGGGCACACCCATCATGCCCAGCACGAAGTTCAGGTAGAAGGCCGCCGCCGCGATCAACATGATCATGGCGGTGATGCCCATGGTGGTCAGGAAGGATTCGTGCAGCATGCGGATGCTCAGGCGCCCGTAGGCGGCACACAGCAGGGCCGACACCACCACACCCAGCGCGGCCGATTCGGTGGGCGTGGCCCAGCCAGCGTAGATGCTGCCCATTACCATCACGATGACACCCAGCGGCGGCACCAGGTCCAGCAGGCGCAGCAGCTTGTCGCGCAAGGGTGACGCGGCTTCTTTTTTGCCGGCCCAGTCGGGGCGCCACAGGCAGGCAACCACCACCACCGCCATGAACAGTGCCGTGAGCAGCAAGCCGGGAATCACGCCTGCTGCGTAGAGTTTTCCCACCGAGGTGTTTGTCATGGCACCGTAGATGATCATGTTGATCGAGGGTGGGATGAGGATGCCTAACGTGGCGCCCGCCGCGATGGTGCCGAGCACCAGCCGCGCGTTGTACTTGCGTTCCCGGAAGGTGGGCAATGCGACGGTGCCGATGGTGGCCGCCGTGGCCACCGATGAACCCGAAACCGCCGCAAACAGCGCCGAGGCGCCGATGTTGGAGTGGAGCAGGCCGCCAGGCAGAGGGGAGAGCCAGTCCGATAGCGACTTGTACATGCGGTCGGTGAAGCCACCGCGCACCAGCAGTTCGCCCAGGAGCACGAACAGCGGCACCGACACCAGCACGAAGTTGTTGTTGGCGCTCCAGAACTGGGTGCCGTATTCGAGCGCGACGGGCAGCCCCAGGTACAACACGGCGGCCAGGATGCTCAAAAAGAACATCACAAAGGCCACATGCAGGCCCAGGCACATCATGCCGATCAGCAACAGGAAGCCGACGCCGATCGCGCCAATGGAAATGTCTGACATTGGATCTCCTTTTTTGTTGTGGCGAAGCGAGAAAACGTCAGTCGGGTCGGGCGGTGCCGCGTGCCTTGAGTTCAGCCAGTTCTGCGGCCAGTTCTTCGCGGGCGCTGAACGGGCCGTACCAGACATTGAGTTCCGGTCGCTTGTTCAGCAGCAGCCAGACGGCGTGGACGGCGAAGGCGCTGGCGATCAGCGCCAGCATCAACAAGCCCAACACCCAGCCCAGTTGCGGTATCCACAGCGGCTGCTCCAGGTTGGTGGCGGTGCTGCCGAACTCGATGGTCTCCATCAACACCGAAACCCCCCGCCAGGCCGCAAACACCGCAAAGGCGGCAAAACAGACGGCAGCCAGCGTGTTGAGCAGGCGCTGAGTCGGGCGTGAGAAGCGCACCAGGAACACGTCCACGCGGGTGTGGCTGCGCTGCGCGACCGCGTAGGACGCGCCGATGGTGGCGCCGATGGCCAGCACAAAGCCGCCCAGCTCGTCGATGCCTTTGAAAGAGGTGTTGAACAGCTTGCGGCCCAGGATTTCCAGGGTCAGTGCCAGGGCGTAGGCCAGCATCACCCAGCCTGCTGCCAGCGTAAGCCAGCGCACGGGCGGGGCGAGTTTGCTGCTCACCGGATTGAGGTTGCTCATGGCGGTGGCTCGTTTCTCAGTTGATGCTCAGGCCACGGGCCTTGCCCACGGTGGCGTTCCAGGTGGCGCTGCACTTCGGGTCCACCTTGTTGCAGGTGTCTCGCCACATGGGCAACACGGTGGCACTGGAGGCCGCCTTGATCTTGGCCTCGTCGTCGGCCGACACCGGTACCAGGGTCATCTTGAACGGTGTGCCGCCCTTGCACTCCTTGCCGGTGTTGCAGTTGATGGAGTCGGCGGTGCCGGACTCGGCAAGCTCCCACATCTGGTTTTCCATCTTCTTGAATTCGGCGCTGATCTTGGCCTGTTGTTCGGGGCTGAGTTTGTTCCAGAACGACAGGTTGACGAAGTGACCCTGCACCGAGCCCGACACGGCCAGGGGGTAAAAATACTGCGTCACTTCAGGCCACTTGCCGGCATTGCCGGAGTTGGGCGAGGTCACGCCGCAGTCGATCACGCCGTGGCTGAGGGCCGAGTACACCTCCGAGAAGGCCAAGGATACGGGCGTGGCTCCGATGTTCTGCAACATGGCCGACATGCTGGGTGTGAAGCTTCGCACTTTCAGGCCCTTGAAATCGGCCAGCGACTTGATGGGCTTGTTGCAGAAAAATACTTGCGGTCCGAAGGGCCACAGGGTCAGCACCTTGGCCTTGAATTTTTCCTGCAGGCGCTTGTCGAAGGCCTCGCGGTAGGCGTCCACACTGCCGCGCAGGGTCGCCATGTTGGGTGCCACGCCGGCCAGGTCGATGCCCTCGAAAAAGGGATCGTCGCGGGCGACCTGACCGATCTGCACCGACATCACGTCAAAGATGTTGGAGCGCAGCAGGCGCAGCGCGTCTTCGGCCTTGACGTTGACCACGTCCATGGGGTTGAAGCGCACGTTCATCGCCACGCCGGAGGACTGGGGCAGGCCGGTGAAGAATGGCCGCTCGATACCATCGGAATGTTTGACGTTGGACGAGTAGTTGCCGGCCACACGCATGGTTAGGTCGTTGGCCTGCGCTTGCGCCATGCCGGTGGTGCAGAGGCTGACCGCGGCCACGAGTGCTGCAAGGGTCGACGGGACGTTGAACAGGGGCTTTTTCATGGTGAACCTTTTCGGTGGGTGAAAACAAGCGGGAGCAAAAATTGACTTCAGGCCGCCAGCATGCGTTGCAGGCGCAGCAGGGCAATGGCTTCGACCTGCGCCAGCGCTTCTTCGCGTTCAGCGTCGGTGGGGTTGCTGGCGCGGCGGGCAAAGTTGTCGAACAGGCTGGCTTTGGTGTGCTGGCCCACACAGACGATGAAGGGGAAACCGTGTTGCTGGCGGTAGGCCTGGTTGAGTGCCGTGATGCGCCGCATTTCGACGGCGCTCAGCGCGTTGAGGCCGGCGCGTGCCTGTTCATGGGTGGAGGCGGCGGTCAGCTCGCCCGCCTGTGCTTCGCGTCCCGCCAGTTCGGGGTGGGCGCGCAGCAGCGCTAGCTGTTCGTCCAGGCTGGCGGCCTGCATTTCCTTGCACATGGCATGGTGCAGTTGCTCCACGCTGGAGAAGGGCCGGCGCCGGGCGGCGCGTTGGGCTACCCAGGGGGAATGCTCGAAGACGTCGGCCAACTGGCTGGCAAATTCCGCCTCGGTCATGGCGTTGAGTTGCAGCAGGGTGTCGACAGCCAGGTGGTCGTTCATGGACAGGCATCTCCGATGGCGCGCACGCTGGTGACCGTGCGTCGGTTGAATAAGGCAGAGCTCACAACACCCTCCCTGGCATTTTTCAATGCACGCTGAGAGCTCTGGAATGCAGTTTAGGATGGGTGTATTCGTTTGTATCGACGACTTTGTTATGACTGGCATAACGGCCGCACGGCGCCTTGTGCCGCGCAGCCGGCCACTGACCTGAACAACCCATGTCACGCACCAACGACCCTTTGGACACCTACCTGCTGCGGGTGCTGGTGGCGCTGCTGAGCGAGCGCAACCTCACCCGCGTGGCCACGCGCATGAATCAGTCGCAGCCGGCCATCAGTGCCGCCTTGCGCAAGTTACGTGAGGTGTTCCACGACGAGCTGCTGGTGCGCAGCGGCAACAGCATGGTGACCACGCCACGCGGCGAAGAAATCCTGGCGTCCGCGCGCGTGGCGTTGGCCTCAATCGACGGGCTGTTTGCCCGAGCGCAGGTGTTCGAGCCGGGCACATCGACGCAGTTTTTCAAGATCGGTTGCCCCGATTACCTGGCAACGGTGTTTCTGTCGGCGGTGTCACGCGTGATGCGCCGTGATGCGCCCGGCACCCGCTTGATGGTGCATCCGCTGGGGCCCGGCTACGACTTCGAACAGGCGCTGGCCGATGGCGAACTCGACGTGGTGATTGGCAACTGGCCCGAGCCACCCGAGTCGTTGCACATTGCGCCCTTGCTGGAAGACGACATCGTCTGCTTGATGGCGGCCAATCACCCTTTGGCCCGCGAACCCATGACCCGCGACCAGTACCTGCGCGCGCCCCACGTGGTGCCGCTGTCGTATTCGTCCACCCACCGGGGCGTGATCGACCGGCACCTGGCTAGCCTCCGGCTGACCCGCAATGCGCGTGTGGTGGTGCCCTTTTTCAGCATGGCCCCCCACCTGTTGCCGGGCACCGATTTGATCTTCACCATCAGCAGGCATTTTGCCGAGCACTACGCCGGCATTTTGCCGCTAGTGGTGGTCTCTTGCCCCATCGACTACCCGCGCATGCAGTTCTACCAAATCTGGCACAGCCGCAACCAGCAGTCCGACGCCCAGCGCTGGCTGCGTGGGCTGCTGCACAACGTCGCGGTGCAGGTGCTCAAAGGTGGGGCCGAACGCCACGGACGCGAGCCTGCTGAACGGGCATGAAAAAAGCGCCCGAAGGCGCTTTGTTTCTTGCTCAGTGGCGGTTCACTTGATGTGACCAAAACGGGTGCGCAGCGGATCGATGCCACCCTGACCACCACCACCCGAGCGACCACCACCGCCGCCAGGACGGCCACCACCACCACCGGGGCGGCCACGGCCACGGCCGCGTTCGCCCAGGGCGTCGATGCCGGTGCGCAGCGGGTCGGGCTGGCCACCGTTGCCACCACCGTGGGCACGGCCTTCGCCGGCATGGCGGCGCGGCTGCTGGTCGCCACGCGGGCCGCGCGGCGGCTGACCGTCAAAACGTGGGCCACGCGGGCCTTGGCCTTCGGGACGCGGACCACGCGGCGGCTGATCGCCACGGGCTTCGGAACGCGGGCCGTCGTTGCGGGCGCCCTGTGCGGGTCGGCCACGGCCACCGCCGTTGCCACCACGGCCACCGCCGTTGCCACCACGGCCACCGCCGGCGTTGCCGCCTTCAGCGGTTTTCTTTTCGCGCACGCGCTGCAGCATCTCGGTGCGGGCGGCCTTGGCGGCGGCGGCCATCACCTCGCGGCTCGGCGGCTTGCCGGCGCCACCCCAGATGGTCTGGCGGCCCATGGCGATGGGCTCGGCCTTCTCGCCTTCTTCGGGCATGAACTCCTGGAAGATCTGGACCGGGATTTGTTGCTTGGTGAACTTCTCGATCGCCATCATGAAACCTTCTTCGTCCAGGCTCACGAGGTTGACGGCTTCACCGCTGTTGCCTGCGCGGCCGGTGCGGCCGATGCGGTGCACGTAGTCTTCGCAGACGTTGGGGATTTCGTAGTTGACGACGTGCGGCAACTCATCGATGTCGATGCCACGGGCCGCAATGTCGGTGGCCACCAGGGCGCGCAGGTCGCCGCTCTTGAACTCGGCCAGCGCCTGGGTGCGGGCACCCTGGCTCTTGTTGCCGTGCAAGGCCATGGCCTTGATGCCGTTTTTGGTGAGGAATTCGGCCACGTTGTTGGCGCCGAACTTGGTGCGGGTGAACACCAGCACCTGGCTCCAGTTGTGCTGGTTGATGATGTGCGCCAGCAGCGCCTTTTTCTTGCCGCGACCCACGGGGTGGATGACCTGGGTGATGCGCTGCACGGTGGTGTTGCGCGGTGTCACCTGGATGTGTTGCGGGTCTTTGAGCAGGTTGCTGGCCAGGTCGCGGATCTCGTCGCTGAAGGTGGCCGAGAACAGCAGGCTTTGTTTGTCCTTGGGGACCAGGGCCAGGATTTTTTTCACGTCGTGGATGAAGCCCATGTCCAGCATGCGGTCGGCTTCGTCCAGTACCAGGATTTCCACGGTGGACAGGTCCAGGAAACCCTGGCCTTGCAGGTCGAGCAGGCGGCCCGGCGTGGCCACCAGGATATCCACGCCACGTTTCATGGCGTTGATCTGCGGGTTCATGCCCACGCCACCGAAGACGACGGTGGAGGTCAGCGAGAGGTTTTTGCCGTAGACGCGCACCGATTCCTCGACCTGGGCGGCGAGTTCGCGGGTGGGGGTCAGCACCAGGGCACGGATGCCCACGCCGCCGAAGCGGTTCTTGGCCTTCGCGCCGACGCTGAGGCGTTGCAGCAGGGGCAGGGTGAAGGCGGCGGTTTTGCCGGTGCCGGTCTGGGCGCCAGCGAGCAGGTCGTGGCCAGCGAGCACGGCGGGAATGGCCTGTGCCTGAATGGGGGTGGGGGTTTCGTAGCCTTGCTCGCGCACGGCTTCAAGAATGGCCGGGGCCAGGTTCAGTTCGTCAAAGTTCATTTAAGAGGCGCCCATCCAGGGCGCTGGGTCATCGGCCGCATCAGGTGCCACGGGGTGGTGCCTGTTCAGTCGGGGCAGATGGATTCAGGGTCTGGCGCCAACACGCGAGCGGTTTGGGCTGGTGGTGTGCGCCCCGGCAGGGTGCCGGTGCCGGTCCAACTGAGATGACCGACAAGGTGTATTGTCTCACGAATACGCACATGCACAGGGACAGGCACATGACCAGCACCACATTTGGCTACGACAGAGCAGAGGACAGGCTCTGGATGTCGTTCGACGACGGCTCGCCCCGCCTGTGGTTCACACGCCGCATGGTGTCGCATTTGTTGGGGCCCATGCTGCAGTCTTTCGAGTCAACCGCGCCCGGCGGCCAGGGTGGCGCATCGGCGGCCGTGCGTGTGGCGCTGGAGCACGAATTGGCCATGAATGAGCTGATGCCTGGCGAGCAGGTCTTGCCCATCAAGATGGGGCTGGACACCAGCAGCGGCTCGCTGGAGGGCGAGCACCTGCTGTGCACCGGGTTGACCGCCACCTTCGGCGCCGACCAGTGCCGAATGCGCTTCAACACACCCGAGGGTGACCGGGGCGTACAAATGGGCCGCGTGGCGATGCACCGCTGGCTGCGTGGGTTGCACATGGTGGCCGGGCAAGCCGAATGGGCGCTGCCCGCGCCCGAATGGCTGACGCGCAGCTGGCTGCCCGACCCGGTGCGCGCGCTGTTGCTGGGGGCTGAGCCCCCGCCGCCAGCGCCAGATCCGGGGCCTTGAATGTGTTGCAAACGTCCTGCCTGCGATAATCACCGGTTGTTTGCCGCGCGACCGTGGCCCCTTTTTTCCAGCGAACCCCATGGCCCAATACGTCTTTTCCATGAACCGGGTCGGCAAGATCGTGCCGCCCAAACGCCAGATCCTCAAGGACATCTCCTTGTCCTTCTTCCCCGGCGCCAAGATCGGCGTGCTGGGCACCAACGGTTCGGGCAAATCCACCCTGCTCAAGATCATGGCCGGTCTGGACAAGGAAATCGAGGGCGAAGCCATTCCCATGCCGGGCATCCGCATTGGCTACCTGCCGCAGGAGCCACAACTGGAGCCCGAGCAGACCGTGCGTGAAGCGGTGGAAAACAGCATGAGCGGCGTGCGCGCTGCGCAAAAGCGCTTGGAAGAGGTGTACGCCGCCTACGCCGAAGAAGACGCTGACTTCGACGCCCTGGCCGCCGAACAGGCGCAGCTGGAGGCCATCATCGCCACCGCCGGCACCGACAGCGAGCACCAGCTTGAAATTGCCGCCGATGCGTTGCGCCTGCCGCCCTGGGAGGCCAAGATTGGCCTGCTCTCCGGCGGTGAAAAACGCCGCGTGGCCTTGTGCTGCATGCTGCTGTCCAAGCCCGACATGCTGCTGCTCGACGAACCCACCAACCACCTGGACGCCGAATCGGTGGAGTGGCTGGAGCATTTCCTGCAGCGTTTCCCTGGCACCGTGGTGGCCATCACCCACGACCGCTACTTCCTGGACAACGCGGCCGAGTGGATTCTCGAACTCGACCGTGGCCAGGGCATTCCGTACAAGGGCAACTACTCCACCTGGCTGGAGCAAAAAGAAGCCCGCCTGGAGCAGGAACAACGCACCGAAGACGCCCGCACCAAGGCCTTGAAGCAGGAATTGGAATGGGTGCGTAAAAACGCCAAAGGCCGTCAGGCCAAGAGCAAGGCGCGTCTGGCCCGCTTTGAGGAACTGAGCGACGTTGAATACCAGAAGCGCAACGAGACCAACGAAATCTTCATCCCCGTGGCCGAGCGCCTGGGCAACGAGGTGATCGAGTTCAAGAACGTCTCCAAGAGTTTTGGCGACCGCGTGTTGATCGACAACCTGAGCTTCACCATTCCTGCAGGTGCCATCGTCGGCATCATTGGCCCCAACGGTGCCGGCAAGTCCACGCTGTTCAAGCTGATTTCCCGCAAGGAACAGCCGGACAGCGGCGAGGTGAAGATCGGCCAGACGGTGAAGATGGCTGTGGTGGATCAGAGCCGCGACGGCCTGGCGGGCGACAAGACCGTGTGGGAAGACATTTCCGGCGGGCTGGACATGATCACCGTGGGCAAGTTCCAGATGCCCAGCCGCGCTTACTGCGGTCGGTTCAACTTCTCCGGCGGTGACCAGCAAAAACGCGTCGGCAGCCTCTCGGGCGGCGAACGCGGGCGCCTGCACCTGGCCAAGACCCTGGCCGAAGGTGGCAACGTGCTGCTGCTGGACGAACCCTCCAACGACCTCGACGTGGAAACCCTGCGCGCGCTCGAAGACGCCCTGCTGGAATTCGCCGGCTGCGCGCTGGTCATCAGCCACGACCGCTGGTTCCTCGACCGCATCGCCACCCACATCCTCGCCGCCGAAGGCGACAGCCAGTGGGTGTTCTTCAACGGCAACTACCAAGAGTACGAAGCCGACAAGAAGAAGCGCCTGGGCGAAGAGGGCGCCAAGCCCAAGCGCTTCCGCTACAAGGCGCTGAAATAAGCCCTCCCCCGCGCCGCGCCTAGGGGCGCGTCACCCCCTCAAGGGGGCGATGCCGACGGACCGGCAGAGCCGGCTCCGTGGCATCCTGGGTTCAGACATTTCGCTCCGGAGGGGTTGATGGAATCAGACGAACAGGTGTTGGCAGACACACGCCGCTGGATCGAGAAGGCGGTGATCGGGCTCAACCTGTGCCCGTTCGCCAAGGCGGTGTATGTGAAGAACCAGGTGCGCATCGTGGTCAGCCACGCGCGGCACCTGGATGCGTTTCTGGACGAGCTGGACCGGGAGTTGCTGTTGCTGCGCGACACGCCGGCCGAGCAGATCGACACCACGCTGCTGGTGCATCCCACGTTGTTCCCCGACTTCGAGGTTTTCAACGATTTCCTCAACGTGGTCGATGACGTGGTGGCCGAACACGAACTGGAAGGCGTCATCCAGGTGGCGCCGTTTCACCCCGCCTTTCAGTTTGAGGGCACCGCGCCCGATGACGTGACCAACAACACCAACCGCGCGCCTTACCCGACGCTGCACCTGCTGCGCGAAGACAGCGTGGAGCGGGCCGCCGAATCGGGCGACGACGCCGACACCATCGTCGAGCGCAACCAGCAGCGGCTGCGTGAATTGGGTGTGGCTGGCTGGCAGGCACTGCTGCAGCCCGAGTGCGGCCAGTGATCGCCCGCATGCCCTTCGTCGGACGGCAAAGGATTTGTGATAAGCGTGTTGGCTGAATTTTAACTTTGATTTAAAATTGCTAAAACGCTCAAAATTGATTTGAGTATCTTTGTCAATGTCGAGGTTGATCCGTGAACAATCCAAGCCTGGTGCGGGCTGACGTGGCCTCCGCCTCAAATTACTACACCACGATCGAAGTGGCGAAGATGCTGGGCATGGCAGTGCGCTCGGTGCAACTGATGGTGGACCGGGGCGATCTGCAGGCCTGGAAAACCCCGGGCGGGCACCGCCGCATCTCGCGTGAGTCGCTGGAACGTTGGCTGCAAGGCAGCCGCAGCGGCGTGCGCGCCGAAGCGGCCGGGCGGCAAGAGGGCGAGGTGGGAGCCGGCCGCGAAAGCAGCCGCCGTCTTCGCCTGGGCCAACGCCCGCCGCGCCTGCTGCTGATCGAGGATTCGACCCATTTCCAGAACCTGGTGGCCCTGTTGCTCAAGCAGAAGTTTCCCGGTCTGGAGGTGCATGTGGCCAGCGACGGCATCACCGGCCTGGCCTCGTTCGGGCAGCTGCAGCCCGACCTCTTGGTGGTGGACATCATGTTGCCCGGCATCGATGGCGCCAACCTCATCACCGGCTTGCGTTCGCATGCCTTGTTTGGCCAATGCAAGCTGATCGTGCTCACCGCCCTGGACGAAGCGCAGCGTGCCCCCTATGCCTTTGCGCTGGACCAGGTGCCCGTGGTGCACAAACCGCGCCTGGTGAACGACTTGCCCCCGCTCATCGAATCCTTGTTGGGCGCACGTGTGACGGCCGCCACGCAGGTGGGCCGCGCCGACGAGGCCTGACTCAGAATTTCAGGCCGCCCGGAAACACCCACAGCAACCCTGCCGTCATCGTGACGTAGCGCAGAAATTTGCCCACCGCCATGTAGGCCAGGCAAGGCCAGAAGGGCATCTTCAGCCAGCCGGCCACCGCGCAGAGGGGGTCGCCCACGGCGGGCAGCCAACTCAACAGGCAGGCCTTGGGGCCAAAACGTTCCAGCCAGCGCAGGGCCTGCATCTCGGTGGGTTTGCCACGGGCCCGGTCCACCGCGCGGTGGGCACCCATCCCCATGGCCCAACTGATGGCGCCGCCCAAGGTGTTGCCCGCCGTGGCCACCAGCACCGCCGGCCAGAACAGCGTCGGGTTCAGCTTGACCAGGCCGAACACCACCGGTTCAGAACCCATGGGCAGCAGCGTGGCCGACAAGGTGGCCACCACAAACACCGTGCTGAGCCCGTACTGGGGCAGACTGAGGGCGGCCAGCAGGCCGTGCAACCACGCTTCCATGCGGGCCAGTATAGGGTTTCCGCTCAGCGGGATTTCAGTCCCTGAAACGCCGAAGGGCTACAATTCGTGCACAAATTTTCAGCACACAACCCTGGCTGCCCCGCGCATCAGGGTTGTTTTTTTCGCCCATGCACATCGGCCCCTACGTCCTCCCGAACCACCTGTTTGTTGCCCCCATGGCCGGGGTGACGGACCGACCGTTCCGGCGCCTCTGCAAGCAGCTGGGCGCTGGCTACGCGGTGAGCGAGATGGTCACCTCGCGGCCCGACCTGCAGAACAGCCTCAAGACCTCGCGCCGCGCCAACCACGAGGGCGAACAGGCGCCCATCGCGGTGCAGATCGCCGGCACCGACGCCGAGATGATGGCCGACGCGGCCCGCTACAACATGGACCGCGGCGCCCAGATCATCGACATCAACATGGGTTGCCCGGCCAAGAAGGTGTGCAACAAATGGGCCGGCTCGGCCCTGATGCAGGACGAGGCCTTGGCGATGCAGATCGTCGAGGCCGTGGTGGCGGCCTGCGCCCCCCAGGGGGTGCCCGTCACGCTCAAGATGCGCACTGGCTGGTGCCAGGCGGCCAAAAACGCACCGCTGCTCGCACGCGCGGCTGAGTCGGCCGGCATCGCCATGCTGACCGTGCACGGCCGCACGCGCGAACAGGGCTACAAGGGTGTGGCCGAACACAACACCGTGGCCCACATCAAGAGCGTGCTGCGCATCCCGGTGGTGGCCAATGGCGACATCGATTCGCCCGAGAAAGCGCGCGACGTGTTGGCCCACACCGGCGCCGACGCCATCATGATCGGGCGTGCCGCCCAGGGCCGGCCCTGGCTGTTCCGCGAGATCGCCCATTTCCTGGCCACCGGTGAGCACCTGCCGCCGCCCACCGCAGACGAACTGCAAGGCTGGCTGCTGGAACACCTGGAAGACCACTACGCCCTCTACGGCGAATACACCGGCGTGCGCACCGCGCGCAAGCACCTGGGCTGGTACGCTCGCTCGCTGCCCGGCGGCGAGGCGGCCACGGCGGCCCTGCGCGAGCGCATCAACGCCATCGAAAGCTGCGAAGCCCAATTGCGCTGCGTGCGCGAGCACTTCGCCCAACAACAAGAATGGAAACTGGCTGCATGACCTCCCCCAACAACAGCCTGCAAGACTGCGTGCGCGCCAGCGTCGCCACCTTTTTCAACGACCTCGACGGCACCGAGCCCGCCAACCTCTACGACATGCTCGTCAGTGCGGTGGAAAAACCGCTGCTGGAGGTGGTGATGGCCCAGGCCCAGAACAACCAGTCGCGCGCGGCCCAGTGGCTGGGCCTGAACCGCAACACGCTGCGCAAGAAGCTGGTCGAACACCAACTGCTGTAACGCCCGTTCCTGATTTTTTAGCCCTTTGAGTCATCCCATGAAAGCACTTCTCTCGGTCTCCGACAAAACCGGCGTCCTCGCATTCGCCCAAGGCCTGCACGCGCTGGGCGTGCAACTGCTGTCCACCGGCGGCACCGCCAAGCTGCTGGCCGATGCGGGCTTGCCCGTGACCGAGGTGGCCGACCACACCGGTTTCCCCGAGATGCTGGACGGCCGCGTCAAGACCCTGCACCCCAAGATCCATGGTGGTCTGCTGGCCCGCCGTGATCTGCCGGCGCACATGGCGTCGCTCAAGGAACACGGCATTGACACCATCGACCTGCTGGTGGTCAACCTCTACCCGTTTGAAGCCACCGTGGCCAAGCCCGGCTGCACGCTGGAGGACGCGATCGAGAACATCGACATCGGCGGCCCGGCCATGGTGCGCAGCGCCGCCAAGAACTGGCAGGACGTGGCCGTGTTGACCGACGCCGCGCAGTACGCCGGCGTGCTGGCCGAGCTGCAAGCCGGTGGCATCAGCAAGAAGACCAAGTTCGCCCTGTCGGTGGCTGCCTTCAACCGCATCGCCAACTACGATGCGGCCATCAGCAACCACCTCTCGGCCATCCTGGAGGATGGCAGCCACGCCGCCTTCTCGGCCCAGTCCAACAGCAACTTCGTCAAGGTGCAGGACCTGCGCTACGGCGAGAACCCGCACCAGGGCGCCGCTTTCTACCGCGACCTGTACCCGGCCCCCGGCTCGCTGGTCACGGCCAAGCAGCTGCAGGGCAAGGAGCTGAGCTACAACAACATCGCCGACGCCGACGCCGCGTGGGAATGTGTCAAGAGCTTCGACGTGCCGGCCTGCGTCATCGTCAAGCACGCCAACCCCTGTGGCGTGGCGGTGGCCGCCAACAGCGCCGACGCTTATGCCAAGGCCTTCCAGACCGACCCCACCAGCGCCTTCGGCGGCATCATCGCGTTCAACACGCCGGTGGACGGCGCCACCGCGCAGGCCGTGAGCAAGCAGTTTGTCGAGGTGCTGATGGCCCCGGCGTTCACGCCCGAGGCGCTGGCCGTGTTCCAGAGCAAGGTGAATGTGCGTGTGCTCGAAATTTCGCTGGCCGGCGTCAAGCGCGATGGCAAGACCGCGTGGGAGCGTGGCCAGAATTCACACGACGTCAAGCGCGTGGGTTCGGGCTTGCTGATCCAGACCGCCGACAACCACGAGCTGCAGCGCAGCGACCTCAAGGTCGTCACAAAAATCGCCCCCACCGAGCAGCAATTGGACGACCTGTTGTTTGCCTGGAAGGTGGCCAAGTTCGTCAAGAGCAACGCGATTGTGTTCTGCAAGGACGGCATGACCATGGGTGTGGGCGCCGGCCAGATGAGCCGCCTCGATTCGGCCCGCATTGCCAGCATCAAAGCTGGGCATGTCAACCTGTCGTTGGCCGGCACGGCGGTGGCGAGCGACGCCTTCTTCCCGTTCCGCGATGGGCTGGATGTGGTGGTGGACGCCGGTGCCACTTGCGTGGTGCAGCCGGGTGGTTCGATGCGCGACCAGGAAGTGATCGACGCGGCGAACGAGCGGGGTGTGGCGATGGTGTTTTCTGGGGTGCGGCACTTCAGGCACTGACTTTCGTCTGTGTCTTCTTGCCCTCGGGCGTGGGGCGGACGACTCCGTTCGTGTCCCCCGCCGCTGCGCGGCTCCTCCTTGACCTCACTGCGTCATCCACCCCACGCCCGAGGGCAGCCACCATCTGGGCACACCAACGGTGGCTAACCGACATCTCGTCAGATCGGGGTGGCGGGGTGCCCTGCGCAGCGGCATAAAGGGGGAGCCCCGCACAGCGGGGCGGAGGACAGCCGCGGAGCAGGGCACCCCGTCGCCCCGATCCCGCGAGGCCTGTGTCACACAATCAGCACCCAAACAAAAACACCGCCGGCCCAGACAACGGCAAAGCGGGCATTGACAGCCGCCACTGGCTCACCAGCGCGCTGTGCACACCAGCCGACGGCAGCGTGGCGTTCACCATCACCGCCAGCCGTGTGCCCGGCTGCAAACCCTGCACCAGGGCCTTGAGCAGCGCCTCGTTGCGGTAGGGCGTCTCGATGCAAATCTGCGTCTGCCCGGTTTTCATGGCCGTGGCTTCCAGCGCCCTCAGTTGCTTGAGGCGTTCCGTTGGCTCTTGCGGCAAATAGCCCACAAACGCAAAGTGCTGACCACTCAAGCCACTCGCTGCCAGCGCCAGCATCAAGGAGATCGGCCCCACCAGCGGCACCACCCGCAGGCCCAGCGCGTGCGCGGCGCGCACCACCGAAGCGCCGGGGTCGGCAATGGCGGGCATGCCGGCCTCGCTGACCAGGCCCACGTCGTGGCCCCGCAGCGCAGGTGCGAGCAGCGGCTTGGCATCAAAACCGCCGGGGCCGTGGTCGCCCTTTTTGTGCACCTCGCGCGGCAGCTCCACGATGTGTTGGGCTTGCAGCGGCGTGGCCAGCGGGTGCAACTCGCCCACGCGCTTGAGGAAGGCACGCGTGCTCTTGGCGTTTTCGGTGATCCAGTGTGTCAGCCCGGCGGCTTGTGTCAGCGTGTGCTCGGGTAGGGCCACGCCCAGCGGCACCGGCGCCATGCCAAAGTCCAGTGGCGTGGGCACGAGGTACAGGGCACCCTTCACAGCAGCTTCACTCCGGCGGCGCGCAACAGGCGGCAGGTGCGGATCAGCGGCAGGCCCACCAGCGCGGTCGGGTCGTCGTTGTCGATGCTTTCCAGCAGGGCAATGCCCAGCCCTTCGCTCTTGGCGCTGCCGGCGCAGTCGTAGGGCTGCTCTGCGCGCAGGTAGTGTTCGATCTCGTTGTCGCTCAGGTCGCGAAACACCACCTTCACCGCCGCCAGATCGGCCTGCTCGAAGCCGGTTTCGGCGCAGACCACGGCGAGGGCGGTTTGGAAGACCACGGTCTGGCCACGCATGGCGCGCAGCTGCTGGACCGCACGCTCATGGGTGCCCGGTTTGCCCAGCGGTGTGCCGGCCAGATCGGCCACCTGGTCGCTGCCGATCACCACCGCGTGCGGAAACTTTTGCGCCACCGCACGGGCCTTGGCCAGGGCCAGGCGGCGCGCGATCTGTTCTGGCGTTTCGCCGGGCATCGGGGTTTCGTCCACGTCGGGCGCGGCCTGCTCAAAAGCAAGCCCCAAGCGGCCCAGCAGTTCGGCGCGGTACTTGGATGTGGAGCCCAGGACGACCGGTCGGCTCATGCCGGGTCCCTCACATCGGCCACCACCTTGCTGCCGAAGTCGGGGCGCTCCAGGTAGGCCAGTACGCGCGCGGCGGCCGCCTCTGGCGAGGTGAGCTGACCACGTTCCTTCATGCCGACAAAGTTGCCCAGGTCGGGGAAGGCGGCCGGGTCGCCGCTGCGCAGTTGCACCTGCATGTCGGTGTCGAGCACACCGGGCGCGAGCGAAACGATGCGCGCCCCGTGGGGCAACTGCGCTTCTTCCAGCGCCACACACTGCGAGTACATGTCCATGCCGGCTTTGGCTGTGCAGTAGGCGGCCTGCGAGGCCATGGCGCGGCGTCCCAGGCCGGAGGAGATGTTGAGCACTTTGCGCGGGCCCCGCCAGCCTTGTTGCACCCAGCGGCCGGTCGTGCGCAGAAACACGCTGGTCAGCGCCAGGGGCGACTCCAGGCCCACGCGCAAGGCGTTGGCCAGATCGTTGGTGGCGACGCCGCCCAAGGGGCTGATGTGGGGAATCACCCCCGCGTTGTTGATCAGCGTGGCGCTGTCCAGTTCGCTGGCGTGCAGGCTGCCCAGCCAGCGCTCCAGGCGCTCGGCGGCCTCCTGGCTGTGGGCCAGGTCTTGCGACCACTGTTCCAGGTGCACGCCTTGCGCCTGTGCCAGCGAAGCGAGTTCGTCGTTGGTGCGGCGCGAGATGCACAGCAGGGTGTGGCCGGGCCGCAACAACTGGCGGGCCATGGCCAGACCCATGCCGCGTGAGGCGCCGGTGAGGACAAACAGGTGGGGTGGGGTGGGCAGGTTCATGCCTGCCATTGTGCCCAAGCCGGGGCGCGGATCAGCGCAGGCGGGGCAGTTCGACGAAACGCACAGCGGCGGGGCTGGCGGGCAGGAGGATGAAGTCCACCACCGGTTTCACGTCGGCGGTACACACCATGCCCGGCGCCGCGCCAAGGTCTTGCACCTGGTATGCCACCACCCAGCCATCACCCGTGGCGGTGGTTTCACGCTCTGCGCTGGTGATGGTGATGCTGCCGCCGCAACCACCATACGAGGCCGTGACACCCACCAGCATGTGTTGTTTGAAGTCCACACCGGTCAAAGGCGGGGCGGCTTCTTCGCGCCACTGGATGGCGAGCCAGGTGGCCGCCCAGTCGGTGGTGTTGCGCACCACGTGCTGGCCGTCGTCACCGGTCCAGTCGCTCAGCGGCAGTTCGATGTGGTGCAGGGGCGCGGGCGCCGATGTGACGCTCATCCCTTCCAAGGCCTCAGGCGCGTCGCCACCGCCACCGCAGGCCGCGAGCAGGCTCGCCAGCCCCAACGCGACGGCGCCTCTTGTGATCCGCGCCACCACCTTTGCCCAAGCACCCATGAAATCGTCCTCCCTGCTTTCTTTGTTGTCTGTCTCGGGTTTTCCCTGAGCAGTGGTGCGAAGCTTAAAAGAGGAGTCTGTCAATTTAAAGGTTGAGAGTCTTAATAATTGTCAATTCGGGCCGGGCGGCACAATCCAGGCATGTGGACCGACACCCATTGCCATCTCGATGCGCCCGAGTTCGGTGGCGCCGCCACCGCCGAACGTGCAAAAGCCCGGGCGGCAGGTGTTGATTGGTGTGTGTATCCGGCGGTAGTGGCCGCTCACTTTGATGCGGTGCGCCAGCTGGCGCACCTCACGGGCGACGCCTATGCGCTGGGCATCCACCCCCTGTATGTGCCCCAGGCAACCGAAGACGATTTGACACAGTTGGAGCGGGTGATTTCAGAATGGCGTGACGATCCGCGCCTGGTGGCGGTGGGCGAGATTGGCCTGGACCTGTTTGTGCCGGCGCTGTGCACGCCGGAGATGCGGGACCGCCAGACCCACTTCTACCGCGCGCAATTGCGCATCGCGCGCCGCCACGGCCTGCCGGTCATCCTGCATGTGCGCCGTTCGGCCGACCTCTTGCTCAAACACCTGCGGCAATTGCCGGTGATCGGTGGCATCGCCCACGCCTTCAATGGCAGCGAGGTGCAGGCGCAGGCCTTTGTCGATAGGGGGTTCAAGCTGGGCTTTGGCGGCGCACTCACGTTCGACACCGCCCGCCAGCTGCGCCACCTGGCCACCACCTTGCCGCTGCAGGCGCTGGTGCTGGAGACCGACGCGCCCGACATCCCACCGCAGTGGCTCTACACCCCGGCCGCTGAGCGCGCCGCAGGTGTGCCCCAGGGCCGCAACAGCCCGGCCGAATTGCCGCGCATCGGCGCCGTACTGGCCGAGCTGCGCGGTTTGGCGCCCGAAGCCGTGGCCCGGGCCACCAGTGCCAACGCCTGCCAGGCCCTGCCCCGGCTGGCCACACTCGTCCAGGGAGGCCATTGACATGTTGCAAGGTCTCCCCCCGGTGCTCAGTGACACCACCCGCTTGCTGGTGCTGGGCAGTTTTCCTGGCCGTGCATCACTGGAAACACAACGCTATTACGGCCATCCGCAGAACCATTTCTGGAAGATACTTGCCGCCATCTGGCAACAGCCCCTGAACGACATGCCCTACGCCCAACGAATCGACACATTGCACACACACGGGCTGGGCCTGTGGGACGTGTACGCCACCTGTGAACGCGAGGGCAGCCTGGACAGCGCCATTCGCAACGCCCAGCCCAACGATGTGAGCGGGCTGCGCGCACGTTGCCCGCAGTTGCAGGCCATCGCCCACAACGGCGGCGAGAGCTTCCGACACGCGCGACACACCCAGGCGCTGGGCCTGCCGGTGTACCGTTTGCCCTCCACCAGCCCCGCCAATGCGAGTTGGTCTTTTGAACGCAAGCTGGCCGCCTGGCGCGAGGTGTTGCAGCGCCACGCGGTGGGGGTCTGATGGCTGCCATGGATTTGCCGGAAGTCAACTTCTCCGAGTTCGGCGAGGTGCGATACCTGCACCTGGGCACCGAGTGGGTGCAGGGCAGCATGCTGATCGACGCCCCCTTTGACATCGAGCTCGACTACGTGCAGCGCATGGAAGCCTGGCTGCTCTTCGTCGACCCCGACAGCGTGGGCAAGCGGCACGCCATGCAGCTGGGCTTGGGGGCTGCGGCGCTGACCAAGTTCAGCTTCAAGAAGCTGCGCATGAAAACCACCGCCATCGAGCTCAATCCCCAGGTGCTGGCGGTGTGCCGCCAGTGGTTCAAGCTGCCGCCCGACAGCGCGCGCCTGCAAGTGCGCCTGGCCGATGCAGGCAAGGAAATCCAGCGCGACGAGCACCGTGGCACAGTGGACGCGCTGCAAGTCGATCTGTACGACCACGAGGCCGCGGCACCGGTGCTTGATGACGAAGATTTCTACCGCCACTGCCGCCAGTTGCTGACCGACGAGGGCGCGATGACCGTCAACTTGTTCGGGCGTGACACCAGCTACGAGCAGTCGCTGGAGCGCATCTGCGCCGCCTTCGGCCCCGATGCGGTGTGGGCCTTCAAACCCACGCGCGAGGGCAACACCGTGGTGCTGGCCCTGCGCACGCCCCAGCAGCCCACGCGCATGCAGCTGCTGGCGCGGGCCGAGGCCATCCAGGCCCGCTGGGGCCTGCCAGCGGTCAAGTGGCTCAAACTGTTCAAGCCGGTGGCGTGAGCGCCTTGTCTTCTCGCCGCACATGATCAAAAACCGCCGCGACTTCTGGGCTGGGTTGCTGTTTGTGCTGCTGGGCGTGGCCTATGCCTGGGCCGCCAGCCTGCACGACATCGGTTGGGGCGCTGACATGGGGCCAGGTTTCTTTCCACTGGTGCTGGCCGCCTTGCTGACCTTGCTTGGCGCCACGCTGGTGTTCAAGTCGCTCACCCTGGAAGCCGATGGGGGCGGGCCGCTCGGCCCCATGGCCTGGGGCCCCTTGCTGGGTGTGCTGGGCGTGCTGGTCGTGTTGGGTGCCGGGGCCTGGTGGGCGGCGTGGCCGCGTTGAGGGTGTCCGCATGAGCTTCGATCTTCTGGACGCCTTCAGCCTGGGGCTCAGCGCGGCCTGGCAAGGCCAGTACATGCTGCTGCTCCTGGTCGGTTGCCTGATCGGGCTGGTGGTGGGGGCGCTGCCGGGCTTGGGGCCCGCCAGTGCCATGGCCTTGTTGCTGCCCTTCACGGTGCATGTCTCGCCGCTGGGCGCGCTGATGCTGATGGCCGCCATCTACTACGGTGCGCAATACAGCGGTGCGGCCACCGCCATCTGGACCAACGTGCCGGGTGAATCGTCGGCCGCCATGACCTGCCACGATGGCCACCCTATGGCCTTGAGCGGACGTGGTCACCGCGCGCAGTGGTTCGCGCTCGGGGCCTCGTTTGTGGCAGGCAGCCTGGGCGTGGTGGTGCTGGCCCTGGCCTCGCCGCTGCTGGTGGTCTGGAGCTACCACTTCGGCCCGGTCGAATACGTGGCGCTGCTGGTCGTGGGCCTGCTGGGTGCGGCGGTGCTGGCCTCGGGCGGCATGGTGCGGGCGCTGGCCATGGTGTTGCTGGGCATGTTGTTCGGCCTGTCCGGCACCGATGGCCACACCGGCGACACACGTTTTGTGAGCAGCTGGCCCCAGTGGCGTGACGGGTTCGGTTTTGGCGCTTTGGCGCTGGGCCTGTTGGCGGTGGCGCCACTCATCACCCACCTGCAGCAGACCGTGACCGTGTCGACGGCGCCGGGTGACACCGACGGTGGCGCCTGGCCGCGCCGCGCCGACTGGCTGGCCGTGCTGCCAGCCTTGTGGCGTGGCTCGTCCCTGGGACTGGTGCTTGGCGTGTTTCCGGGCGGGGGCGCGCTGTTGTCGTCGTGGGTGGCGTACGCGCTGGAGCGCAGCGTGTCGGCCCATGCGCAGCCGCCCATGGGGCATGGACAGCCGCGTGGCGTGGTGGCCCCCGAAGCGGCCAGCAGCGCTGGCGCGCAGACCGCCTTCCTGCCCACCCTGGCCTTGGGTTTGCCCGCCAACGCCGTGATGGCGGTGGTGCTGGGCGTGCTGGTGCTGCACCGCATCGAACCTGGCCCGCAGCTGATGGGCGTGCATCCCGAGCTGTTCTGGGGGCTGATCGTGTCGATGGGCCTGGGCAACCTGTTGCTTCTGGTGCTGTCGGTGCCCTTGCTCAAGGTGTGGCGGCCGCTGCTGCAATTGCCCCACAAGCATGGTCTGCCCGCGCTGCTGCTGTTGGTGGGCATGGTGTTGTATGCCCGTGAACACGGGGCCTGGGCGGTGTGGACGGTGGCGGGGTTTGGCCTGCTGGGCCACCTGTTGCACCGCCTGCGCTGCGAGCCGTCTTTGTTGGTGCTGGGCTTTGTGTTGGGCCCCTGGATTGAGGCCCACCTGCGGCGTGCGCTGTTGCTGGCCCGGGGCGACTGGAGTGTTTTCCTGACACGTCCGGTGTCGGCCGCGCTGCTGGGCGTGGCCGTGTTGCTGCTCTTGGTGGTGCTGCTGCCGCGCCGAAAGGGCTGATTCAGACCCGGTGCGCCACCGTGGTCATCACCTTGGCGGCGGCTTTCATCGCCATCTTCACCGGGAAGGGCAGTTCCACCGCGCCAGCTTGCTGGGCTTCGCGGGCGTGGCGCACTTCGTCGTCCTTCATCTGCGCCACGATGGCGCGCGAGGCGTGGTCCTGCGGCGGCAGGCGGTCCATGTGGCTGGCCAGGTGGGCTTCGACCTGGCGCTCGGTTTCCACCACAAAACCCAGGCTCACACGTTCGCCCAGGCGACCCGCCAGCAGCCCGATGCCGAAGGCGCCGGCAAACCACAGCGGGTTGAGCAGCGAGGTGTGGGTGCCCAGCTCGTCAATGCGCGATTTGGTCCAGGCGAGGTGGTCGGTTTCGTCCTGGCCGGCGGCCTCAAAGTGGCGTGCCAGGCGTTCGTTGGCCGCAGCATCGCCCGGCGCCAGCCGCGCGGCCAGTGCCTGTGCGGTGTAGAGCGCCTGGGCACACACCTCGCCCACGTGGTTGACACGCATCAGCGCGCCGGCCAAGGCCTTGTCTTCGCCTTGTAACTCCGCCGCGCCCGCCTCGGGCACGGTGGGACAGGGGCGGGCCGCCCGGTGTGGGGCAAACAGGGTGCGCAGGGCCGAGTCGGCGGCGGTCAGGCCGGCATCAACGAGGTTCATTCAGAGGCTCCGTCGGTAGGGACTGTGGAGATTCAGAGGCGTGGCGCAACAGCTTCTTGCGCACCACATGGATGTGCTGCCGCAAAGTGTAAAGCTCGTCGGTGTAGGCCAGCGGCAGGGTGATTTTTTCGGCGCGTTGTTCCAGGGCGTCGAGTTCGTCCACCAGCCGCGCGATGTCGGCCGGCGTACGTTCGGCCCGTTCCTCGATGTCGCGCAGCTCGGCGTACCACACAAACACACGGCGGCGGATGCGAAACGCGTACAGCGGCGGGACCACACGCGACAAGGGCAGTGCCAGCGCCAAGATGAGGCCCAGGCTCAACCACATGCGCTCGATCAGGTTGGCCAGCCAGAAGGGCAAGTAGCGCTGCAGCAGCGGCGGGCCGCCGCGGATGGCGCGTTCGGCTTCGGGCGCCAGTGGCACTTCGCCGTGTTCCACGCTGGGGTAGTCGCGTGCGCGGTGAAACCAGCCGGGCGGGCTGTGCAGTTCCACCGCCGCCTGGGCCATCAGCTGACGCAGCGCGGGGTGGGTGTCGGCACGCACGAGCAGGCTGGTGGTGGAGGCCACCAGGGGCACATCGCGCGCGGGCCGGTTGAGGGCCAGGTCCACCACACCCTGGGGCAGGGTGACCGGGGTGAGAAAACCCAGGCGGCTGGCGTAGGCCTGTGCCTGCGGAAAGGGCATCAGCGCCACACCGGGTGTCTGCAGCAGCATTTGCACCATCATGGCCTCGGGTGCCGAGGCAAACACCAAGGCATCCACCTCGCTGTCGAGAAAAGCCATGGTGCCCGGCGTCTGTTCCAGCTCGCGCAGCCGCACGTCCTGCGGCGTCAGACCGTTGGCGGCCAGCAGGCGGGTGAACAGGGCCGGCACACCGCTGCCCGGAGTGCCCACGCTGATGCGCCAGCCCTTGAGGTCGGGCAGGGTGGCGGGTTTGCCTTTGGCTTCACGGTAGAACAGCCACAGCGGTTCCACAAACAGGCTGCCCAGGCTCAGTAGGCTGTCCTGCTCGTCGGCCCCGATCTGACCGCTACCGCCCTGCACAAAGGCCATGTCCACCGCCGCTTCGCGCAAGAGGCGCAGGTTGTCGGCGGCGCCCTCGCTGGCATGCAGTTGCACGGTGATGCCATGGCGCGCCAGCGCCTGCGCGTAGGCTTGGCCAAAACGGTCATAGGCGCCGTTGTCCGGCCCGGTGGCCAGCACCACCTTTTGGGGCGGGTTGGGTTCCAGCCAGAGGTAGGTGGCCACCAGCAGGCCGATGAGGACGAGCACGAGCGGGCCGGCAGAGACCAGCAGCTCGCGCAGCGAGACCAGGGTGTAGCGCAGGGAACGTGTCACGGCGCCGACCTTAGCACGGCAGGCGTTGCACAATGCCGGCATGGCACCCAACCACTTCAACCTCGTCTTCAGCCGCTCCTGCGACGGCGACCACACCGCCCTGCAGCGCTGGTACAGCGACCACATCGGCATTCTCTGGCGGTGCGATTCGTTGCAACGCGCCACGCTCTACCGACGCGACGCCGACGTGGCGCATGAAGCCGACTACATCTGCTGCTATGCCTTCCCGGACGAAGCCGGTTTTCTGAACTACGAACACGGTGACGCGCGCGAGGCGGCGCGCCTGGTCATCGTGAATGGGTGGGGCAAGGAGGGCATTGCCATCACCCAGCGCCGGCAGTACCGGCGCGAGTGGTCGCGCCAGAACGCACTGGCCACCGGGGCGATCTACCACACGGTGTTGTGTCTGGCGCTTGGCGCAGGACCCTGGGACGGGGTCTCGCGCTGGCTGGTTGACCGCGTGCACACCCTGCTGGGACAGGGGGCGTCCGCGGTCACGCTGATGCGCGCGGTCGAGGCAAGCGATGCCGGTGGCGAGGTGGTGTTGTTTGTGGCCTCTGACCAGCCGCTGCCGGCCGAACTGGCTTGGCTGGACAACCGCGCCACCGATGTGTGGGGCCAACCACCGGCCAGTTTGGTGCTGAACTGGCGCTGGGCTGGGCGGGTGGTGGCGGACTGGACGCGCTGAATGAACACCGCATTGGTGGCCGGACTGACCCTGGCCAGTGCCTGTCTGATCGCGCCGACCCTCCAGGCGGCGTCGTTCGATTGTGCGAAGGCCAGAACCGCGGTCGAAAAAACCATTTGTGGCTCGGCTGAAACCGCGCAGCTGGACGAGCACATGGGTCGCTACCACGCTGCTGCGCGCCGCGTGCTGTCGCACGCCGACAGTTGCCTGGTGGCCGACCAGCGGGCCTGGTTGCGCGGGGTCAGGGACGCCTGCAAGAACGTGCAATGCCTGAACCAGACCTACCTGGAGCGCCTGGCGGTGTTGCACGCGCTGCAGCCAGGGGTAACCAGCCTGCGCCACATCAATCTGCCTCAGGTGCCGCCGTTGGTGTGGATCGTGCCACCAGCGGAGGACCAGGTCGCTGCCCCGAGGCACCTGGCCACACGCCCGCTGGTGGTCCGTGGCCAGCTGCTGGACGAGGTCAACACGGGCGACGGGTTTTTCCTGCGATCGGCGGCAGGCACCCGCTACCTGTTGCATGGCCTCATGTACCTGGAGCAGGCCAGCACAGACGCCTTGACCGCGCTGGCCCGCACGCCCGGTGTGGTGTACGAGGTGCGGGGGCGTTCCGAACGGGTCAGCACCGATGTGCCGGGTTTTGCACCGGGCCAGTGTGCGTTCGTGTACCGCATGGTGCCTTGAGGCCAGCTGCGGGCACCACGCCAGCCACGTCAGTTCGCCGGTGGTTGCGGCTCCAGGCTCATCACCGTGTAGTTGCCGCCCACCTTGTCGGCGGTGAAGCGCACTTTGTCGCCGGCCTTGATGTGTTGCAGCCAGGCCGGGTCCTTGACCTGGAACACCATGGTCATGGGTGGCATGTCCAGGTTCTTGATGTCGCCGTGGCGCAGGGTCACGGTGTTGGCGCGGGTGTCCACGCGGCGCACCTCGGCGTCGGCGTGGGGCAGCGCATCTTGCGCCCAGGCGGTGGGGGCCAGGGTGGCGAACAGGGCCGTGGAGACGGCGGCGGTGAGCCAGTGTTTCATGAGGTATCTCCGGTAGGTCAGGTTTTGTGGTGGCTTTGGAACACGCGTGTGCTGCCATCGCGCGCGACCAGCAGCACGTCGTAGGCGTCGCGCCGGCCGCCGTATTCGGGGCCGTCCATGCCGGGGGAGCCGATGGGCATGCCGGGCACGGCCAGACCCAGGGCCTGGGGTTTTTCGCGCAGCAGGCGCAGGATGTCGGCTGCCGGCACATGGCCTTCGATCACGTAGCCACCCACCCGCGCGGTGTGGCAGCTGCCCAGCTTGTCGGGCATGCCCAGGCGCTTGCGTGCGGCCACGTTGCCGGTGTCGATCACCTGCACCAGAAAACCGCTGGCTTGCAGGTGTTGGACCCAGTCACCACAACAGCCGCAGTTCGGGTCTTTCCAGACCTGCAACAGCGGCGGTTTGTTGATGGGCACGGTCTGTGCCGATGTGGCGCCAGCCAGGGTGGCCAGGGCGGTGGTCAAAAGCTGTCTGCGGTTCATCACATGTTTCCTTTCGTTGTGGGGCGCACCCGCACGGTGCCCACCATGCCGGCCTGGTAGTGGCCGGCGATCAGGCAGGCGAACTTGAATTCGCCGGGGCGGTTGAAGGTCCAGACGATCTCGCCCCGCCGGCCCGGATCGACGTGTGCCATGTAGGGTTCGTCGTGCTGCATGTTGGGAAACTTCACCATCAGCGCGGCGTGTTCGTCCAGCTCCTGCTGGGTGCCGATGACGAGTTCGTGCAGCAGCTTGCCTTGGTTGCGGATGGCCAGGCGCACGGTCTCCCCTTCGCGCACGTCGATCACATCGGGCCTGAAGCGCATGTCGTCACCCATGGTGATGGTGATGGTGCGTCGGGCCTCCTGGGCATCGGCGGCCATGCCCCAGGGCTTTTGTTCCTTGACGACGGTCGCGGGTGCGTGGGCCTTGGGACCGTGTGCCAGGGCCGTGCTGCCGAGTGTGTTCAGGGCGCCCAGGCCCAGGGCCAGCCCCAGGACAGCGGTGGGTGTGTTCATGAAAGGGCTCCTTGGGGTCAGTGGTGTTTGTGGTCGCCCGCGCCCGGCTTGCGCACGTTGACGGTGGCGGGTGTGGGCGCGGGGGGCGCTGCTGCGGCAGCCGGTGGGGCGCCGGTCCACTCAAAGGCCTGGGTGCCCGGCGGTTGCTGGAACCAGCCGGGGTCGCTGTGGTCGCCCGGCTTCTGTTCGCGCCGCACCTTGAGCGTGGTGAACATGCCGCCCATTTCGATCGGCCCGTAGGGGCCCTGGCCGGTCATCATGGGCAGGGTGTTGTCGGGCAGTTCCATCTGCATCTCGCCCATGTCTGCCATGCCCCGTTCGCCCATCACCATGTAATCGGGCGCGGCGCGTTGCAGCGGTCGCACCAGGCCCTGGTGGTTGACGCCGATCAGCGTGGGCACATCGTGGCCCATGGCGTTCATGGTGTGGTGGCTTTTGTGGCAGTGCATGGCCCAGTCGCCTTCTTCGTCGGCCACAAATTCGAGTTGCCGCATCTGGCCCACGGCCACGTCGGTGGTCACCTCGGGCCAGCGGCTGCCGGGCGGCGTGGGTCCACCGTCGGTGCCGGTCACCTCGAACTCGTGGCCGTGGATGTGGATGGGGTGGTTGGTCATGGTGAGGTTGCCCACGCGCACGCGCACCCGGTCGCCCAGCCGCACGTTGAGGCTGTCGATGCCGGGGAAGGCACGGCTGTTCCAGGTCCAGAGGTTGAAGTCCAGCATGGTGTTGATCTTGGGCACGCTGGCGCCGGGCTCGATGTCGAAGGCGTTGAGCAGGAAACAGAAGTCGCGCTGCACGTCGGCAATGTGCGGGTGTTTGGCCTTGGGGTGCGTGACCCAGAAACCCATCATGCCCATGGCCATTTGCACCATCTCGTCGGCGTGGGGGTGGTACATGAAGGTGCCGGGGCGGCGCGCCTCGAACTCGTACACAAAGGTCTTGCCCACCGGGATCTGCTTCTGGTTGAGGCCGCCCACGCCGTCCATGCCGTTGGGCAGGCGTTGGCCGTGCCAGTGGATGGTGGTGTGCTCGGGCAGTTTGTTGGTGACGAAGATGCGCACGCGGTCGCCTTCCACCACCTCGATGGTGGGGCCGGGGCTTTGCCCGTTGTAGCCCCACAGGCGGGCCACCATGCCAGGGGCGATTTCGCGCTCCACCGGCTCGGCCACCAGGTGGAATTCCTTGACGCCGTTGTTCATGCGCCAGGGGCAGGTCCAGCCGTTGAGGGTGACGACCGGTTGGTAGGGGCGTCCATTGGGTGGGACCAGCGGCGCGGCGGTGGCGGCCGAGGTCTGGATCACCGGCTCGGGCAGCGCGGCCAGGGCCACACGCGAGACAGAGGCCGCTGCAACAGCGGTGAAGGCAGCGCCGCCCAGAAAAGCGCGGCGGGGCAGGTGTGAGTGGCTCATGGTCAATGTCCGGGGCTGCGCTGTGCGCCGCCCGTGGGTGTGGCGCCGAGGCTGGGGCTGAGGGGAACGGCGTCGCCACCGGCCAGCAGGTGCTGCAGGCGGGTGTGGCTCAGCCAGAGGTCGTGGCGGGCTTGTTGCAGGCGCTGCTGCGTGGTCATGTGTTCGCGCGCGCTGGCCAGCAAGTCCCAGGTGCTCTTGAGCATGCCGTTGTAGCGGCGCTGCATGTCGTCCAGCAGCTCGGTCTGCGCAGCCTGCCAGGCGCTCAGGCGCGTGACCTGGTTTTGGGCCATCTGCCACTGACGCCAGGCATTTTGTAGATCCAGACGCAGCGTGGCCTCCTGCGCATGCACGGCCAGGCTGGCGCCCAGCGCGCGTTCCTGCGCGTGGCTCCAGCCCAGCGCGACCGGATTCAGGCCAGCGGTGGCCTGCCCTTGCGATACCGCCGCCTGCGCGGCCGTGGCCAGGTGTGCGCGCGCGGTGCCCAGTTGCTCCGGCGTGACAGCCTGCGTCAGGCGCTGGGCCTCCAGGCGGCTGGCCATCAGCTCGGGGCGCTGTGCCAGGGCTTGGTCAAACAGGGGCTGGGGTGCGGTGCCGTGGGCGCTGGCGGCGGCAGGTGTGGGCAGCGGCGCGGGCGCAGGCCATTGGTCGGGCAGGCGCCAGCGGGTGTCACCGTCGGCCACGCCCAGCCGCTGCCAGAGCTTGGCGCGGGCCACGGCGGCGGCGGCCAAGGCGTTGTCGCGGGCCATCTGGGCGTCGAGCGACAGGGTGTGTTCGTGCAACCACTGCGCGCGGCTCCAGGTGCCCACCTGGGCCATGCGCCGGCCCAGCTCTGCGCCGGTGGCGGTGACGTGGGCAGCCTCCTCGCTCAGGCGGGCAAGTTGCTCGGCCAACACCGCCTGGCCCCAGGCTTCGCGCACGTCGCGTTGCCATTCGAGCGCCGCAAGCCGCTGCTGGGCGGTTTCGGCGGGCGACTGGCCCGGCCGCACGAACAGGTCGGGGCGGCGCGCCAGGGCCTGGGCCAGTGCGGCGTCCAGCCGCAGTTCGGCGCGCACGTCGGGTGCTGCGGGGGCGGGAGCGGATTCGGCTTTGAGCAGATCGGTGTGGCCGCGCAGGTAGCGCCCCACCGCCTCATTGGCCTGGCGCCAGTCCAGCGGCTCGGCGCTGGGCAGCTCAGCGGCGCCGGGCGCGGCCATCGGCCACGCGCAGGACAGGGCCACGGCAACCAGACGCACGCGCCAGCGCGCCTGGTCGAAAAAAACAAACGACATGAAAGTCTCCAGAATGAACGCACAGGCACGCGCAGGCGTGCCAACCCTTGCCCTGAGGCGGGCCAGGTGTTCAGGCTCTGGGGGGTTTGAGGTGGGGCGGGCCGTTGGCGCTCAAAGCACTCCAGCCCAGGGTGCACGGCAGCGCTTCAGGCAGGGCAGGGGGGGCCCAGGTGGGCAGTGCCAGGCCGGCGAGCGGGCCGTGGCAGACGCTGCAGTCGCCACAGGCGCCGCTGTGTTCGGACGTTGCCTGTGCGGCTGGGGCCTCCGACGGGGCATCGGCACCGTGGCAGGGGTGGGCGTCCTGCGCCACCACCATCGGCGCCTCATGTGGGGCCAGTGGTGCGTGCTGCACGGCCATGGCGTCGCCCGCCCACAACCGCAGGGGCAGCAGGCAGATCATCAAAACCATCAGGCAACGGTGCATGGGAGGAATGATAGCGGCTGGCCCAATAAGTTCAGCGCAGGTACGCCTTTTCGGTGCTGAAGCTATAGTGAAGGCACCGAATCCGCTCGCGAGCCTGGTCCAGCAAGCGGGCGGAACGTCAAACAGGCGTGCCGGGTTTCATGGTGTTTTTATACCTGCGGTTTGACGCGGGGTATCGACCCAAAACCCAGGCCACAAGCCGCTTTCAGGAGGAAACCGTGTCCAGAATATCCCACACTGTCCGTTTGATTCCGCAGGATTTGCGGGATTCATTTCGTTAAGGCTCAGAGATGGTCTTCCTCGCAATCACGGCTGGTGGCCTGCAAGATGCGTTGCGCGCAAGCGGTGGAGGAACGATAGCGGTTTGGTGCGGCGCAGATGCAATCTCCGAAGCTGACTACGCAAGACTTGAACATGCCAACGTTTCCCGGTTCATCTATCCCCTGTGCGGTGAGGTCCAGGATGTCTTGACCGGGGCAATCAACACGATCAAAGAACATCATCCAGGCGAATCGGTATGGATCGAAAACTGCGCCTAAGCCTTAACTGGTCATTCGTGCGGGACGGCGTCGCCGCCCCACAACTTCAACGTTATGCCTGGCGGATTCAAATCTGAAGTGCAACACCTGCCACCGAGTAAGGTCAGCAGATGCAAAGCAGTCCACCCAGAAGGTATCAACAGCTCCAGACAGAGGACCGCGTGACGCTGGCCAGCCTGGTCCAACA
>NZ_JBHTCA010000008.1:0-120564 GCF_042665215.1 Hydrogenophaga atypica
AGGCGTTGCCAACGTGGATGCTTTGCACCTGCGAGGGCTCCACACGGGCCGAGGCCAGCGCGCCCAGCGTCGATTCGCGCACCATGTCCGAGAGGTCTTGCCCGTGGCGCGACCACGCCTTGGCGAAATCGGTCTGGTGGCCGCCGAGGATGTAGATGTTGCTCATGCCGACACGCCTTGCTTTGTGTAGTTCAATCCCACCCAGCGTTGTTGGGCCTGGGTGTACTCAGCGCTCAGGCGGTCCACCACCTGCGCGACCGGTTCGATGGCGCGGATGCTGCCCACGCCCTGCCCTGCCGCCCAGACATCCACCCACTTTTTGCCCGCAAAGGACTGGTTGCTGTCGTACTGCCGGCCTGGGGCGTCGGGCATGTTGTCCGGGTCCAGCCCATTGGCACGCAAAGAGGGTTTGAGCCAGCTGGCCGGTGTGCCGGTTACGCCGGCGCTCACCAGGAGATCGTCCACGCTGGCATCGACCACCATCTGTTTGTACTCAGGCGGTGCCATGCTTTCCACCGTGGGGATGAAGCGTGTGCCCATGTAAACCAGGTCCGCGCCACAGGCCACCGCGCCCGCCACGCCCCAGCCATCGCTGATGCCACCGCCGACCACCACCAAGCCATCAAAAAACTCACGGATCGCACTGACAAAGGCGAAAGGCGACAGGAAGCCCGTGTGCCCACCTGCCCCGGCCGAGACGCAAGCCAAGCCGTCTGCACCTGCGGCAACCGCCTTGCGTGCGAGCCCCAGGTTGATGACATCCGCCAGCACCACGCCGCCGTAGCCATGCACCACTTCGATGGCCGGCTTCGGGCTGCCCAAGGCGGTCACGACGATGGGCGGCTGGTACTTGGCGATCAGCTCCAGGTCTTGCGCCAGCCGTGTGTTGGAGGAATGTGTGACCAGGTTGGCACACCAGGGCCCCACCTGCGCCGCACCCACTTCGTCGCGCGCTTGCGCCACACCTTCGGTGATTTGGCGCATCCAAACGTCCAGGGTTTCGATGGGGCGGGCGTTGGGCGTGGGAAAAGCGCCCACGATGCCGGACCGACAGGCGGCCAACACCAGCTCCGGCCCGGAGATGAGGAACATGGGCGCGGCCACCACGGGCAACCGCAGTGCGAAAGGCAGTTTGTGGCTCATGGGCATCTCAGGCAGCTCTCAGGCAACTACGGGCCGACGGGACTGGACAACGCCAAAGCGACCGGCGACGAAAGACAAGTTGGTCAGCGTGGCGTTGCCGGCGGGGTTGAGGCCGGTGACGTGGTAGTCGCTGTAGGCCGCCGCGAAGTTCAGCGGCATGGCCCCCGTGAGGTTGGTGGTCAGCTGGGCGCCGGCGCGGGCATAGGCGGCCTCGGCTTGGGCGATGAAGGCCTCGTCGGTGGCGTAAAGGAAGGCGGTCAGGCCGCCGGCCGTGCGGGCGTCCATCGTGGCGCGTGTCAGCGCGTCATCGGCGTTTTCGCATTCGATGACGAAGCTGATGGGACCAAAGCGCTCCTCGGCGTACAAGTCGCGCTCGGCGGGCGTGACTTTCAGCATCAACGGTGTGCTCGTGCGGGCCTTGGGGAAGTCCGGATGGACATAGGCGCGCGGCGACAACAGCACCTGGCCGCGCGTGGCACCTGCCTCGTTCATCTGGTGCAGCAGCGCCAGGGTCTGCGGCGACTGGATGGTGGCGAGAATCATGCTGGCCTTCTTGGGGTCGCGGGTGAGTTCATCCACCGCCGCCGCCAACCGCTGGGCGACCTCGGCGAAGGGCACCTTGCCCTGGGGCGTGTCCACGCCGTCGCGCGGCACGTAGATGTTCTGCGGGCTGGTGCACATCTGCGCACTGAACATGCACAGGGTGGTGGCCAGGCTGCGCAGCGCGGCGTCCAGGTCGTCGGCGCCGGCCAGCACCACCGTGTTGCAGCCAGCGGTTTCGGTGTAAGCGATGGCGGGATGCGCATTGCGCTCCACCCACTGCCCAAAGCGCACGCTGCCAGTGAAATCAACGATGGCGGTTTTGGCGTGCTTGACCAGCACCTGTCCCAGCGGCTCAGCCATGCTGTCCAGCGCCAGGGTCACCAGGTTGGGGTCGAATCCGGCCTCGGCCAACACGCGACGGAACACGCGCACGGTGATGGCCATGGGCAGCACCGTGGCGGGGTGCGGCTTGACGATGACGGGGTTGCCCGTGGCGAGGCTGGCCATCATGGACGGCCAGGCATTCCAGGTGGGGAAACTGGCACAGGCAAAACACACGGCGACGCCGCGCGGCACCAGCCGGTAGGTTTTCTGTAGCTTGACGTCGGTGGGGCCGAAGCGACGCTCCCAACGGGCGCTGGGGGTGACGGCGCGCATGGCCTGGTCAGCGTAGACCAGGGCCTCGATGCCTCGGTCGAGCGCGTTGACACCAGAGCCGGCGTAGGCCATGTTGAAGCTCTGGCCTGCGGTGTGCATGACGGCGTGCACGATCTCGAACAGGTGCTCGCGGTAGATCACATCCAACACCTGCAGCAGCACGCCGATGCGCGTTTCGATGGGCGCTGCGGCCCATGCCGGCATGGCGGCCTCGGCGACGTCGAACAAGGTGTTCACATCGGCCTGTGGGTAACGGATGCCCAGCGGCTCCTGGGTGTAGGGAGAGACTTCTTCACCGAGTTCGCCCACGCGCCCAGGTTGGTCCAGCTCAAAGCGGCCCGCCAACAAATGGGCAGTGAACGCCGAGCGGCCATCGACCTGAGCTGCCTCGGCGTTGGGGTACTTGCCTGGCATCTCGGGAAAGGGGCTCCAGCAGGCGCGGTCGCGGCAAGCTTGCTGGGCGCGCTCGAACAAGGCGCGGTGCAATTCAAACAAGTTGGACATCAGCGTTTCCAGATCAAGCGGTGGTGGCGCGGAACGTCGCTGCCAGGCACCAGGTCGGATGCAGACAAGGTGAGCGTTCCGTCCGAGCCAAAGTCCATGCGGCGCACCTGCTCGGTGCCGACGAAGTTGGCGTTGAGTGAATGGCTGACGCGATGCACCACTTGCTGCCCGCCGTCGCGCGGCTGTATTTCGTAGCTGCCCGCGTACTGAAAATAGCTTTCGAAAGCGGCCAGCCGCTCCGCTTCCGGGGCGCTGCGCACGCTGGCACTGGACAAGGGTTTGCGCCCGGCGCGCGCAATACAAGCTGACATCGCACCGTCGTGCGTGTACATGATCAAACCCGTGGCATCAGGCCCGTAGGGGAAGGTCGTCGGGCGGTCATCGCCGTACGCGATCTCCCAACGCACCAAGTTCCAAACACCCAACAGCGGGTTGTCGGCGGTGTTGCTCATGCGTGCGCTCCCTTGCTGCCGCCAGCGAGCAACTCACCTCGCACCCATGTGCTGTGAAAGCCGTGCGGCACCCGTTGTGGCAGGACAATGCGCGCCACCGGTCCGTCTGCGAAATGGCGTGCGTCGGTGACCCAAACCTCAGATCGCGCCTCTTGCTCGTTCCAGACAAAGCCCACGACATACCCGTCGTCTTCGGCCTTCGCGTGATCCGCTGGCGCGAACGGCGCCTCGCTGAACCAGAAGCCCTCGCCCGGGTGAAAGGCCACGGCGCTGCCGCGCTCCAGGTCGTACTTGGCCATGCCAGCGAAGCGCGGCTGCTCCACCGTGCGGGTACGGCCCATGAGCACGTTGTAGCTGAACCGGTTCTTGCGGCCCTGGTAGAGGCCGTTGATCATGGGGAACTCGGTGTTGAGGATATCGTCCACCACGCCCTCGTGGGTACGGCCCGTGGCCAGGTTGAAGCGCCACATGTACAGCTCGTAATCGGTGCCCTGAGTGCCGATGGTGAACAACAGGCGTTTGACGTCCAGCGAGCCGTCGTACTGCTTGGGCATGCTGTAGGGCGTGCCGACCATGACCACCTCGGTCTCGCCACGCGCATTGGTCTCTTCCCAGGCGTTGACCACGTGCAACATGTAGCGCGGGTCAGCGTCAAACCAGCGGATCTGGTCTGCGGTGCCATTGCGGGGCACGATGGCAAAACGGCTGCGCCATTCGGGGTGGAAGTCCAGGCTGTAGCGGCCGGCCTTGAGCGCCTCCGGGTTGTTCACCAACGGAAAGTCGTGGAGGATGGAGTAGTGCTCGGTGATCGCCATGTCGTGTGGCAACCGTGGGCCGGGCAGTTCCACCGGAATCAAGGTCTTGAGCGAACCATCGGCGGCCAACACGCCGTAATGCATGTAAGGGTGGCGGTTGCCGTAAGCGAAGAACATGTACTCGCCGGTGCGCTCGTCCACGCGGGAATGCGCCGAAATCTGCAGGCCCTGCAGGGCGGCCAGGCGCGGGTCCTGTTCCAGCTTGCCGACGGTGGCCAGCGTGTCGGGATCGACCTGGTACACCGATCCGCCGCGGTACCACATCGAGAGCAGGCGGCCATTGTGGAACTTCACGTCGGTGTTGGACGTGTTCTTCATCGCGTCGTCGGGCAGCACACCTTCGGGCATCTTCTGCTTGATGCCGGGCCAGCGGTTCTCGCCCTGCGCGCGGTCGCCCAAGAGGCCTTCTGTCTCGACCCAACGGTTGCGGTAGACCACACGACCACGGTCAAAGCGCACACCGTGCAACATGCCGTCGCCGTCGTACCAGTGGTACTTGCCGGGGCGCACGTGTTGCGGCACCGGACCGTTGCGCACGTACAGGCCATTGAGGTCGGTCGGGATCTCACCGATCACCTCCAGGCGGTCGGCCACAATCTCGCGGTCCACCGGGGCAAAGCCGCCCTGCAGGTTGGGATTGTCGATCAGGTAGGGCTGGGGTTGCACCAGAGTGGCGGGTGTCATGTCGGTCTCCTGCTGATGGGTTGCGCCTACAGATACGGGCGCAACGCATTTGTTGGAAGCAATCTCAGTGATCAGGGAAACGCAGCACCCCATCGCGCATGTCGGCACCACTTGCCCAGCACGAGTGGGTGCCGCTACAGAGCTTGTGGGGCAAAGCAATGCGGCAAACCGGCCCAGATTCGAAACGTTTGCAATCGATCAGGAGCAGCTCCGAGCCTTGGGTGTTTTCGTTGGTGACGAAGGTGACGAGGTAGCCATCGTCCTCGTCCTTGGCGTTCACACGCGGGGCGAAGGGCGCCTCGCTCGCGTACTGACCCTCTGGCAGCCGAACCTCCCAGGACTCGCCGGTGACGAGGTCGTGTTTGACGTAGCCGTGGAACAGAAACCACCCTGGCACCTGCACCGCGCTGTACGCGTATCGGTAAGGCTTGGTGGCGTAACGCTGGTTGAACATCCCGAATTCGAGGATGCGGTCGTCCAGCCGCTGCTCGGTGGTCTGGCCAGTCTTGAGGTTGAAGCGCCAGCGGTGCAGGCGCGTGCCCATCTTGTACTGATCGAGGTAGGACATCATGCGCTCGTAGCCGGCCGGCGCGCCATCGTAGTTGCGCGGCATGGGCTCGTCCTGGAAGTAGCCGTCCAGCACGATCTCGTCGCCCTCCTCGTAGGCATTGAGCCAGTGCAATACAAAGGTGGGAGCAGCCTCGAACCAGCGGATGTCCTCGGGTCGACCACGGCGCGGGATGATGGCAAAACGCGAAGGCTGGTTCTTGTAAAAACGCACCACGTGTTTGCCTTCGGCCAGCAGCTCCGGATCCCAGTACAGCGGAAAGTCGTTGAGGATGGCGAAGTTCTCGGTGAAGGCCATGTCGTGTGGCAGACGCGGACCGGGCAGCGGCACGGGCACGTAGTGCACCAGCTTGTCATGCCTGTCCACCACACCGTAGTGCATATAGGGCGCATGGGTCGAGTAGTTGAAAAACAGCAACTCGCCATTGGACTCATCGACCTTGGAGTGCGCCGATATGCCATCCAGGGGCGACCAGGGTGGGATACCTTCTTGCGCCAGCGTCAACGGATCAAGCCGGTAGCCCTCACCGCACTGGTAATAGGTCGTCAGTGCCCGACCCGCGTGCACCACCACATCGGTGCTGGAGGCATCCTTGATGCCACCATGTGCACCCCAGCCCGGCCGGGTGGAAAGTGCCGGGTCTTCCAGCAAACCTGCCCACAAGCGCTTTCCGGCTTCCTGTTCTGCACTTAACCCCTTGGTCTGGATGAAACGGTTGCGGTAGCTGACCTTTCCGTCACGGAAGGCAGCCATGTGCAACATGCCATCGCCGTCGAAGGGGTGGTAACGGCCCAGCGCCTGGTACACCGGATTCTGTGTGTTACGAAGGTAAACACCATCAATGTCCCAGGGCACTTCGCCCTCGATGACCTTGAGGTCGGTGGCATTGACCTCTTCGAGCAGCGGTGTCCAGGCCCCCTGCAGGTAGGGGTGATCACCGGCGGTAATGTCACCGCGAAGGCGGCGAATGACGTCTGTTGGCATGGGTGTCTCCTGTCATTTCACTTTCTTTGTTGCATGCAGTTTGCTCGGTGCATCCACAGACCCAAGTAACAAAGATGACACTCAAGGGTTTTCACTGACACCAACACCGATCAACCGCCTTGCCACCCCAACCGAGACAGCGCGCCCCTTAATAACCCAAAGCAATACCACCATCACAAAAAGATAGTTTGAGATATGTAGACGGGCTTTTACAGTCCGTCCCCATGCACGAACTTGCCTTTGTTTTCGCCGGTTTTTTTGTGGGCCTCGTCGTCGGCCTCACTGGCGTGGGCGGCGGTTCGCTGATGACGCCCATCCTGATCTTCTTTTTTGGCGTCAAACCCTATCTCGCTGTCGGCACCGACCTGCTGTTTGCGGCCTTCACCAAGGCCGGTGGAACGGTGAGCCTGGCCCGCCAGCGCCTGGTGCCCTGGCGCGTGGTGGGCCAGCTGTGCGCGGGCAGCATCCCGGCCGCCCTGGCCACCTTGTGGGTGCTGCACACGGTGGGGCCGGCCAACCCGCAGGTGCAGACCGTCATGACCACCGCCCTGGGCGTGGCCTTGTTGCTCACAGCTGCCGCGATGCTCTACAAGGCCGCTCGCGGCAAAACGGCACCACGCACGCTGGACGCGGCCCACCTCGAGCAAGCCACCCACGCGCGCCATTGGGTACTCCCGCTGCTGTTCGGCGCCGTCATCGGCACCCTGGTGACGCTCACCTCGGTGGGTGCCGGCGCCATCGGCGTGACCGTGTTGCTGCTGCTGTTCCCGCTGCTGCCGCTGCCGCGCATCGTTGCGGCCGACATCGCCTACGCCGTGCCGCTGACCCTTGTGGCCGGCCTGGGCCACGCCTCGCTCGGCTCGGTGGACTGGCCCTTGCTGGCCAAGCTGCTGGCCGGTTCGCTACCCGGCATCTGGGTGGGTTCGCGGCTCATGCGCCACACCCCCGAGCGCCTGGTGCGTTCCCTCCTCTCGCTGCTGCTGGCCTACGCCGGCGTCAAGCTGATCGCCATCTGATTCTCGACACCTGATACCCACCATGTACCAGTACACCGCCTTTGACCGCCAATTCGTGCAACAACGCGCGGCCCAGTTCCGCGACCAGTTGGAGCGCTGGCAGGCCGGCACCCTGAAGGACGACGAGTTCAAGCCGTTGCGCCTGCAAAACGGCTGGTACGTCCAGCGCCACGCCCCCATGCTGCGCGTGGCCGTGCCCTACGGCGAGCTGTCCACGGCCCAGGTGCGCGTGCTGGCCAAAATCGCCCGCGAATACGACCAACCGACGGCCGAGATCTTCCAGGGTGCGGTGGCTGCACAAAACCGGCTGGGCGACATCCAGCTGCGCGACGGCAAAGCCATCGGCAGCAAGCTCACCACCGGCTACGCCCACTTCACCACACGCCAGAACGTCCAGTACAACTGGATCCCGTTGTCCGACGCGGCCGACGTGATGGACCTGCTGGCCAGCGTGAACATGCACGGCATCCAGACCAGCGGCAACTGCATCCGCAACATCACCAGCGACGAGCGTGCCGGCATCGCGGTGGACGAAATCGCCGATCCCCGCCCGGTCGCTGAAATCCTGCGCCAGTGGAGCACCCTGCACCCCGAGTTCGCCTTCCTGCCGCGCAAGTTCAAGATCGCCATCACCGGCGCCCGCGAAGACCGCGCCGCCATCCACTGGCACGACGTGGGTCTCCAACTGGTGCGCAATGACACCCAGGCACTGGGCTTCAAGGTGCTGGTGGGCGGTGGCATGGGTCGCACCCCGGTGGTGGGCACCACCATCCGCGAGTTCCTGCCGTTTGACCAGATCCTGAACTACCTGGAAGCCGTTGTCCGCGTCTACAACCGGTGGGGCCGCCGCGACAACATCTACAAGGCCCGCATCAAGATCCTGGTGAAGGCCGAAGGCCAGCGCTACACCGACGAAGTGGAAGCCGAGTACAAGCGCATCGTCGAGCAAGACGGCGCCCCCCACACCATCCGCGCCGCCGAGTACGAGCGCGTGGCCGCGCACTTCGCGCCGCCGGCCCTGGCCTGCGACCGCAAGAGCGCCGACGCAAAGATCGCCCACATCCTGCGTGCCGCCGCCGAAGACGACGTGGAGTTTGGCCGCTGGCTGCAGCAAAACGTGGCCGCGCACAAGAACCCCGACCTGCGCGCTGTCACCCTGTCTTTCAAGCGCCTGGGCCAGGCCCCGGGCGACGCCACCGCCGACCAGCTCGACGCCGTGGCCGACCTGGCCGACCGCTACAGCGCCGGTGAAGTGCGCGTGACGCACGACCAGAACCTGCTGCTGCCCTGGGTGCGCTGCGACCAGCTGCCGGAAGTCTGGCGCGAGGCCCGCCGCCTGGGCCTGGCCAAGCCCAACATCCGCTTGCTGACCGACATGATCGCCTGCCCCGGCGGCGATTTCTGCGACCTGGCCAACGCGCGCTCCATTCCGGTGGCAGAAGCCATCACCGCCCGCTTCCAGGATATGGACGAGCTGCACGACCTGGGTGAGATCGACCTGCACATCAGCGGCTGCATCAACAGCTGCGGCCACCACCACAGCGGCCACATCGGCATCCTGGGCGTGGACAAGGACGGGCAGGAGTGGTACCAGATCACGCTGGCCGGCTCCGACGGTTCGGCACTGAGCGGCCCCACCCAAGCCGGCAAGGTGGTCGGCCCCTCGTTTGCCGCCAACGAAGTGACCGAAGCGGTCGAGGCCATCCTCGACGTCTACCGTGCCCAGCGTGAAAGCGGCGAGAACTTCATCACCGCGCTCAAGCGCATCGGCCACGAGCCCTTCAAGGCTGCTGCCAACGGGGTGCGCGTGGCCACCGCCCGCACGCCCGCCGCCGACGCCGTCACTGAGGCCGCCTGAGCCGCCCTGGAGAACACACATGCAACTGATCGAATCCCAAAACGCGTCTCAAGCCGCCTTGCTTGAAGGCACTGGCGTGCTGAGCGTGGCGAACGACACCGACGTCGAAGGCGTGAACCTCGACGGCGTCGCCACCGTGGTGCTGCACTTTCCCAAGTTCACCGATGGCCGCGCCTTCAGCCAGGCGGTGGAACTGCGCCGCCGCCGCGGTTTTGACGGCACCGTGGTGGCCACCGGCGACGTGCTGGTGGACCAGCTGCTGCAGATGAAGCGCTGCGGCTTCAGCGCCGCCGTGCTGCGCGCCGACCAGAGCCTGCCCGTGGGCGAAAAACTGCTGCGCCACTACAGCGCCTTCTACCAAGGCGATGCGGAACAGCCGGCCCCTCTGTTTGCCCGCCAGGCCGCCTGACAGAAAGCCCCACATGAGCGCCATCGCCCTCTACAACCGCCCCTCGGCCAGCTTTGATGCCAAGGTGGCCGCCAGCATCGCGCTGCTGCAGCGCGTGGCGGCCGAGCACCAGCCGCTGACCCAGGCCTCCAGCCTGGGCGTGGAAGACATGGTGGTCACCCACCTGATCCATCTGGCCGGCATCAACTCGGGCATCTTCGTGCTCGACACCGGCAAGCTGCACGCCGAAACGCTGGGCCTGATCGGCAAGATCGAGCAGCGCTACGCCCACAGCGTCGAGGTCTACCGCCCCAAGGCGGAAGCCACCATCAAGTTCGTCAAGCAGCACGGCGAAGAAGCCATGTACCAGAGCGTGGACCTGCGCAAGCAGTGCTGCGACATCCGCAAGATGGAACCGCTGGCACGTGCCCTGGCCGGCAAGGGTGGCTGGATCACCGGCCTGCGCCGCGAGCAGTCGGGCGCCCGCGCCGACGTGCCCGACGTGGTGCAGGAGCCCGGCCGCGTCAAGGTCAACCCGCTGGCCGACTGGACCTGGGGCGATGTGTGGCACTTTGTGGCCACGCACGGGCTGGACTACAACCCGCTGCACGACCAGTTCATGCCCAGCATCGGCTGCGCGCCCTGCACCCGCGCCATCGCGGTAGGTGAAGACTTCCGCGCCGGCCGCTGGTGGTGGGAAGAAACCTCCAAGGAATGTGGCCTGCACGTGCAAGCCCTCCCCGAATCACAAACCCAAGGACAGCCGGCATGAACGCCCGCACGGAACCCCAATTGCTGCAAGCCGCCCGCCCCCACCAGCCCCAGCGCTCCCACCTGGACGCGCTGGAAGAAGAAACCATCTTCATCCTGCGTGAAGTGGCCGCCGCCTTCGAGCGCCCCACCCTGCTGTTCTCGGGCGGCAAGGACTCGCTGGTGCTGCTCAAGTGCGCCGAGAAGGCCTTTGGCGTCGGCCGCATCCCCTACCCGCTGCTGATGATCGACACCGGCCACAACTTCAAGGAAGTGACCGATTTCCGCGATTTCCGCGCCGCCGAGCTGCAAGCCCGCCTGATCGTGCGCAGCGTGGAAGATTCGATGGCGCGCGGCACCGTGCGCCTGGCCCACCCGGGCGAGTCGCGCAACGCCCACCAGTCGGTCACGCTGCTGGAGGCCATCGACGAGTTCCGTTTCGACGCCCTCATCGGCGGCGCCCGCCGCGACGAGGAAAAGGCCCGCGCCAAGGAACGCATCTTCAGCCACCGCGACAGCTTCGGCCAGTGGCAGCCGAAGGCCCAGCGCCCCGAGCTGTGGAACCTCTACAACACCCGCCTGCAGCCGGGCGAACACTTCCGCGTGTTCCCCATCAGCAACTGGACCGAGCTGGACGTGTGGCAGTACATCGCCCGCGAAAACATCGCCCTGCCTGAGCTGTACTACGCCCACCAGCGCGAGGTGGTGGAGCGCAAGGGCCTGCTGGTGCCGGTGACCGAGTTGACGCCGCCGCGCGAGGGCGAAACGGTGGAAACGCGCACCGTGCGCTTTCGCACCGTGGGCGACATCACCTGCACCTGCCCGGTGGAGAGTGACGCCGCCAGCGCCGACGACATCGTGCTGGAGACGCTCAGCGTCAACGTGAGCGAACGGGGCGCCACCCGCATGGACGACAAGACCAGCGACGCCTCGATGGAAAAGCGTAAAAAAGAGGGTTATTTCTGATGAACGCACTGAAATTCATCACCTGCGGCTCGGTCGACGACGGCAAGAGCACCCTGATCGGTCGCCTGCTGGTGGACAGCCGCTCGGTGCTGCAGGACCAACTGGCCAGCGTCACCTCGGCCGGCGCCCACGGCGCCGAGGACGAGGTGGACCTGGCCGCACTGACCGACGGCCTGTCGGCCGAGCGCGAGCAAGGCATCACCATCGACGTCGCCTGGCGCTACTTCAGCACCCAGGCACGCAAGTTCATCATCGGCGACAGCCCCGGCCACGAGCAGTACACCCGCAACATGGTGACCGCCGCCAGCGGCGCCGACGCGGCCGTGGTGCTGGTGGACGCCACCAAGCTGGACTGGCGCGACCCGCAACTCAAGCTGCTGCCCCAGACCCGCCGCCACAGCCTGCTGGTGCACCTGCTGCGCGTGCCCACCATCGTGGTCGCCATCAACAAGCTCGATGCGGTCGAAGACCCGGCCCTTGCCTTTGCCCACATCCGGGCGCAGCTCGAAGGCTTCGCCGCCGAGGCCGGCATCCCCCTCAAGGCCGTGGTGCCCATCTCCGCCCTCAAGGGCTACAACGTGGTGACGGCCGCCGATGGTTGGGCGGGTTACCAAGGCCCCAGCCTGCTGGACCTGCTGGAGCACCTGCCCAACACCGCCGCCGAGACCGAGCTGCCCTTCTCCTTCGCCGTGCAGTGGGTGGAGAAGTTCTCTTCGTCGTCGGACACCTCACAAGGCCGCCGCGTGTTCTGGGGCCGCGTGGCCACCGGCGGCGTGCAGGTCGGCCAGACGGTGCGCGTTCTGCAGGGCCCGCAGGGCCTGGGACAGACGGCCACCGTGGCCCAGGTGCTGGACCACACCCGCCAGCCCCATGCCGTGCTGGCCGGCCACAGCGCCGGCATCGTGCTGGACCGCGAGCTGGACGTGTCGCGCGGCGACTGGCTGCTGGCGGCGGGCGAAGCCGCCCCTGCGGCAGACGATTTCGACGACACCCCCGTGGCCTCGCCCATCCCCGTGACGCGTGAGCTGACCGCCACCGTGGCCTGGCTGGACAACGAGGCCCTGGTGCCGGGCCGCGTCTACTGGGCGCTGCACGGCCACCGCTGGGTCAAGGCCAAGGTGCGCCGCATCGTGCACCAGGTCAACATCGAGACCCTGGCCGAGACCGACGCCGAGCAACTGCCGCCCAACGCCATCGGCGTGGTCGAGCTGCTGTTGCAGGAACCCATCGCCGCCTTGCCCTATACCCGCTCGCGCGGCCTGGGCGCCCTGGTGCTGGTGGACACCGCCAGCCACGCCACGGCCGGCGCCGTGATGCTCAGCTGAACGCCTTGAATGGCCCCTGGCCGATTGACACACGTCAAGCGGCAGGGGCATTGCCCATTTGAAAATGCGCGAAACCCTAAAATCAGGTGTTTCCACCGATTCCCTTCAAAAACCATGACCCACGTCGTCACCGAAGCCTGTATTGCCTGCAAGTACACCGATTGTGTGGACGTCTGCCCTGTGGACTGCTTCCGCGAAGGCCCCAACTTCCTCACCATCGACCCCGACGAGTGCATCGACTGCGCCGTGTGCATTCCCGAGTGCCCGGTCAACGCCATCTACGCCGAGGAAGACCTGCCGCGCGACCAGCAGCACATGATCAAGCTCAACGCCGAGCTGGCCCGCCTGCCAGGCTGGAAGAGCATCACCAAGCGCAAGACGCCCATGCCCGACGCCGAGGCCTGGAAAGACAAGACCGGCAAGCTCGGTCAACTGCTGCGCTGACGCGCCGGGGGCCGGGCCCCCACGGATTTGTTACCACCGCTGAACCCTATGGACCCGAAATTGAACCAGCAAGTCATTGACACCGCCCACGCCCACGAAGGCCCCATCGAGGCCGATGCCGTCATCGTTGGCGCCGGCCCCGTGGGCCTGTTCCAGGTGTTTGAACTGGGTCTGCTGGAGATCAAGGCACACGTCATCGATTCGCTGGCCTACCCCGGTGGCCAGCCGGTGGAGCTGTACCCCGACAAGCCCATCTACGACATCCCTGCCGTGCCCGTGTGCACCGGTCAGGAACTCACCGACGCCCTGCTCAAGCAGATCGAGCCTTTCGGTGCCACCTTCCACCTCGGCCAGGAAGTGACCGTGGTGCAGAAGCAGGACGATGGCCGCTTCTACGTCGAAACCTCCAAGGGCACGCGTTTTCTGACCAAGACCATCTTCATCGCGGCCGGCGTCGGTGCCTTCCAGCCGCGCACGCTGAAAGTGGATGGCTTGGAGCAGTTTGAAGGCTCGCAACTGTTCTACCGCGTGAAGAACCCCGCCACCTTCGCCGGCAAGAACCTGGTCATCGTGGGCGGCGGCGATTCGGCGCTGGACTGGACGCTGAACTTCGTGGCCGAAGGCCCGAACAAGGCTGAGAGCGTCATCTTGATCCACCGCCGCGATGGCTTCAAAGCCGCGCCGGCCAACGTGGCCAAGATGCGCGAACTGTGCGAGCAGTACGAGATGCAATTCATCGTGGGCCAAGTGACGGGCTACGAGGAAAAAGACGGCAAACTCACCGGCGCCAAGGTGACGGGCGCCGACGGCGTGACCCGCGTTGTGCCCATGGACATGATGCTGGTGTTCTTCGGCCTGAGCCCGAAGCTGGGGCCGATCGCCGAGTGGGGCCTGGAGATCGAGCGCAAGCAACTGGTGGTGGACACCGAGAAGTTCTCGACCAGCATCCCCGGCATCTTCGCCGTGGGCGACATCAACACCTACCCGGGCAAGAAAAAGCTCATCCTGAGCGGTTTCCACGAATGTGCCCTGGCCGCCTTCGGCGCCGTTCCCTTCATCTTCCCCGAGAAGAAGGTCTTCCTGCAGTACACCACCACCAGCCCCAAGCTGCACAAGGTGTTGGGCGTGGAATCCCCCGTGTTTGATTGAGGCCGCGCCGCTTTTGGCGGCATCCGCCCAACAAAAAACCGCCCGAAGGCGGTTTTTTGTTGGGAGCGCAAGAGCTCAGGCGGTTTCGCCCAGCACGCTCACACTCACTTCGACGTTCACATCGGTGTGCAGAGACACACTGACGGTGTAGTCGCCCACAGCCTTCAGGGGGCCGTTGGGCATGCGGACTTGCGACTTGGCAACGGCAAAGCCTTGCTTCGTCAGCTCTTCCGACACGTCGTGGTTGGTGACGGAGCCGAACAGGCGACCATCAACGCCGGCTTTTTGCGACAGCTTGACGGTCAAACCGCCCAGCTTCTCGCCCAGCGCCTGGGCTTCGGCCAGCTTGGCGGCAGCCACCTTTTCGAGTTCGGCACGGCGTGCTTCGAACTCGGCAATGGCGTTCTGGGTGGCGCGGCGGGCACGGCCCGTGGGGATCAGGAAGTTGCGGGCGTAGCCGTCCTTGACCTTGACGATATCGCCGAGGGCACCGAGGTTGACCACTTTGTCGAGCAGAATGATTTGCATGTTGAGGCTCCTTCTTACACGCGGTGCTGGTCGGAGTACGGCAGCATGGCCAGGAAGCGCGCCCGTTTGATGGCGGTGTTGACCTGGCGCTGGTAAATCGCGCGGGTACCCGTCAGGCGGGCGGGGATGATCTTGCCGTTTTCGGCGATGAAGTCACGCAGGACATCAACGTCCTTGTAGTCGACTTCTTCCACGCCAGCCACGGTGAAGCGGCAGAAACGCTTGCGCTTGAACAGCAGCGACTGGGTGTTGCGCTTGGGGCGCTTGTCTTTATTGAAACGCTTGGGTGCAGCCATGATGGAGCTTCCTTAAGGTTCTTTGAATGCTTGAATGTGGAACACAACGCCTTTGTGGTTGCGTGCGGTCGTCAGAAAGCCGTCGAATTCGAGCGCGGTGTTCAGGGCCAATTGGCCCAGTGCCTGCGCGTCGCCCCCAAAGGCCACGGCCTTGAGGATCAGACTGACTTGCCGTTTGAGTCCCATCTCCAGCACCTCTGATTGGTGTTCGAGCACCAGATTGAGAGCGGGCACACCGGCTGGGGTGTAGCGCAGGCTATCGACCTGCACCACCACCGCCGTCAGGCGCAAATGGTTCAACGGGCAACGACCATCACGGCCATTTACGCTGCGGTCTCCTGCTGAGCGGACTTGCGGGCCTCTTCGCGCTCGACGGACTTCATCATGGAAGACGGGCCGGTGTCAGCCTTCTTCTTGAGGACGGTCAGGTGACGCAGCACGGCATCGTTGAACTTGAACGCGTGTTCCAGTTCAGCCATCACAGCTTGGTCGGCTTCGATGTTCACGCACAGGTAGTGCGCCTTCGACAGCTTGTTGATCTGGTACGCCAGTTGGCGGCGGCCCCAGTCTTCCACACGGTGGATCTTGCCACCACCGTTGGTGATCATGCCTTTGTAACGCTCCAGCATGGCGGGGACTTGTTCGCTTTGATCCGGGTGGATCAGCAGAACGATTTCGTAATGACGCATGGACACTCCTTTTGGATTGAACACCCGCCTCCGGCGTCAGACGGAGTGCGGTAAGGGAAAGCTGCCCCCGGCGTCAGACGGGGTGCGGCAAGGGAAAGCCCACGATTCTAACCAATTTTCCCCAGCCAGCCAAATCAGGGCAGTGTCCAGGCGTTCAATCCGGCCCGCGATCCAGGTCGCTGCGCAAACGGGGATAACGCACACGATCGACAAACGCCAGTGTTTTGGCCGATGGTTTGGGCGTGACGAGGCTCAGCAGCAAGATCACCGCAAAACCGACGGGAACCCCAAACAACCCGGCCGAAATGGGTTGTATGCCCCACCACAGCTCAATGGGTCGGGTCACGCCAAAAACGCTGCGCAACCAGGGTTGTGTGGTCACCATGTAGTAGAAGGTCACACCCAGTCCGGCGACCATGCCCACCGATGCGGCGATGCCCGTTGCGCGCTTCCAAAAAATACCCAGCACCAGCGCTGGGAAAAAGGCCGCCGCCGCGATGGAGAATGCGGCGGACACGAGAAACAGGATGTCGGCAGGTTTCTGGGCCGCCACGTACGCCGCAGCCAGCGCCACGATGAGCAGCAGCACCTTGGAGATGGTGACGCGACGGGCCGTGGAGGCGCTGGGGTCGATCATCTTGTAGTACAGGTCGTGGGAGAGCGAGCTGGCGATGGTCAGCAGCAAGCCGTCGGCGGTGGACAACGCTGCGGCCAGGCCGCCGGCTGCCACCAGGCCCGAAATCACGTAGGGCAATCCCGCGATTTCCGGCATGGCCAGCACCACGATATCGCCACCGATGCTGATTTCGTTGAGCTGCAGCAGCCCATCGCGGTTGACGTCGGTGATGGACAGCAGGGCGGGATCGACCTTGTTCCAGGCCGCCACCCAGCCCGGGAGTTGCTCAAAAGGCATGCCCACCATCACGTTGAACACCTCGAACTTGACCAGCACGGCCAGCGCCGGTGCCGTGAAGTACAGCAACACGATGAACACCAGTGACCAGGTCACCGACGTCCGGGCTTGCCGCACACTGGGCACGGTGTAGTAGCGCATCAGGATGTGGGGCAAGGCCGCCGTGCCAACCATGAGGCAAAACACCAGCGCCAGGAAGTTGCGCCGCGAATGGTCGAACTCCACGCGCTCCTGCGGGCTGCCGTCAGGGTCGCCCGCGTACTGTTGCGCATGGGGTGGCATGCCATTGAGCGGCAGCGATTTGTCGCGGGCGGCCGCCAGTTCGCGCTGCCACAGAGCGCGCGCCGAATTGGCATCGGACGGCAGGGCCGCGAGCGCACGTTCGGCAGCCGCCACCTCGACCAGATCGGCATCGCGGTTGCGCAACTGGGTCAACTTCGCTTCCATGCGGGCCTTGTCGGCGGCCAGCGCTGCCGCCGGGTTCTGGAGTTTTTCGCTCAAGGCCTGGGCTTTGGCCTCAAACAGCTGCCTCACCTCGATTTCCTTGGGGTCGGTGGCGAGTACGGTCTCTCGCGCCGACACCTTTTCCAACTGGTAGCCGTAGGCAATCTGCGGCACCGGGACCCCGGTCTGTTTGACCGACAACCAGACCACCGGCAACAGGTAGGCAACGATCAACACCACATACTGGGCCACCTGGGTCCAGGTCACGGCACGCATGCCCCCCAAAAACGAGCACACCAGAATGCCCCCCAAACCAAGGAACACCCCGAGCTCGAACGCCACCCCCATCAGGTGGGAAGCAATCAGACCCACACCATAGATCTGGGCCACAACGTAGATGAACGAACACAAAATGGCCGCACAAATACCCAGCAGCCGCGGGACATTGCCACCGTAACGTTCTCCCAGAAAGTCAGGGATGGTGAACTGGCCAAACTTGCGCAGGTAAGGGGCCAGCAACAAGGCCACCAGGCAGTAGCCACCTGTCCAGCCCATGATGAAGGCCAGACCGTTGTAACCCGTCAAGTAAAGGGTTCCAGCGAGTCCGATGAAGGAGGCGGCCGACATCCAGTCGGAGCCGGTGGCCATGCCGTTGTACATGGCGGGCACACGACGCCCTGCCACGTAATACTCCGTGGCATCCGTGGTGCGGCTCAACAGGCCAATGCCTGCGTACAGCGCGATGGTGGAAAAAAGAAAGATGAAGCCGATCCACTGGCGCGGCAAGCCCATCTGTTCGAGCACCGCCAGCAACACCACAAAACACAGAAAACCCGCCGTGTACCAGGCGTACACCCTGTTCAACTGCTGCTTGAAGCGCCGTCCGGCCACCTGCTCGGCTGATGAGGACCCCGTGCCCGCTGCCACCCCTCACTCCTGCGCTTCGGCCACACCGTGCGCGAAGTCAGCGCGGTTCATGAACCACGCATATCCACCCACGATGAGCACGTACACAATGAGTGCCCCTTGCGCCGCCACCCAGAAGCTGAACGGCCAGCCAAAAAACGTGAAGCTGAGTTCTCGGGCGAAGTAGCTGACCACAAACGTCACGCCAAACCAGACGGCGAGCAGGACGGCGGTCACCGCGAGGTTGTTGCGCCAGTAGCGCGCCAGCACATCCGGCAGGGCCTGTGGGGAGGGTGGCGGCATCAAACGGCACTCTGGTGAATGGCACTCATGCCAGCGAGCGTAACGCAAGATGCCCATGCATTGCAGCACTCAGCGGCACCCCGCAACCCCCAGCCCAAGACACAACCACAGCTTTGCCACTGTGGCGCCACACCACAGAAGGAACACCAACAAGGCGGCGAACCGCATGTCGCGCCGGGCGTTTGCCCCGCCTGAAAACAGCCTGCTCACCAGCCCCACCACCGGGCTGGTGACCACTTGCAGCAAGCCATAGACCACGTTGTCGCCTGAACGGCTACCCAGCAGCCGCATCAGCACCCACTGCCCTGCCAGCGCGAGCAGCGCAATCTCCACACACAACTTGAGCAGAACCACCACCGTGAGCATTGCGCCAACCTTTCGTCCGTTTTACCCCTTCCCCGCGCCTCGCCTGCAACAGCACACCGCAGAGACGCTTGCGACGTCAATCACCAGCAAAAAATAAGGGTTAATACTTATTTTTTCGATCAATCTGGACAGACCACCTACACTACACCTAGGGTTTACCCTTGATTTTGTGCTCACCAAGCGCCTCATCACCTGCGCGGCAAGCGACCCGCACGCTGCGCCCAACCAAGGAACCACCATGTCATTCGTTCACAACGTCATCGCCGTCATTGCAGAAACTCTCGCCCGTATCACCCGCCTGCGCATGAGCGCCGGTCTGCTGGGGTCCTGAAAGCGCGAAACACAAACGAAAAACCCCGGTGACCAAAGCCACCGGGGCCGACGGCGGGCCACAGGCCCATGCCGTTGGGTTTTGGCGGGCGGAGTTGGATGTCGCACCTGCCATGGGGCAACGGATTGCCCCTGAAAACCACCGGAGATGCAGCCGAACTGCTTCGCGGGTGGGCGCCCACCATCGGGTGGGCGACACAAGCTTATCGCGAACCCACGGCGACGCCCCAGTTCATTTTTTCAATCGCGAAGCGCACATCCATACGCAAAAGAGCCTCGCTTCCATAGATGATTTTTTGTCTTAAGATTTACTTTTAAATTCTTGACGAGACATTTAACAGGCACTAAGATTCGCCCCGTTTGCCCAGCCTAGGGTAAACCCGCGACCGCTGCCGACCCCGGCTAAGTTGGCTCCCAGGTCTGAAGCGACCTATCGCAGCCGATGGCGACCCCCTTTCAAAGTCCTCTCGGCTGCAAATCAGCACCCGAAAGGCACCCGACAAGGAGCGTGCTATGACAGCGCAAACATCCTGGCCCCGTGCCACCCTCAACAGCCTGCGAACGTTCGCAGACGACGTCACACGTGGCTTTTTTGACATCACCCACAACAGCCTTGCGCTGCTGGGCATGGTCTTGGCCGTGGGTTTGATGACCCTCACCTTCCGTGCCGACCTGCGCACCGCTGCCGAGGAAAAACTCCTCGGCTGGCTGCTGGAGCGCCAAAACGGCGGCGCCGTGATTGCCTTGACGGCCGACCCGACCGCCGTTGACCGTGCCACCGCACTGCACACCCACGAACTGCCCTCGGAGCAGGCCAAGGTGGCCCTGTGGCTGAGCCGAAAGTACCGCGTGGCACCAGAACCGCTGAGCGCCTTGGTGGCCGAGGCGTTTGAACTCGGCAAAAAAATCAAGCTGGACCCCAGCTTGTTGCTCGCGGTCATGGCCGTGGAGTCCAGCTTCAACCCGTTTGCTCAAAGCTCGGTGGGGGCTCAAGGTCTGATGCAGGTGATGACCCGCGTGCACACCGACAAATACGCCGGCTTTGGTGGCAAATTGGCCGCCTTTGACCCCGTGACCAACCTGCGCGTGGGCGCCCAGGTCCTCAGCGAATACGTCCGGCTGAGCGGCTCGGTCGAGGGCGGGCTGCGCCTTTATGTCGGCGCCGTCAGCAGCGACGGCAGCGACTACATCGACAAGGTGCTGGCGGAAACGCAGCGCATACAAAGCGTGGCACTGGGGCGCCCGGCTCCGGCGCCGGTTCGCACACCGCCTCGCAGCACCCCCACCGACAACATCGACCTCGCGCCCCCTGCACCGCTGCCCACACGCACCGACACCGAGGCGGCCGCTGATCTAGCGGCAACGATCAACAAGTCTTGAAACCGGCGTCGGCCTGCGCCGATAGCTGACGGCGGCGCCTGATAAACTCTGCTCCGTGCGCAACTGGCGATAGGCCGGCAACCCCACAGGTTGTTGTGCTGACGTGGGACACCACTGGGAAGCGCACCGCCTGCGGGTCAACACCCCTGGCGTTCAGCCGTTCGCCTGGGCAGCCCCTGTCGGCGCTTGTGTTGCCGCACAGGGAATCATCTCGCCTGACTGCCACACCATGTACGACCGCAACATCCTCATCGAACAAACCGACCCCGAGCTGTTCAAGGCCATCCAGCTGGAAAACGCCCGCCAGGAACACCACATCGAGCTGATCGCGAGCGAAAACTACGCTTCGCCTGCCGTGATGGCCGCTCAGGGCACCCAGCTCACCAACAAATACGCCGAAGGCTACCCCGGCCGCCGCTACTACGGTGGTTGCGAGTACGTGGACATCGCCGAACAGTTGGCCATCGACCGCGTCAAGCAACTGTTTGGCGCCGACGCCGCCAACGTGCAGCCGCACTGCGGCGCCTCCGCCAATGAGGCTGTGTTCCTGGCCTTCCTGAAGCCGGGCGACACCATCATGGGCATGAGCCTGGCCGAAGGCGGCCACCTCACCCATGGCATGCCGCTGAACATGTCGGGCAAGTGGTTCAACGTGGTCAGCTACGGCCTCGACAAAAACGAAGCCATCGACTACGACGCGATGGAAGCCAAGGCCCGTGAGCACAAGCCCAAGCTGATCGTGGCGGGCGCTTCGGCCTACAGCTTGCGCATCGACTTCGAGCGCTTCGCCAAGATCGCCAAGGAAATCGGCGCCATCTTCATGGTGGACATGGCCCACTACGCCGGCCTGATCGCCGCTGGCGTCTACCCCAACCCGGTGCCCCATGCCGACGTGGTGACCTCCACCACCCACAAGAGCCTGCGCGGCCCGCGTGGCGGCATCATTCTGATGAAGGCCGAGCACGAGAAGGCCATCAACAGCGCCATCTTCCCCGGCCTGCAGGGTGGTCCGCTGATGCACGTGATCGCAGCCAAGGCCGTGGCCTTCAAGGAAGCGCTGCAACCCGACTTCAAGGTCTACCAGCAACAGGTGGCCAAGAACGCCCAGATCGTGGCCGAAACCCTGACCCAGCGTGGCCTGCGCATCGTCAGTGGCCGCACCGAGAGCCACGTCATGCTGGTCGACCTCCGCGCCAAGGGCATCACCGGCAAGGAAGCCGAAGCCGTGCTGGGCAGCGCGCACATGACCATCAACAAGAACGCGATTCCCAACGACCCGGAAAAGCCCATGGTCACCAGCGGCGTGCGCATCGGTACCCCCGCCATGACCACGCGCGGCTTCAAGGATGAGGAAGCCCGCATCACGGCCAACTTGATCGCCGACGTGCTGGACAACCCCCGTGACCCGGCCAACATCGAGGCCGTGCGCGCCAAGGTCAACGCCCTGACCGCCCGCTTCCCCGTCTACCGCTGATCATGAAGTGCCCGTTCTGCGGCCATGCCGAGACCCAGGTGGTCGAGACGCGTGTGGCCGAGGACGGGGGTTTCATCCGGCGTCGGCGCCAGTGCGGCGCCTGTGAAAAGCGTTTCACCACCTACGAGCGGCCCGAGGTCAGCTTTCCGGCCGTCGTGAAGAAGGACGGTCGGCGCATCGACTACGAACCGGCCAAACTGCGCGCCAGCCTGGCGCTGGCGCTGCGCAAACGCCCGGTCAGCATGGAGCAGGTGGACAGCGCCATAGAACGCATCGAGGAAAAGCTGCTCAACCTCGGGCAGCGCGAAATCCCCTCGCACCGCCTGGGCGAAATGGTGATGCGCGAACTCAAGAAGCTGGACAAGGTGGCCTACATCCGCTTTGCCAGCGTCTACCGCAGCTTTGAGGACATCGACGAATTCAAGAACCTGGTGGACGAAGTTCGCAAGTAGAACGGCGTCCCTCCCTCCAAGACGACACAATTCTTGAGTGTGTCTTTCAGACTTTTGTTTTAGGCTTCCTCTCCATCGAGGGGAGGACACATGGAACAACAAGGCCTGAAAAAGTGCGGCCAGGTGCCCGATGCCGGCATCTGGACACGGGGTCGGCACCACACACGTGGTGTCACCTTGATCGAAACCCTGATCACCGTTTTCCTGCTGTGTTTGTTGGCGTTCATCGCCCTCCCCACTTGGCAATCACACCTGCTGCAAAAGCGGCTCGAAAGCGCCGCCGAAACCTACCGCCAGCACTTCCAGTGGGCGCGCAGCCACGCGATGCGTTCGGGGCAAACGGTTTCCATCCGGTTTGCCAGCGATGCCAGCGGCAGCTGCTACATCGTCTTCACCGGCCCTGAAACCGCCTGCGGCTGCAAGGCGGCGACAGCCCAATGCACGGCACCGGCGCGTCTGTTGGTCAGCGAACACCTTCCGGCCGAGCGGCACATCGCAATGCAACCCAAAAGCGTGAGCCAAATCTTCCGTCTCGGCCCGTTGCATGGGACGGTCACGCCCACCCCGGTGATCGTGTTCAGCGGCCCCAACGGCCAAACCCTCCACGAAGTGGCCAACAAGCTGGGCCGCACCCGCAGCTGCAGCCCACAGGGCAGCCTGCCGGGCTGGCCTGCCTGCACCACATGAGCCGGCCCGACATGGGGCGCGGCTTCACGCTGGTGGAGATGCTGATCACCCTGGCGGTGGTCGGCATCCTCGGCACCCTGGCCTACCCCTCGTACCGAGACCACGTGCTGCGCGCCCGCCGCAGCGAGGCCTTCAGTGCCCTCTCGGCCGTGGCACAAGCCCAGGACCGCTGGCGAGCCACACACACCCGCTATGCCGACTCACTTGCCGACCTGGGACTTGAATCCACCAGCGGCCCGGGACGCTACTACCAGATCGAGCTTGAGACCCATGAATCCCACAGCCACAGCCAATTCATGGCCATCGCCCGTGCCACAGGCCCGCAACGTGCCGACACCCGCTGCGCCCTGCTGCAGCTCGGCCAGCACGGCCAACAACAGCTGCGCACCGCGAGCGACCACCGTGGCGAAGACACCACCTCTCATTGCTGGCCAAGCTGAAGCACGCCACACACGGCACCGGTCGCAGCGCTGGCAAACGGGCCTGACCCTGGTGGAGTTGCTGGTGGGCATGGCGCTGGGGTTGGTGGTGGCCGGCGGTGCCCTCGCCCTGTTTCTGACCGAACTCCAGACCAGCCGGCGGTTGCTGCTGGAAGCCAGGCTGGGACATGATTTGCGCGCTGCCGCCGACCTCTTGGCGCGCGACCTGCGCCGGGCCGGCCACTGGGAGGCATCCACCACCTCGGATGCCGACACCAACCCACACGGCGCCATCGAGCTGGACGACGCCTCGCTGGACGGCCTCTTTCGCCGCGTTCGCTACAGCTTCGACCTGCCCGGCAGCGATCCGCTGAGCGCAGCGTTTGCCCAAACAGACCACAAGTTGACACTGGCACTCGGCGGCTCGGGCCAACAGGAGCTGACCGATCCCGCCGTCGTGCGCATCACCCAATTGGCGATCACGCCCACCGACACCCACGTGTCGCTCGCGGCCCTTTGTCCGCAAGCGTGTGGGTCGCCGGACACGCCGAACACCTGCCCCACGCTGGCCATCCGGCGCTACGACATTGTCCTGCGGGCCCAAGCCACCACCGACCCATCACTGCAACGCGAGGTTCGCACCACCGTCCACGTGCGCAACGACCAATGGAGCGGCACATGCCCAGGCACTTGACCACCCGCCGCCCCCAGCGCGGCGCAGGTGTGTTGGGGGTGATCGCCATGCTGCTGCTGATCGCGCTGGTGGTTGTCCTCTATCTGAACCGCCACCTTTTGCTGGCGCACCAAAGTGCTTCCAACCAATGGCGAGCTGCGGTTGCCGTCGAGTCTGCGGAGGCAGGCCTGAGCTGGATGCAGGACCGACTCAACCACCCCGGCCACCTTGACGCGCAATGCGAACCCGCCACGCTGGTCGCAGCAGGCACCGACTTCCGCGCGAACCACCTGCCCACCAGCACGGTGCCCGGGGCGAGCGCAGGCTGCCGCCTGCCCGGTGGCTCGCTCGACTGCGCCTGTCCAAACAACAACCAGACCTGGGCCGACGACTCAGCCGCGCGTTTTGTGGTGCGCCTGGCGCCAGAAACAGGCACGGGCACCGTCCGCGCCCAGGCGCTGGGCTGCGCCCCAGACACCGCCCCCTGCGACCAGGCCGCCCCGAACCAACTGGACACGGACGCGCGTGCGTGGCTGTCCGTCGCGCTGCGGCCGGTGCCGCTGCTGCCCTCACTGCCCGCGGCCGCCCTCACCTGCGCTGGCGAGTGTCGCCTGTTGGAGCAGGCCAGCCTGCGCAACGACCAGATCGTCGGCCTGGGGCTCGCGGCCCACACCGCGACAACGCTGACCCGTGCCCCAAGCACACAAGTGCTGGGCCTGCCGGGCGCGCCCCCAGCGCTTGCCAGCGTCGAAAACGACCCAACACTCGCAACCGCCGCAGGCGCCCCCTGCAACGATGAAGCCTTGTTCGCGCACCTGTTCCAGCAAAGCCTGGCCGCTTACGCCCGCTCGCCGCTGACCCGCCACCTGTCTTGCCCCACCGACAACGACTGCAGCGCCACCATCCGCCAAGCTCACGCACTGGGCTGGCGGGCCTTCTACCTGCCTGCGGGGGCGCTCCTTTCCAGCGGTGAGGCCATCGGCAGCCCCGATGCGCCCGTGGCCTTGGTCACGCCCGGCCGGCTCACCATCGACAACGCGCCCAACGTGTACGGTGTGCTCTTCGCACACGACACCTTCGTCAACGCCAGCGACGGTGGCGCCGCAGACATTCGGGGCGCAACGGTCAGTTGCCACCAACACCGCCAAGGCGGGCAAAGCGAGGTGGCCCACGACGCCGACACGCTCAACCGCCTGCGCGAAAGCACCCGCACGTACGAACGCGTACCCGGCAGCTGGAGGGATACGCCATGAACACCGCTCGTGGCCTCCACGCTCGGCTGCAGCACCCATGGCCCCGCACCGCCGCCGGCTTCACGCTGATCGAGGTGCTGATCGCGCTCCTGCTGGTGGGCGCCGGGCTGCTGGCCATGAGTGGCCTTCAGTCCAACCTGAGCCGCCACACCGACTTGTCCCGCCAACGCGGGGAGGCAACTCTGTTGGCCCAAGCAGGCATGGAAACACTGCGCCACCAGAGCCATCTGCCCACCGCGAACCTCGGTCTGACCGCTCAGGAACCCCAACGCAACCCACTGACCGGTGGCAGTGAGTCCATCGCCTCGGACCATTTCAACACCCGCTACACGCGCCTTTGGACGGTGCAAGGTGACGTGGCCGACGTCCTGCGTCCCGTCACCGTCGAATTGCACTGGAGCGATCGCGAGGGCACAGACCAGCAGTTGCGCCTGCATTCCGCACTGCCGGCCACGCAGCCGCTGCACAGCGCAAAGGCCGGCCTGCGACCAGCAACGACCGCCTCTCCCTGGCGTGCGCCGCAGCAACGCCACGCCACCATCCCACCCACGGCCCGACACGACGGCCCAGGCCGCAGCCGGCTGGACATCGAAAACCGCTGGCGCCTGGTCTTCGACAACACGACCGGCCTGGTGATTGAAATGTGTGGCACCGGTGACAGCGGCTCAGACCTGAACCTTTGCCACGCCATCCAAGCGCTGCTGCTCAGCGGCCACCTGAGCCGCTCCACCCCCGATCTGCCGTGGCCAACGGGCATGGATGTGTCGGGCCTCAGCGGCGTGGCAGGCCACGCCACCTGCCTGCTGCTTCTGCAACCCACAGGCGCAGGCGATTCAGATGGTGCCCAGCACTACGTCTGCCTGCTGCCTCTGCAGGCGGGACAGACCCAGTGGCAAGGCAAACCACGTTGGCGCGGCCTGCCCACCAACGATACCTTGCTGGTCTGCCGCTACGAATACGCCGCCACCGGCGGTGCCGACGAGGCGCAGCGCAACGTGCAAGGGCCCGACGGCTACGGCCCGGTGTCGCGCTCGCTGGCCCAGCAGAACTACCGACTGCACCGGGCCGCGGGCGATGCGTTGTGCCCGCCCGATAATCCCAGCACCTTCCGCTGGGCGGTGCACCAGGATTGCCGGGCCGGCCAGGCCCACGCGGACCGGGACTGCCCCTGATCCCTGCGCCACCACCATGCCCACACCGCCCTCGCCCCTGTTTTTCCCCCTGGCGGACGCCACCCCCTCGGTCGGCCTGTCCGAGCCCAACCCACGGGTCGCCTGCGTCATCACCTCGCCCTCGGGCGAGGTGATCGCCCGGGGTCATACCCAACAAGCGGGCGGGCCCCATGCCGAAATCATGGCCCTGCGTGCCGCCACCGCCGCAGGGCGGTCCGTGCGGGGTGCCACCGCCTACGTCACGCTGGAGCCCTGCGCCCACCATGGCCGCACCCCGCCCTGCTGCGACGCCCTCATCGAGGCCGGTCTGGCACGGGTGGTGGTGGCCCTGGGCGACCCCAACCCCCGCGTGGCCGGGCAAGGCCTGGCGCGCATGCGGGCGGCCGGCATCCAGGTCGAGGTGCTGCCCGCCGACCACCCCGCCGCCATCGAGGCGCGCGAGCTCAACATCGGCTTCCTCTCGCGCATGGTGCGAGGCCTGCCTTGGGTGCGGCTCAAGGTGGCCGGTTCGCTCGACGGGCGCACCGCCCTGCCCAACGGCGTGAGCCAGTGGATCACCTCGCCCGAAGCACGCGCCGACGGGCACGCCTGGCGCAAGCGGGCCGGCGCAATGCTCACCGGCATCGGCACGGTGCTGGAAGACAACCCGCGCCTGGACGTGCGCCTGGTGCCCACCGAGCGCCAACCCGTGCGGGTGATCGTGGACGCCCGACTGCAAACGCCTGCCAACGCTCGCATCCTGCAGCCGCCGGGCACCGTGTGGGTCTACACCGCCGCCGACCCCGCCACCAGCGCCGCGCGCCGCACCGAACTGCAGGCGGCGGGCGCTACCGTCATCGACTGCCCAGGCGCCCACGGCAAGGTCGATCTGGCCGCCATGCTGCGCGACCTGGCCGCCCGCGAGATCAATGAGCTGCACGTCGAAGCGGGCCACAAGCTCAACGGCTCCTTTCTGCGCGAGGGCCTGGTGGACGAGCTGCTGCTCTACCTGGCCCCCAAACTGCTGGGCGATGGCGCGGGGCTGGCCGCCCTGGGGCCGTTCGAGGACCTCCACCAGGCGCCCGGATTCGAATTCCTGGACGTCCAGCGCATCGGACCCGACCTGCGCCTGCGCGCCCGCCCGCCGGGACGCGACGCCTTCTGAACCCCCAAGCCCAGGGCAAACCCGAATCCCTGCGACAATAGCCGGATGTTTACCGGCATCATCACAGGCGTGGGGCGCATCACCGCTGTCCAGCCGCTCGGCAGTTCTTCCTCCCATGGCAAGCGCCTGACCCTCCAGGCGCCACCAGGCTACCTGGACGACGTGGGCTTGGGCGACAGCATCGCCCTCAACGGCGCCTGCATGACGGTCACCACCTTTTCCGCCGAGAAGGGCGAGTTCACCATCGACATCTCGGCCGAGTCGCTGGACAAAACCAGCGGCCTGGACAACGAAGGCCCGGTCAACCTCGAAAAAGCCCTGCGCGCCCACGACCGGCTGGGCGGCCACATCGTCAGCGGCCACGTGGACGGCATCGGCCACGTCACGCGCTTCGAGCAAGTGGGCGAAAGCTGGGACCTGCGCGTGATGGCCCCGCCCGCGCTGGGCAAGTACCTGGCCTACAAGGGCTCCATCACCGTCAACGGCGTAAGCCTGACCGTCAACCGCGTGGTTGACAGTGAAGCCGGCTGCGAGTGCCACATCAACCTGATCCCCCACACCGTCGAGAACACCGCCCTGGGCAACCTGCGGGCGGGCTCGCGTGTCAACCTCGAAATCGACCTCATCGCCCGCTACGTCGAGCGCATGCTGAAGCACAACCCATGAGCACACCCGTCCCCATCTCCCCGGTCGAAGACATCGTTGCCGACATGCGCGCCGGGCGCATCGTCATCCTCGTGGATGAGGAAGACCGCGAAAACGAAGGCGATCTGGTGCTGGCGGCCGACCACGTCACGCCCGAGGCCATCAACTTCATGGCCCGCTTTGGTCGTGGCCTGATCTGCCTGACGCTGACCAAGGACCGCTGCGAGCGCCTGAACCTGCCGCCCATGGTGCCGCGCAACGGCACCAAGATGGGCACCGCTTTCACCGTCTCCATCGAGGCGGCCGAGGGCGTGACCACCGGCATCTCGGCCGCAGACCGCGCCCGCACCGTGCAGGTGGCGGTGGCCCCCAACGCCCAGGCAGCCGACCTGGTGCAGCCGGGCCACATCTTCCCGCTGCAGGCGGTGGAGGGCGGCGTGCTCATGCGCGCTGGCCACACTGAAGCCGGCTGCGACCTCGCCGCCATGGCCGGCTGCACGCCCGCCGCCGTGATCTGCGAGATCATGAAAGACGACGGCACCATGGCCCGCCTGCCCGACCTGCAGCTGTTCGCGGCCGAACACGGCCTCAAGATCGGCACGATTGCCGATCTGATCGAACACCGCAGCCGCGTCGAGAGCCTGGTGCAAAAAGTGGGCAGCCGCCCGCTCAACACCGCTTTCGGCGAATTCACCGCCCACGCCTTCCGCGACGAACCCAGTGGTGCGCTGCACCTGGCCCTGGTCAAGGGTCAGTGGGAGGCCAGCACCTCGGTGGACGTGCGGGTGCACGAGCCGCTGTCGGTGCTGGACGCGCTGGAGGTGGGCCGTGGCATGCACTCGTGGTCGCTGGAAAACAGCCTGCGCCACATTGCGGCGCAGGGTCAGGGTGTGGCGGTGCTGCTGAACTGTGGCGAAACAGCCGAACAACTGCTGGCGCAGTTCGAAGGCACGGCCCGCTCGGCGCAAGCGCCCGAACGTGGCCGCATGGACCTGCGCACCTACGGCGTGGGCGCACAGATCTTGCGCGAATGTGGTGTGCAAAAAATGCGCCTCATGGGCCACCCGCGCCGCATGCCCAGCATGACCGGCTACGGCCTGGAAATCACCGGCTACCTCAGCAAAGACAGCGCCACCGGCGTTTAAGGAAAATCAGAACATGTTTGGCGCAGACAAAGGCAGCACCGGACCGTTGGACGGCAAAAACCTGCACATCGGTGTGGTGCAGGCCCGCTTCAACGAAGGCATCACCAACGCCCTGTGGGACGCGTGCCACAAAGAATTGCTGGCCCTGGGCGTGCAGGAAAAGCGCATCCACCACGTGACCGTACCGGGCGCACTGGAAGTGGCCACCGCACTGCAGGCCCTGGCCGAACGCGACGAGTTCGATGCCCTCATCGCACTGGGCTGCATCATCCGTGGCGAGACCTACCACTTCGAGCTGGTGGCCAACGAATCGGGCGCGGCCGTCACCCGCGTGGGTCTGGACTACCAGCTGCCCATCGCCAACGCCATCCTCACCACCGAGAACCAGGAACAGGCTGTGGCCCGCCAGACCGAAAAAGGCGCCGACGCGGCCAAGGTTGCGGTGGAAATGGCCTTGTTGCTCAAGCAGATTGGTTGAACATGAGCACTGAGAACACCCCACCCCGCAAGGCGGCCGACAAATCCGCCCGCACCCGTGCCCGCGAGTTCGCGCTGCAAGCCCTTTACCAGCACCTCGTGGGCCGCAATGACGCCAGCGACATCGACGTGTTCACCCGCGACCTGAGCGGCTTCCACAAGGCCGACAGTGCGCACTACGACGCCTTGCTGCACGGCTGCATCGAACAATCGGCCGCGCTGGACGCCGCCATCACCCCCCACCTGGACCGCCCGCTGGCCGAGATTTCGCCCATCGAGCGCGGTGTGCTGTGGATTGGCGCCTACGAGCTGCAACACTGCCTGGACGTGCCTTGGCGCGTGGTGGTCAACGAGTGCATCGAGCTGGCCAAGTCCTTTGGGGGCACCGACGGCCACAAGTACGTCAACGGCGTGTTGCACCCGTTGGCCAAGGGTTTGCGCGCCCAGGAAGTGGCCGCCTCGCCCAGCAGCGGGCGCGGCAGCCGTGCCAAAACAGCCGAATGACACGGAATGAAGTTATCTGATCGCGCCCAGCGCATCGAACCTTTCTATGTGATGGAGGTGGCCAAGGCCGCCGCCCAAATGGCCGAACAGGTGGCGCACACCGACCGGCCCATGATCTACCTCAACATCGGCGAGCCCGACTTCACCGCGCCCCCGCTGGTGCGCGAGGCGGCTGAAAAAGCCATCCGCGACGGCCGCACGCAGTACACCCAGGCCACCGGCCTGCCCGCATTGCGCGAGCGCATCAGCGGCTGGTACGCGCAACGTTTCGGACTCAACATCGATCCCGCCCGCATTGTGGTCACCGCGGGTGCGTCCGCCGCGCTGCAGCTGGCCTGCCTGGCCCTGATCGACCCCGAGGACGAGATCCTCATGCCCGACCCCAGCTACCCCTGCAACCGCCAGTTCGTGCAGGCAGCCGGTGGCACGGCGGTGCTGCTGCCCAGTGGGCCCGACACCCGCTTCCAGCTCAGCCGCGAACAGGTGGAAGCGGCCTGGGGCCTGGACACCTGTGGCGTGCTGCTGGCCTCGCCGTCCAACCCCACGGGCACGTCGATTGCCCGCACCGAGCTGGAAGCCATCGCCCGCAGTGTGCGTGAGCGTGGCGGTGTGACGCTGATCGACGAGATCTATCTGGGCCTGAGCTACGACGATGAGTATGGCCACAGCGCCCTGGGCCTGCCCGATGGGCTGGGCGACGAAGTCATCAGCATCAACAGCTTCTCCAAGTACTTCAACATGACCGGCTGGCGCCTGGGCTGGCTGGTGGTGCCACCATCGCTGGTGGACGCGGTGGAGCGCATCGCACAAAACCTGTTCATCTGCGCCAGCACCGTGTCGCAACACGCCGCGCTGGCCTGCTTCGAGCCCGAGAGCTTGGCCGAATACGAGCGCCGCCGCCACGAGTTCAAGGCCCGGCGCGACTTTTTCATCCCGGCACTCAACCGCCTGGGTTTGAATGTGCCGGTGATGCCGGACGGCGCCTTTTACGCCTACGCCGACTGCAGCGCGGCCTGCCAGAAATGGGGCATTGCACCCGAATCAGGCAGCTGGGACTTTGCCTTCGAGCTGATGAAGCGCGCCCACCTGGCCGTGACACCGGGACGCGACTTCGGCAGTGCCGAACCGCAGCGCTACGTGCGTTTTTCCACCGCCAATTCCATGGCCCAGCTGCAGGAAGCCGTGCGCCGCCTGGAGCAGGTGCTGTGACGGCGGAGACCTCGCCGTTCCAGTGGCCGGTGCGCGTGTACTGGGAAGACACCGACGCCGGTGGCATCGTCTTCTACGCCAACTACCTCAAGTTTTTTGAGCGCGCTCGCACCGAGTGGCTGCGCAGCCTGGGTCTGCAGCAGCAGGCCCTGCGCGAGGCCACTGGCGGCATGTTTGTCGTCACCGACACCCAGACCCGGCACCACCGCCCGGCGCGCCTCGATGATTTGCTTCTTGTAACCACCCGGCTGGTGGAACTTGGCCGCGCCTCCATGACACTAGAGCAGGTGGCGTGGTTGGGCGAAGGCCCGGATGCGCAGCGCCTGTGCGAAGGCCAGATCCGCATCGGCTGGGTCGATGCCAGCGCCATGAAGCCGATGCGCATTCCCACCACCCTGATCGACAAGCTACACAACGCATGACACACGACTTTTCGATTGTTTCGCTGCTGCTCAACGCCAGTTGGGTGGTGCAGGCCGTGGTGCTGCTGCTGCTGACACTGTCCGTCATCAGCTGGGCGGCCATCTTCCGCAAGCTGTTTGCACTCAAACGGGTCAAGGCGCTGACCGAGGATTTCGAACGCGACTTCTGGTCGGGCAGCAGCCTCAACGACCTGTATGCAGGCGCCACCCAGAACGCGCGCCAGGGCAGCCCCATGGAGCGCATTTTTGCCAGTGGCATGCGCGAATACCTCAAGCTGCGCGAACGCCGCATCGGCGACAGCGGCGCCTTGCTCGACGGCGCGCGCCGCGCCATGCGCGCCAGCTACCAGCGCGAACTCGACGCGATGGAAGTCAACCTCGCCTTCCTCGCCTCGGTCGGATCGGTGTCGCCCTATGTGGGCCTGTTCGGCACGGTGTGGGGCATCATGCACGCCTTCACCGGCTTGGCCTCGCTCACGCAGGTGACCCTGGCCACCGTGGCACCCGGCATTGCCGAAGCCCTGGTGGCCACCGCCATCGGCCTGTTCGCCGCCATCCCCGCCGTGGTGGCTTACAACCGCTTCGCCCACGACATCGACCGCGTGGCCAACCGGCTGGAAACCTTCATCGAAGAGTTCTCCAACATCCTGCACCGCAACCTGGGCGCGGGCACCGCGTCCGGACACTGAAGTGAAAGAAACCACCCCCGTCGCTTGCCCGCTTCGCGTGGCCGCATCCCCCCTCAAGGGGGCGACACCAGCCGTCCGGCAAAGCCGGCCCGGCGGTGTCCCCCGGCTCGACTCTTTCATGCGTCGCGGGTGCCGCGTTCGCGGAATGGATAACTGACATGCCTGCCGTATCCTCACGCGGCCGGGGCCGCCGCACCATCAACGAGATCAACATGGTGCCCTTCATCGACGTGATGCTGGTGCTGCTGATCATCTTCATGGTCACGGCGCCACTGATCACGCCGAGCATGATCAACCTGCCCAGCGTGGGCAAGGCGGACCGCTCGCCGGACAAATTTGTGCAGGTGCTGATCGACAAGGACGCCAAGCTGCAGGTGAAAGACGGCATGTCCAACGCCAGCGCCCAAGACACCACCAAGGAACGCCTGGTGGAGCGCGTGCGCCAACTTCAAGGCGCGGCCGGCGCAGACGGCAAGTCCGCTCCGGTGGTCATCAGTGCCGACAAGAACGTGAAGTACGAAAGTGTGGTCGAGGTGATGGACCGCTTGCAACGGGCCGGCATCGAGCGCGTGGGCCTGTCGGTGCAAACCAGCCGCTGACACACACGCACCACATGAACGCCACCGCTGACCAGATCGACCTGAGCCCACCGGGTGACACCCGCTGGAGCGGGCCGCTCACCTTGGCCCTGATCGCCCACGGCCTGCTGGTGGCCGCGCTCACCTGGGGCGTGAGCTGGACGCCGGACGCGACCGAGGTGGCGGTGGAGGCCGAACTGTGGTCACGCCTGCCACAAGAAGCCGCGCCACGGCTGGTGGAACCCACGCCCGCACCGCCACCGCCGCCCGCACCAGAGCCCAAACCCGTCAAGCCCGCGCCCGAACCGCCGCGCCCGGCCCCCCCGCCCCCTGCGCCGGCGCCAGACCGGGCGGAGATTGCGCTGGAAGCCAAGAAAAAGGCCGAGGAAAAACGCAAGGCTGAGGCCCTCAAACAAGCTGAGGACAAGAAGAAAGCGGACGCGCTCAAGCGCGAAGAAACCAAGAAGCTCGAAGAGAAAAAGAAGGCCGACCAAAAGAAGCAGGAACTGGCCGAGCAGAAAAAGCGCGAGCAAGCCAAGCTGGACGCCGAACGCAAGAAGCGCGAAGACGCAGCCAAAGCCGCTGAGGAAAAACGCCGCGACGCCCAACTCGCCGCCGACAGGCAGAAGAACCTGGAGCGCATGATGGGCCAGGCCGGTGCCACCGGCAATGCCAACGCCAAGGGCACGGCCCAACAGTCCAGTGGTCCGTCGGCCAGCTACGGCGGTCGCGTGGTCGCACGCATCAAACCCAACATCGTCTTCACCGATGTGGTCAACGGCAACCCACGCGCCGAGGTGGAAATCAAATTGCTTCCCGACGGCACCATTGTCAGCAGCCGACTCACCCAGTCCAGCGGCAACAAAGCCTGGGACGACGCGGTGTTGCGTGCCGTGGAGCGCACGGCCACCCTGCCACGCGACGAAAACGGCAAGGTGCCCTCGCCCATCGTGCTGGGCTTCCGCCCCCAAGACTGAGCCGCTGGTCGCTCAAAGCCCCGTGGTCGTGCCCGGGTGGCTCTGTGTCTGGGGCTGGGAGTCGGGCCGCTCGGACGTGAGGCGCCGAGGCAAACGCAGGTGCAGGCGCACCCCTTGGCCCGGCCGCGACCAGAACGTCAGTTGCCCGCCCATGCGCTGCGTCACCACGGTGTACACGATGTTCAGCCCCAGGCCGGTGCCCCCACGGCCTCGGCGGGTGGTGAAAAAGGGCTCGAAGATGCGTGCCTGGTACTCGTGTGGAACGCCCACGCCGTTGTCGCTGTACACCAGTTCCCATTCGTGCTCGCCTTCGCGCACGTCGATCACGATGGCGGGTGAAGCCACCTCGCGGAACGCGTGGTTGACGCTGTTCATGATGAGGTTGGTCAAGACCTGCATGAGCGCGCCGGGGTAGCCTCGGGCAGGCAGTTTGCGCGGCCCACCCAACATGGGGCGCACCGGCACCCGGCGCGTCACCGGGTGCAGACTGGCCAACAAGGCACGCAAGGTTTCCATCACATCAAAGTCGCACAGGCGCTCGCTGGTCTGGTGCACCGCCGTCTGTTTGAAATCCTTGATCAGGCGCGAGGCCCGCATCAGGTTGGTGTCCAGCATGTCCAGGCCCTCCATGGCCTGGTCCAGCGCCTGCTCGAAGCTTTCACGGGTCATGCGCTGCGCCTGGTAGTCCTCGCGCATGCCGACCAGGCCTTCTCGCACCGCCGACGCCGCCGTGATCGAAATGCCCAAGGGCGTGTTGACCTCATGTGCCACACCGGCCACCAAGGCGCCCAGCGCCGCCATTTTTTCACTGCTGATGAGCTGATCGCGCGCCACCTCCAGGTCGGCTTGGCGCTCGCGGGCCATGGTTTCAGAGCGCACACGGGCCGAAAAAACGCGCGCGATCACCAGGGCCATCCACGCTTGCGCTCCACTGTATGTCAGCAACAGGGTGAGTTCGATGCCGATGAATTCCAAACGCGCCATCAGCGCCGCAGCCATGCAGCACAGTGTCAGCACGCAGAGGTAGGCCCATGCAGCGGTAGGCACTGTTGCCAGCGCCAACACCCCCCCATTGAGGCAACCCAGCACCACCATGCCCACCAAGAAGCGTTGTTCGCTGTTGCCGATCGGGAACCACATCAAGGCCGCCACGCCCCACAACAAGGCTATGGCCATGGCGCCCTGGGTGACACGGCGGACAGCACGCGGCGAGGCCGTCTGCGCCTCGTGGCGGTGCCGCTTCCACCAGCCACGCATCGCCAGCACCGCCCAGGCGACGTAAAACAACAACCAGCACACCACCGGCAGCGCGCCCGCGCTGACTCGCATCACGTAAACCAACAAGGAGGCGTTGGCCATGCTCACCCCAACCAACAAGGGCGTGAGGCGGTTGACGTAGTTCAGGTGGCGGGCGCGCAGCCGCGCGGCGGCCTCGTCCTCGCGCGTCAGCCAGTCGAGGTCGGTCCGCAGGCGCGCTTGCAGACGGGACACCCAAGCCGAAAGCGCCCCGGTCATGATTCGTCCTGTGCAGCCACGGTGGCCGCAGGCGGCGCCAGTTTCGGCAGATCGAGCCGAAAACGCAAACCGGCGGCCGGGTCGGACCAGAATTCCAGCCGGCCCCCCAGCCGCTGCGTGACGAGGGTGTAGACGATGTTCAGGCCCAGCCCGGTGCCGCCGCGGCCACGTCGGGTGGTGAAAAAGGGCTCAAAGATGCGCTGTTGCACATCGGGGGCCACGCCCACACCGTTGTCGTGGTAGGTCAGGGTCCACTGGTCTTTTTCATCGGTCACCTCAATGTTGATCTCGGGCGACACCACGCCTTCGAAGGCGTGCAGCGCGCTGTTCATCATCAGGTTGGTCAGCACCTGCATCAGCGCGCTGGGGTAGGAGCGCACCTTGAGCTGCGCAGGCCCCATGAGGGTCGGCACCACCGGCACCCGCCACAACACCGGCTGCAGGCTCACCAACAAGGTCCGCACCGTCTCCATCACCTCGAAATCGCTCAGGCTGTCGTCCACCTGGCTCACCACCGTGTGCTTGAAGCTGGAAATGAGCTGTGCCGCACGGTCGAGGTTGTTCTGCAGCATGCCCACGCCAGCCATGGCCTGCGTCATGGTCTGCTCGAACACGTCCTGGCTCAGGGTGCGGTCGTCGTAGTCGCGCTGCATGCCATGCAAGGTGTCGGCCACCGCAGAACACGCCGTGACGGCCACCCCCAAAGGTGTGCTGACCTCGTGCGACACGCCGGCCACCAAAGAGCCGAGCGACGCCAGTTTTTCGCTGTTCAGCAGGTGGTCTCGCGCCAATTCCAGCTCTTCGAGGTTGGCCTTGAGCCGGCGCTTGGACATGTGGTTGGCGGTCAGCACCCGCGAGATGTAAGACCCGAACCAGCACAACACCAGCGCGAGCAGCACCAGCGCAATCAGTTCAAGCTCGACATAGCTGCGTGGGTAAACCACCAGCGACACGGCGGTGGCCAGCACCTGTGGCAGCACATACGCCAACACCCCAGAGGCGATGGACGACATCGCCAAGGTGCCCACACACAGGTTGCCCACCACGATGGCCACCATGAAATGGCGCCCGTCGGGATCGGCATGGCTGAACCACACCCAGATGGCGATGGACCACAACACCGACACCACCGCCGCCCCCAGCAGCACACGGGTCAAGGCCCAGGGGGTGGCGAGGACGTAGGGCCGTCGCTGGCGGGGCCGCCACGCGGCCCAGACGTACAGCGTCCACACCACCTGTGCCGAAATCCAGGCCCACATGAAGGTCCAGCCGGCTGCGTTGGTGAAGATGCCGGCCGTCAAAATGGCAAACGCCAGGTTGACGAACAGCACAAAAGGCACGGTCTGGTGCTGGCTGCGCAAATGCATGGCGCGCACCTCCGGCCACGGTGCATCCGTGGCCAGGCGCAGCACGCGGTCCTGGCCCCAGGCGTCGGCCCAGGCGCCGTCCAGGCGGCTCAATCCCGCGGTGATGGCTTTCATCCTCCCTCCCCCACTCCTGATGCGGCGGCGGATCAGACACCCGCGCCAGAGCACTTGTTTTTGAATCAGGTGCGAGGTTAACCCGGTTTTGGGGGCCACGGTACACCCGCCATCGGCAAGAAAGGGAGCACATCTCGCGCCCCAGTGTTGCGGTTCACACCTCAAAAGGGCTGTTTCGTCGCCCGGTGGTCGCGCCGCCTCAACGGCGCCGGCACAGTCCACCCCATGCAGCTCTCGCCCGTCATCGCCATCCACCTCTGCGCGGCCTGCAGCGCCTTGCTGATAGGTCCCTGGGTCATGTGGGCCCGGCACAGTGCCCAGCAGCGGCCCCGGCTGCACCGGGCGCTGGGCTATGCCTGGGTCACGCTGATGTTGATGACCGCCGTCTCTGCCGTGTTCATCCGGGACTTCAAGCTGCCCAACATCGCCGGGTACACGCCAATTCACCTGCTGGTGCCGGTCACGCTGGTGAGCCTGTTCATCGCTTTTCGCCACCTGGCGCAGGGCAACATCCGCGGCCACCGCCTGATCATGATGTCGCTGTACATCAGCGCCTGTGTGGTGGCGGGCGCCTTCACGCTGCTGCCCAGCCGTTACCTGGGTGGGCTGTTGTGGCGCGGGCTGGGCCTGATCTGATTTTTTCCAAGGAGCACACATGCACATGCAAACCCCCACCCACAACCCGCCGCTCGAACGCCAAGCGCAGCGCCGGGCCAGCGCGCAATTCGGCTGGCTCATTCACGCAGGCGTCTATCTTGCGGTCAACACCGGCCTGCTCTTGCTGGCCTGGACCCAAGGCCGGCCCTGGGCGATGTTCCCCGCGCTTGGCTGGGGGCTGGGCCTTGCCGTCCATGGCGCGGTTGTGTTCGCCAAAGGCAGTTCGCTGAAGCAGCGGCTGGTGGCGCGCGAGCGGCGCCGGCTGGGCCTGGCGCGGCATCCATGAAGCGCCTGCTGTTGGGCGCGGCGATGCTGCTGGTGTTGTGTCAAGGCACATCCCAAGCGGGCATGGGCCTGGCGGAACTGCCCGGTCTGTCGGGTGACGGCCCTGTCACGCTGTTCTACCCCAGCAACGCGCCGGAAGGCACTTTGCAACGCGGCCCCTTTGTGTTGTCACTGGCACCCGACGGGGCTCACCAGCCGGGCAACGGACGGTTGATCGTGATCTCGCATGGGTCAGGGGGCGCGCCGTGGGTGTTCACCGATCTGGCCCGCGCCATGGTGGAGGCCGGCTTTGTGGTCGCGCTGCCGCGCCACCGGGGTGACAACCACATGGACCCCGGCACGCCCGGACCACCCAGCTGGCGGCAGCGTCCGGCCGAGGTCTCCCGCGCCATCGACGCACTGGCCCAGCACCCCATGTGGTCGAACCGCCTGTCCCTGGACAAGGTGGGCGTCTACGGCACCTCTGCCGGCGGCCACACGGCGCTCACCCTGGCCGGCGGGCGCTGGTCAGACGCCGCGTTTCTGCGCCATTGCGAAGCCCACCTGGCAGCCGATTTTTCCTCCTGCGTCGGTTTTGTCACCCGACTGCAGGGCAACCTGTGGGACCCGCTCAAAAAAGCCGTTGCCATGGGGGTGCTGCGCCAGCGCTTCACCGATCCCACTTGGCACACCCACCACGACCCCCGGGTGGCCGCCGCGTTGGCGTCCGTGCCCTTCGCTGCCGATTTCGACATGGCCTCGCTCGCCGCGCCCCGCATCCCCCTGGGCCTGGCCACGGCCGACGGCGACATCAACCAGGTGCCGCGTTTCCACGCGCAGGCGGTGCTGGCGGCCTGCGCGCCCTGCGAACACGTGGTCGATCTGCCACGCGGCGGACACGGCGCCTACCTGTCGCCCTTGCCGCCATTCAAACCCGGCTCCATCGAAGCCGCACTGTTGAACGACCCACCCAACTTTGACCGCGACGCGCTGGCCGACGCCCACCGGGCCATGGTCGGCTTTTTTCTCCGTCACCTGAAAGGCGACAATCCATGAAACGCACCATGACCACGCTCACCGTCACCGCCGCTTTTTTGCTGTCCCTGATGCTGATGGCGGTGTGGTTGGGCGGCCCCCGCCCGGTGGCCCGCATGGACAGCATCCACCAGCCCTTTGCGCGCGCCGACTTCTCCGGCCTGCCGACACCCAGCCACTTCGCTGCGCGCGACGGCACCGCGCTGGCCTTTCTGCGCTACCCCGCCATCGGCACCGCTTTGAACCGCCGCCTGGTGCTGGTGCACGGCTCCTCCAGCCGCGCACGTTCCATGCACGTGCTGGCACGCGCCCTGGCGCAGGCCGGCTTCGACGTGGTGTCGCTGGACATGCGCGGGCATGGCGACTCGGGTCCGCGCGGCCACATCGCCTACGTGGGCCAGTTGGAAGACGACGTAGCGGACTTCATGCAAGCCCAGCCCTACGCCGGCCCCAGCACGCTGGTGGGTTTTTCGTCTGGGGGCGGTTTCACGCTGCGCCTGGCGGCCAGCGCACAAGGCCGGCTGTTTGACCGCTATCTGCTGCTGTCGCCCTTTCTGCACCACCAGTCGCCGGTGACCCGCCCCGACGCTGGCGGCTGGGTGTCGGTGGGCCTGCCGCGCTTGGTGGCCTTGAATGTGCTCAACACCCTGGGCATCGCCAGCCTGAACCACTTACCGGTCATGCGTTTTGCGTTGGATGCCGGCATCCAATCCGAGCTGACCCCCAGCTACAGCCACACCTTGGCCGACAACTTCCGGCCCCACATGGATTGGCGCGCCGACCTGCTTGCGGCCCAGGGTCAACTGCAGGTGCTGGCGGGCAGTCGAGACGAAGTTTTCATCGCCGAACGGTATGCCGACACCCTGGCCCAAGCGGGTCGCCCCCTGCCGGTGACCTTGGTGGACGGCGTGGACCACATTGGCATGACCCTGGACCCGCGAGGCATCGCCGCCGTGGTCAAAGCAGCTCAATAGAACACCCATGCAGATCAACTGGCTCGCCAAAGTCCGGCATGCACTGGTGACGGTGCTCTTCAGCCTCAGCGTCGCCGCGCTGCAATGGGCATTTGCTCCGGAACGCTCGCCCCTCCCTCTGGTGAGCTACTCGCTGTGTATCGGACTGATCACCTGGGCGGTGATCGATCTGGGGCGCCACGCCTTCGCCTCGGCCCGCGAAACGGGCTGGCCCAGCGGCTGGCGGGGCTTGGTGTTGGTGACCGTGGGCATTGCCTTGGGTTACAGCTTGGGCAATGCGTTGGGTGACCTCATCTGCCGACACCTGGGCCTGTACCGGGGCGGCCCACCGGTGGACATCCAAGCCGAGGTGCGCCGGGGGATGCTGGTGACGCTGGTGGCCGGCGCCGTGGGCAACTTTCTTTTCTACATCTGGGGCAAAAGTGCCTACCTGCAGCGGCAGATGGTGCAGGCCCGCAGCCAGGCAACGGAAGCCCAGCTCAAGCTGCTGCAAAGCCAGCTGGAGCCCCACATGCTGTTCAACACCCTGGCCAACCTGCGCGTGCTCATCGCCACCGATCCGGCGCGGGCACAAACCATGCTGGACCACCTGAACGCGTTTCTGCGCGCCACGCTGGACGCCTCACGCGCCACACAACACCCCTTGGCCACCGAGTTCCAGCGCCTGGGCGACTACCTTGAACTCATGGCCGTGCGCATGGGGCCGCGCCTGCGCTACCGGCTGGAGCTGCCACCCGACCTCGCCCGCCATCCGGTGCCCACCCTGCTGCTGCAACCCCTGGTGGAGAACGCCATACGCCACGGGCTGGAGCCCCACCTGGCCGGCGGCGAGCTGGTGGTGCGTGCGCGACTTCAAGGTGAGCACCTGCGCCTGGATGTGGAAGACAGCGGCGCCGGCATGCACACCGACGCCAAACCGGGCTTTGGCCTCACACAAGTGCGCGAACGGCTGCAGAGCGCCTACGGCGCCTCCGCCTCGCTCGACATTGGCCCCGCCGCTGAAGGCGGCACACTGGCCAGCATCCAACTGCCACGCGCGCGCCCCACACCATGAAAGCCACCGCCCTCATTGCCGAAGACGAACCCCTGCTCGCCCAGGCCCTGCAAGCCGAGCTGGCCCAGGCCTGGCCCGGGCTGCGGGTGCTGGCTGTGGTGGGCGATGGCGCCAGCGCGGTGCGCGAGGCCCTGGCGCAGCGACCCCAGGTCTTGTTCTTCGACATACGCATGCCGGGCCTGGGAGGCTTGGAGGCCGCCGCCGAGCTCGCTGACGCCTGGGACAGTGCGCACGCGCCCTTCCCCGCCCTGGTGTTTGTGACGGCCTACGACCAGTACGCGGTGCAGGCCTTCGAACGCCAGGCGGTGGACTACCTGCTCAAACCGGTGACGCCCGAACGCCTGCGCATCACGGTGGCGCGGCTGCAAGAACGCCTGGCGCTGCAAAGTGCAGACGACGATGTCGCGATGGCCAAACTGCGCGCACTGCTCGCCCCGCCCGCGTCGTCCGAAGCGCCGCTGCGCTTTCTGCAGGTGGGTGTCGGCGCCGAAATCCGCATGGTGCCGGTGGATGACATCGTCTGTCTGGACGCGGCCGACAAGTACGTGCGTGTGCTCACCGCCGAGCACGAGTACCTGGTGCGCACACCACTCAAAGACCTGTTGCCGCGCCTGGATGCGGACGTGTTCTGGCAGGTGCACCGAGGCACGGTGGTGCGCGCCACAGCCATCGCCGCCGTCACCCGCGACGAATCAGGCAAACAGCGGCTGCGCCTGAACGGCTGCCAGGAACGCCCGGTGGTGAGCCGGCTCTACGCCCACCGCTTTCGGGCGATGTGATCAGTCGAAGACAATTTCGGCTTTTTGCTGATGCGCCTGGGCCGTCCAGCTGGCCAAAGCCGCGTCGCTGGGGTAGAACAGCGCCCGCTCGTCGAGCTGGATTTCGCAACGCGCGCCGTGGCGCTCCAGCGCGATGCGCACCGGCAGGCCCCGCACCAGTTCGCCTTGTTCGGTCATCTCGCGCACAGGCGCAAAGGTCTTGACCAGTTCGGCAATCGGCGGGTTGCTGCCGTTGACCGCCACACGCAGGTACTTGCCAAATCGGCAGCGGGCGGTGGGCAAGTCCCAAACCTGGGTGATCTTCAGGCGCAGGCCGCCCGAAAAACGGTCGTGTTGGGCCTGGGCCATGACGATGATGAGTTCGTCGTCCTTGAGCAGGTGCTTGTGGGCGTTGATGAGGTTCTCATCGGCCGAGGCTTCGACCGTGCCGGTCTTGTCATCGAGCTTGAACAAGGCCAGCTTGCCACGCTGGCCGTTGATGACCCGCAGGTCGTTGACAATGCCGGCCAGCAACTGCTGGTCACGCGAATCCACCAGATCGGCCAGCGGCGTGCGCGCAAAACGCCGCACCTCGCGTTCGACCTCGTCGAACAGGTGCCCCGAGAGGTAGAAGCCGATGGCGGTTTTCTCGAACGTCAGACGCTCCTTCACCCCCCAGGGCAGCACCTCCACCAGGCCAGGCTCCTCGGTGCTGGCGCCCGGGCCAGCGTCCATCATGTCAAACAGGCCACCCTGGTTGGCGTTGGCCGCCTGGGCGGAGGCAAAGTCAAAAGCGCGCTCGACCGACGCCAGCAAGGCCGCGCGGTTGAGTTCGATGGCGTCAAACGCACCGGCCTTGATCAGCGCCTCGACCGTGCGCTTGTTGACCCGCTGCTTGTCGATGCGAACGCAGAAGTCGAACAGGCTGGTGAATGGCCCGGTGCGGTCGCCGAACTCGCCCGAGCCCCGCCCCTCGCGCGCTGCCACGATGGCCTCAATCGCCTGCTGGCCCGTGCCCTTGACAGCGCCCAGCCCGTAGCGGATGACCTTGTCGCTCACCGGCTCGAAGCGGTAGTTGCCCCGGTTCACGTCCGGCGGCTCGAAGCTGAGGCCGAAGTTTTTCTGCGCGTCTTCGAACAACACCTTGAGCTTGTCGGTGTTGTCCATTTCCACGGTCATGTTGGCGCAGAAGAACTCGGCCGTGAAATGCACCTTGAGCCAACCCGTGTGGTAGGCCAGCAGCGAGTAAGCAGCGGCGTGCGACTTGTTGAAGCCGTAGCCCGCGAACTTTTCCATCAGGTCGAAGACCTCGTCGGCCTTGTCCTGCGGGATGCCGTGGGTGGCCAGCGCGCCCACACGGAACTTCTCGCGGTGCTCGGCCATTTCCTCGGCCTTCTTCTTGCCCATGGCACGGCGCAGCAGGTCGGCGCCGCCCAGGCTGTAGCCGCCCAGAATCTGCGCCGTCTGCATCACCTGCTCCTGGTAGACCATGATGCCGTAGGTCTCGCTGAGCATGTCGGCCACGGCCGGGTGTGGGTACTCCACCACCTCCTTGCCGTGTTTGCGGTTCACGAAGCTGGGGATCAGGTCCATGGGCCCTGGCCGGTACAGCGCGTTCAGGGCGATCAGGTCCTCCAGCCGGCTGGGCTTGGCGTCGCGCAACATGCCCTGCATGCCACGGCTTTCAAACTGGAACACGGCTTCGGTCTTGCCCTCGGAGAACAGCCGGTAGGTGGGCTTGTCATCCAGCGGGATGTTCTCGAAGGCGAAGTTGGCCTGGCTCTTGTGCCGCTGGACGATGAATTCCTTGGCGATCTCCAGGATGGTCAGCGTGGCCAGGCCGAGGAAGTCGAACTTCACCAGGCCCACGGCCTCCACGTCATCTTTGTCGTACTGGCTCACGGCCGATTCGCTGCCCGGCTGCTGGTACAGCGGGCAGAAGTCGGTGAGCTTGCCCGGCGCGATCAGCACGCCCCCCGCGTGCATGCCCACGTTGCGGGTCATGCCTTCGAGCTTCTGCGCCATCTCCACCAGGGCCTTGACGTCTTCTTCCTGCTCAATGCGCTCGGCCAGCAGGGGCTCGGCCGCGATGGCGTACTTCTCCTTGTCGTCGCCCTTGAGGTCCGGCGGCGGGTACTGCAGCGTCACCGGCTTGCCCGGCTTGTTCGGGATCAGCTTGGAGATGCTGTCGCAGAAGCCGTACGGGAAGTCCATCACCCGCCCCACGTCGCGGATGGCCGCGCGGGCCGCCATCGTGCCGAAGGTGGCGATCTGGCTCACCGCGTCCTTGCCGTACTTGTCCTTCACGTAGTCGATCACCCGATCGCGGTTGGATTGGCAGAAGTCGATGTCGAAGTCGGGCATGGACACCCGCTCAGGGTTGAGGAAGCGCTCGAACAGCAGCTTGTACTCCAGCGGGTCCAGGTCGGTGATCTTGAGAGCATAGGCCACCAGCGAACCGGCGCCCGAACCCCGGCCCGGCCCCACCGGGCAGCCGTTGTTCTTGGCCCACTGGATGAAGTCGCCCACGATGAGGAAGTAGCCGGGGAAACCCATCTTGAGGATGGTGTTCAGTTCGAACTCCAGGCGCTCCACGTAACGTGGCCGTTCCTTGTCGCGCCGCGCCTCGTCGGGGTAGAGGTGGCGCAGCCGTTCCTCCAGGCCCTCAAACGACACATGACGGAAGTAATCCTCGGTGGACAGGATCTGCCCATTGACCGGCGGGATGGGGAAGTTGGGCAGTTGCGGTTTGCCCAGCACCAGGGTCAGGCTGCAGCGGCGCGCAATCTCCAGCGTGTTGGCCACAGCGCTCGGCACGTCGGCAAACAAGGCCACCATCTCGGCCGCGCTCTTGAAGTGCTGGTCGCGGGTGAATTTGCGCACGCGGCGCTGGTTGCCCAGGATCTCTCCTTCGGAGATGCAGACCCGGGCCTCGTGCGCCTCGTAGTCTTCGGGCGCCATGAACTGCACCGGGTGGGTGGCCACCACCGGCAGGCCCAGGCGCGCGGCCAGGGGCACGGTGGACTGCACCAGTCGCTCGTCATCGGGGCGGCCCGCGCGCTGAATTTCCAAGTAGAAGCGGTGGGTAAATACGCCCGCCATCTGCAACGCCAGATCGGCGGCGCGAACACTGTCACCGCCCAGCAAGGCCTGGCCCACCGGGCCGGCATGGGCACCTGACAGCAGGATGAGGCCCGCGCCCAGTTCTTGCAGCCACTCCCATTTGACCAGCGCCATGTCGCGCACCACGTTGCGCGTCCAGGCGCGTGCCAGGATTTCGCACAGGTTGAGGTAGCCCTCGCGGTTCTGCGCCAGCAGCAGCACCCGGGGCATGGGCTGGGCATTCGGGCCGGCGCCGGGGGCCACGGCAGCATCGGCACCCAGGCCTTGCAGCATCACCTCCACCCCCAACACCGGCTTGAGGCCGGCGCCCCGTGCGCCCTTGTAGAACTTGATGCCACCAAACAGGTTGTTCAGGTCGGTGATGGCCAACGCGGGCTGGCCATCGGCAGCGGCGGCGGCCACCGCCTCGTCGATGCGCACGGTGCCGTCAACGACGGAAAATTCGGTGTGAAGGCGAAGGTGGACAAACATGGACCGATTTTAGGGAGCTTGGGAGCCGGTCCCGGTTCATGTCGCGGTTCCTGCCGCCCAGCTTCCCACGGCGGCCGGGCGTTCACGGCTTTCGCAACAGGTCCAGTACGCCACCCAAGTGCGGCTGAGCGGCCTGCAAGGCCGCCGCCTCTGCGGCACGGTACGCCGCCAGCACGGCCTGTCCAGTGGGGGTGAGCGCCGCGCCACCGCCGGCCGAACCCCCCCGCTGCTTGGCCACCAGCGGCGCCTCAAACGCGGCGTTCATGGCCTGAACCAGCGACCACACGCGCTGGTAGCTCATGCCCAGGCGCCGCCCAGCCTCAGCGATCGACCCGGTTTCGGCCACCCCCTGCAACACGTCGATCCGCCCGGGCCCGAGTTGGATGTCTGCACCGCTTTGCACGCGCAAGCGCACCCGCACCTGGGTGGTGGGGTCCAGCGCTGGCGTGGTGTGGGCAGGCGGGTGGCTCATGGCAAGCGATATCTTTGTTCGGAGATAACCCGATATACTTCGCGACAGATATCGTACTTCGAACCCACACGCGACATGGCCATCCACCTGCTGACCCGCCGCACGCTGTTGACCCTGCTGGGCGCATGTGTCAGTGGGGTTGCCAATGCACAGCCAACGACCATCACCGTTGCGGCGGCGTCCGACCTCAAGTTTGCGCTGGAAGACGTTGCCGCGCAGTTCGAAAAGGGCACGGGCCAGCGCCTGCGCTTGGTGTTTGGTTCTTCGGGCAACTTCTTCACACAAATCCAGCAAGGCGCGCCCTTCCACCTCTATCTGTCCGCCGACGAAGCCTACGTGTTCAAGCTCGCCGACGCCGGCCTGACCACCGACCGGGGACGCCTGTACGCCCTCGGCCGCATCGGGCTGTTTGTGCCCAAAGGCTCGCCCGTGAAGGCCGATGGAGAGCTCAAGGATCTGGCGCGCGCATTGAAGGCCGGTGAGGTGCACAAGTTCGCCATCGCCAACCCAGACCACGCGCCCTACGGCGCCCGCGCCCGCGAAGCCCTGCAGCACGCGGGCCTTTGGAACGCCCTGCAACCCAGGCTGGTGCTGGGCGAGAACATCTCGCAGGCCACCCAGTTCGCGGCCAGCGGCGCCACGCAGGGCGGCGTCATTGCCCAGTCGCTGGCGCTGGCGCCGCAGATGGCGGCGCAAGGCGACTTCGCGCTGATTCCCGCCACCTGGCACCAACCGCTGGCCCAGCGCATGGTGCTGCTGAAAAACGCCCCTCCCGCAGCGCGCGCCTTCTACGAACACCTGGCCACACCCGCTGCCCAGGCGACGCTGGCGCGCTACGGTTTCAGCCGGCCCAAGCCCTGAGCATGGATTGGCAGGCACTCGCGCTCTCGGTACAGCTGGCCCTGGCCACGTTGCTGGTGCTGCTGCCGGTGGGCGTGCTGAGCGCGCGCTGGCTGGCGCGCAGCCGCTCGCCCGCCAAGCCCTGGCTGGAAGCCCTGGTGATGCTTCCGCTGGTGCTGCCACCCACCGTGTTGGGCTACTACCTACTGGTGTCGCTGGGGGCGGCCTCGCCGCTGGGGCGCTGGGCGCAAGACACACTGGGCCTGTCGCTGAGCTTCAACTTCCTGGGCCTGCTGCTGGCGTCGGTGGTGTTCAACATCCCCTTCATGTTGCAGCCCATGCAACGTGGCTTCGAGGCCATTCCGCACAAGCTCATCGAAGCCGCCACCGTCAACGGCCTGAGCGCCTGGGCCACCTTCTGGCGGGTTGAGCTGCCACTGGCCTGGCCCGGTGTGATGTCGGCCATGGTGCTGACCTTTGTGCACACGCTGGGCGAGTTTGGTGTGGTCTTGATGGTGGGTGGCAGCATTCCCGGTGAAACACGGACCATCGCCATCGCCATCTACGACCGCGTGCAGGCCTTCGACCTGCATGGCGCGCACCTGATGTCGCTCACCCTGCTGGTCTTCTCCACGCTCGCGGTGGTGGCCTCGCTGTGGGCTGGGCGGCGGACCCCGGGAGGCGCCCGGTGACACTGCGTGTGCACATCGCCCAAGAGACGCCCATGCGCCTGCGTGGCGGCTTTCACTGCGAACCCGGCCAAATGGTGGCGCTGGTTGGCCCCTCAGGCGCCGGCAAAACCTCGCTGATGCGCGCCATCGCCGGCCTCATGCGGCCACAACACGCGCGCATCACCGTGGGCGACGCCTGCTGGTGCGACAGCGCCGCCGGCCTGTTTGTGCCACCCCAGCAGCGCCGGGTCGGTCTGGTTTTTCAGGACTACGCGCTCATGCCCCACATGACCGCCCAACACAACGTCGCCCTGCCCCTGCATGGCCCCGACCGCCTGGCGCGCGCGGCCGACATGCTGCGCCGCGTGGGCCTGGCACCCGAGCTGTACACACGCCGCCCGGCGCAACTCTCCGGCGGCCAGCAGCAGCGTGTGGCGGTGGCCCGCGCCCTGGTGCGCGACCCGGCGGTGCTCTTGCTCGACGAGCCGTTTTCGGCGGTGGACCAGATGAACCGGCGCACGCTCTACGCGTTGCTGGCCGAACTGCGTGAGGACATCGCCGTGCCCATGGTGCTGGTGACCCACGACCTGACCGAAGCACGGCTGCTGGCCGATGAGCTGGTGGTGATGGCCGACGGCGAAGTGCTGCAGCAAGGCCGACCCGAGGTCATCCACCGCTCGCCGCGCAACGCCCGGGTCGCCGATCTGGTGGGCATCGTCAACCGTTTTGAGGGGCGCTGGGAAGGTGCGGCCGACGCCCCCGGCTGGGGCCTGATGCGGTGGCTGGGGGCGGCAGGCGACGGGCCGCAGCTGCGCGTGCGCGACAAAGGCAAGGTTGAACGCGACCAACATGTGACCTGGGTCATCCCCGGCGAGGGCCTGGCCCTGTGCGATGGGACACCACCCACCGACCCGCGCTGGCTGTGCCTGCTGGCCCAGGTGCTGACCCAACACCACCTGGGCGACGTGACCTTGTTGCGCCTGCAGACCGATCAGCCGACCGGCACCACACTGCAACTGATGTTGACCGGGCAGCCCCACACCCAGTTGCCCGCCGTGGGTGACACGGTGCGGCTGCGGCTGGACCTGTCGCTGGTCCACATCATGCCCAGCCGCACGGTCTCCGCCTGAGGCACGCGCCCGTTACTGCGGGCGTATGTTGTTGCGGCGAATCACCTCGCCCATTTCAGCCGTGTCGCGCTGGACGCGTTTGGCCAGGCCCTCGGCCGAGGTGCCGGCCACCTGCCAGCCCTGGTTGAACAGCTTCTCACGCACCTCGGGGCGGCGCACGATCTCGGCCAGCAGGGTGGAGAGTTTGTCCACCACCGGCTTGGGTGTGCTGGCCGGGCCGGCCACGGCGTTCCAGATTTCCAGCTGGAAACCGGCGATGCCGGCATCGGCCAGCGTGGGCACATCGGGCACCAGGCTGCTGCGCCCGGCCGAGGTGACACCCACCGCCTGCAGCTTGCCGGCCCGCACCTGGGGCATGGCCAGGCCGGGCGGCAGCAGCGCCAGCTGCAGGTCGCCCGCGATCAGGGCGGTGATGACCTGCGGGTTGCCTGGGTAGGGCACATGCACCGGCGCCAGGCCCGCCTTGGTTTTCAGCAATTCCATGCCCAGGTGGGCCACGGTGCCGTTGCCGGGTGTGCCGTAGTTGATCTTGTCGCCGCCCTGGCGCACGGCGGCCAGCACGGCCGGTGCGCCCGCAGGCAGTTGGGTGGAAGCGGCCAACACCAGGGGCGCGGTGGCCAGCAGGCTCACCGGCGCCAGGTCCTTGAGGGGGTCGTAAGGTGTGGCCGGGTTGAGCAACTTGGCAATCGTCATGTTGCCGTTGATCATCAAACCGAAGGTGTGGCCGTCGGCGGCTTTGGCCACAAAGTCGGCGGCGATGTTGCCACCGGCACCGGGCTTGTTGTCCACCACCACCGGTTGGCCCAGCGCCTGCGCCAGCGGCTCGGCCAGGGTGCGGGCGGTGAGGTCGGGCGAGGACCCGGCCGGAAAACCCACCACCAGCCGCAGCGGCTTGGTGGGCCAGGCGGTTTGTGCCACGGCGACGGAAGTGGCCAGTGCGAGGGTGCTGGCCGCCACCAGGTTGAGGGCGGAGCGGCGGGTCAGGAAACGTGTGGTCATGGGCGGCATCGGGTTCAGGTGGGAGAAAGCGGTGATGTTAAGCCGACGGTGGCCCGCTGTAGAGCGCCGGCACGTCGAGCAACCGTTCGCCCAGCACGGCCATGGCCAGGTTGCGTCCCCAACTCAATGGGGGCACCAGATGAAAAATGCGTCCGTTGCGCCGCGAACGTGCCTGCACCCAGGCGTTGCGCGACCAACGTTGGTCTGCCCATTGGCGCAACAGGCCGGCAGGAGCGGCCAACGCGCCGGCTTGGCCCGCGAGCAGCCGGCCCAGGCCCCAGGCGTCTTCCAGCGCCATGGCCGCACCTTGTGCCAGGTAGGGGCGCATGGGATGGGCGGCATCGCCCAGCAACGCCACGCGCCCGCCGCCGTGGGCCTGCGGCCCAGTGATGACCGGGCGCTCGAACAGCGGCCAGCGCAGCCATTGCGGCACAGCTTGCAGCACCGATTCGAGCGCCGGCGCCACGCGGCCCATGGCGGCACGCAGGTCGGCGGGGTCGGCGGCGTGGCTCCAGTTCTGGACATCGCCGTCCAGCCGCCCCTGCACAATCACCACCACGTTGAGGTGTTCGCCCCGCCGCACCGGGTAACACACCGCATGCATCCTGGGCCCCAGCCAGGCCACCACGTCGCGCTGCCGCTGTGCCGGTGGCAACCCCGATTGGTCCACCAGCCCCCGGTAGGCGATGTGGCCGGTGGGAACGGGCAGCTCGTCGCCCAGCAGCGGCGTCCGCACGCGGCTCCACAAACCGTCGCAACCGAGCAGCAGGTGCCCGCTGGCGGTGGCGTTGTCCGTCAATTGCGCCACCACCTTGTCTTCACTGGCCTGCCAGCCCAGCACCGTGCGCCCCAAACCAAGCTCAACCTCAGGCTGCGCCGCCACCGCCTGCCACAACAAGGCATGCAAGTCGGCGCGGTGCACCGTGGCGTAGGGCTGGCCATACCGTGCCTGCGCCCGGTTGCCCAGTCGCAGCCGCCCCAGCTCGGCCCCGCCGGGCGCGTCGCGCACCACGAGGGCGTCTGGAAACGCCGCCACATCACGCAAGGCGTCGAGCAGCCCCCAATCGGCCAGCACCCGCACGGCATTGGGTCCCAACTGCAGGCCAGCCCCCACCTCGGCCAAACGCGCGGTCTGTTCGAACAGGCGCACGCTCAGACCCGCACGGGCCGCGCCCAGCGCGCCCGCCAGTCCGGCGATACCGCCACCGGCCACCAACACGTCGGTGTCAATCGGGTGTGTCATGGGGTGCGATTGTGACGTCAGCCAGGGGCTGCCGAGCCGCCGCGCGCGTATCATGGGTTGGCCATGGCCCTGCCACCGCCCTCCCCCCATGTGCTGCGCTACCGCCCGCTGCCGCTGAGCCTGTTGTGGCGACGGCATGGGGACCAAACCCTCACCGGCCTGCGGCTGGCATGGTGGATCAGCCTGGCCGCCAGCGTGTTGTTGGGGCTGGCCACGGTGGCTTTCGGCTGGTCGGGCCTGCCGCTCCGTTTTGGGGGCGCCAACCTGCACCTGACCGTCTACCCGCCTTTGACGCTGTGCACGTTGTGGGTCTTGTGTGTCGGGTTTTGGTGGGGTGCCATCCCCGCCTACCTCGCCACGCTCTTGTTGGCCCTGCAGGCGGGCATGGCGCCCGAGTGGGCCGTGGTGTTCGCGCTGTCCAACCCTCTGGGTTATTTTGTGCTGGCGGTGGCCTACCGCGCCGCGCAGATGCCGGTGCCCCCACGCACCGGCAGTGCGGTGCTGTTTTTTGTGGCCGTCGCCTTCATCGCCTCGGTGTTTGGCGCCACCGGCTCGTTCATCTGGTCGTACACCGGGCAGGTGGGTCCGGAGGCCGCGTTTGCCATCTGGCAAGGCTGGTGGCTGGGCAGTTTTCTGCAGACACTGGTGTTTGTGGGGCCCCTGCTGGCCTGGCTGGGGCCACGGGCGATGGTGTGGCGCGATGCGCAACTGCCACGCCACGCAGACCAGCTGCTGCCCCGCTGGCAACTGTTTGCGGCGTCGCTGCTGGGTGTGGGTGGGGTGCTGATTTTTCTGTGGCTGTCCTTCCACCTCGGTCGTGGCGCCTGGTCGGCATTGCCAGCGCCGACCTCGGCCGACGATGCCAGGCGTCTGCTGCAATTGGTGAACGAGTACACCTTGGCCGTCTACTGGATCATCACCGTGTTGACGCTGGCGGTGCTGTTCCTGGGACACCACTTTTTCACGCACTGGACGGGCGCCCTCGAACGTGCCCGAGAAAGAACCGCCGTCGAGCGCGATCTGGCGGTGCAACGCCACCACGAGGCCGAACTGGCGCGGCAGGAACTGGCGGCCCGCATCGAGGAAATCCAGCTGTTGCAGGCCCAGTTGCGGGAACAGGCGGTGCGCGACCCACTCACCGGCCTGTACAACCGCCGCCATCTGCAGGACGCCCTGCCCCGCGAACTCAAACGCGCCCATCGCGCGGGCGCCCAGGTGGCGGTGGTGGTGATGGACCTGGACCACTTCAAACGTGTCAACGACGAACACGGCCACGCCATGGGCGACCACGTGCTCCAAGCGGTGGCCGACCTGCTGCAGGCACAGACACGCGCGGGCGACTTTTGCGCCCGCTACGGAGGCGAAGAGTTCTGCCTGGTAATGCCAGGCGCCAGCGCCAGCCAGACGGTGGCGCGCCTGCACTTGCTGCAACAGACCTACGCCGAGCTGTGTGTGGAACACAGCGGCACCCGCCTGAACGGCTTGGGCTTTTCGGCCGGGGTGGCGGTCTACCCGCAGGACGGCGACAACGACAGCGCCCTGCTCAACGCCGCCGACAACGCCCTCTACCGCGCCAAGGCCGAGGGCCGCAACCGCATCTGCCTGGCGGCAAAAGCATGAACCCGCTCAGGCAATGCGGTTGAACCACAGCAGCGACAGCCCCGCCGACAGTGTGGCCAACACCGCCGCCAGCAGCGCCAGCAGGCTGGAGATTTCGGTCTCCTTTTTCTCCACCGTCAAGCGGGTGCTCAGGGTCTCGTAGACCTTTTTGAGGTTTTCGGCCGTGCCGGCGTAGTAGTACTCGGCCTGCGTGCGGTCGGCCACTTCCTTCAAGGTCTCCTCGTCCAGTCGCACCCGCATGGACCACCCTTCAAACCCGATGGTTTCGCCCTCTACCGTGCCCACACCCACGGTGTAAACACGGACGCCCCGATCGGCGGCCATCTTGGCGGCCTCCATGGTGTCCACGCCGGTGGTTCGCTGGCCATCGGTCAGCAAAATGATGGCCGCCGACGAGTAAGAGCCTGGGGGCACGGGCGTGTGTTCCTTGGGTTCCTGCGGTTTCTGGTCGATGGCAATGCCCCGCTGGCGGTCGCGCCCGTAGACCATGGACGACAGATCGATGCCGGCATCGGGGAAGATTTCAGACAAGGACACCACGATGGCGCTGCCAATGGCGGTGGCGCGCTGGAGCTGGAACTTGTCGATGGCAACCACCAGGTCTTCGCGGCTGAGGGTGGGCGACTGCACCACCTGCGCGGTGCCGGCAAAGGCCACGATGCCCACCTTCACATGGCGCGGCAGCTCGGCCAGAAAGGCCTTGGCCGCGTTTTGTGAAGCCACCAGGCGGTTGGGCTCCACATCGGTGGCACGCATGCTGCCCGATACGTCCATGGCCAGAATGATGGTCTGCTGCAGCGACGGCAAGCTGAGTGTGGCGAACGGCCGCGCGGCGGCCAGCAGCATGGCTGTGAGCGCCAGCAGGAACAGCACCGGGGGCACGTGGCGCCGCCACTGCGAGCCACCGGCCATGGCTTCGCGCACGATGGCCAAACTGGCGTATCGCACCGCCGTTTTTTTCTTGCGCCGCAACAGCCAAAAATACACCAGCAACAACAAAGGAACGATCAGCAGCAGCCACAGAAACTGCGGCCAGAAGAAGGTGAGCGGGATTTTCATGGCCATCCTCCTGGGTTGACGTCAGGCGGCGTTGAGGTGGGGCGCCGGGGCGGCACCCCGGTGTTGTTGGCGGCGGCGGCGCAGGTCCACAAAACGCAGCAGCGCGTCGACCAGGTCGTCGTCGGTGGACAGCTCCAGCGTGTCCACCCCGGCCTGCGCCAGGCTGTCGCGCAGCTCGGCCTCGCGCTGGGCCGCAATGCGCGCAAAACGGCGGCGAAATGCGGCGTCGTGGGTGTCCACCACCAGGTGCTCACCGGTTTCGGCGTCGCGCAGCGTGAGCAGGCCCAGGTCGGGCAGCTCCAGCTCCAGCGGGTCGAGAAGTCGCACAGCCACCACGTCGTGGCGCAACACCAGTCGCCCCAGCGCCTGGTGCCAGCCGGGCTGGCTGATGAAGTCGGACACCACAAACACGGTCGAACGTCGCTTGAGCACGGGGCTGGCGGCTGCCAGCAATTCGTGCAGGCGGGTGGTGTCGCCGTCGGGTGGCGCCACGTCGGGTGCCCGCATGGCATGCAGGATTTCCAGCAGGTGCTGGCGGCCACTGCGCGCTGGCAACACGCGGTGCAGCCCACCGCCGTACAACAGCGCGCCAATGCGGTTGCCGTGCCCCGTCAGCAAGCGCGCCAGCACGGCCACAAACTCGCGCGACAGACGGCGTTTGGTCTGGGTGTTGGAGCCAAAGTCCACCGAGGCGCTCAAGTCCAGCAGAAACCATGCGTTCATGTCGCGGTCTTCCATGAACTGGCGCACGTGGGGCAGGCCCAGGCGTGCGGTCACATTCCAGTCGATGTGGCGCACGTCGTCGCTGGGCTGGTACTCGCGCAGGTCGGCCAGGTCCAGCCCGGTGCCGCGCATCAAGGTCCGGTGGTCGCCCTGCAACAGGCCGTCCAGGCGTTTGAGCACCGTCCACTCGATGCGGCGCAACAACGCGGCCGCCGACTCCAGCGGTGGTGCGGGGTTCAACGTCTGGCCGGGCGCCATGTTGTGCCTCAGGCGGCGCGTTGCTCGTGTTCCAGCGGCTTGGCCGGTGGCGGGATCTTGGCCATGATCTTGGCCACCACCTGATCTGGCGTGAGGCCTTCGGCCAGCGCCTCGTACGACAAGACCACACGGTGGCGCAACACGTCGGGCACCAGGTCCACCATGTCTTCGGGCAGGGCGTAGCTGCGCCCGCGCAGCATGGCCAGGGCACGTGCCCCTTCGGTGAGGCCGATGGTGGCGCGTGGGCTGGCGCCGAAGGTGATGAAACGGCCCAGGTCCTTGAGACCATGGGCCTCAGGCCGGCGGGTGGCCGACACCAGCTTGACGGCGTACTGCACCAGCGACGGATCGACATACACCTGCCGACATTGCGCTTGCAGCGCGGCCAACTGTTCTGTGCTGGCCACGGGTGCCACGTCGATGCGCGGGCCGGTCACGCGCTCGACGATGACGTACTCCTCCTCGTCGGTCGGGTAGTCCACCAACACCTTCATCATGAAGCGGTCCACCTGGGCCTCAGGCAGCGGGTAAGTGCCCTCGGTTTCGATGGGGTTCTGGGTGGCCATCACGAGGAAAGGCTCAGGCACCTTGTGCGACTCGCCCGCGATGGTGACCTGGCGCTCCTGCATCACCTCCAGCAACGCGCTCTGCACCTTGGCGGGCGCGCGGTTGATTTCGTCGGCCAGCAGCAGGTTGGCAAACACCGGGCCCAGCGTGGTGCTGAACTCGGCCGTTTTCTGGTTGTACATGCGCGTGCCCACCAGGTCGGCCGGCACGAGGTCGGGCGTGAACTGGATGCGTTTGAACTGCCCACGCACCGCCTGCGCCAGCGTCTTGACGGTCAGCGTTTTGGCCAGCCCCGGCACGCCTTCCACCAGCAAGTGGCCCTGGGCCAGCATGGCCACCATCACCCGCTCCAGAAAACGGTCCTGCCCGACCACCACGCGTTTGACTTCATAGAGGATGCGCTCCATCAACTGGGCGGTGGCGGGGTCTTGTTGGCGGACATCGCTCATGTGAGTTCCTTGTGTGGGTCAGAACGGGGGCAAGCCGGCGGCCGAAGCGGCGTTTTCGATAGGCACCGCAAAACCGATGCCCACAAAGGTGCGGGCCGAGGTGGGGTTGAGGATGGCGGTGACGATGCCCACCACTTCGCCGTCCATGGTGACCAGCGGCCCCCCCGAGTTGCCGGGGTTGGCAGCGGCATCAAACTGGATCAGGTTGGTCATGGTCTGCTTGCCTTCAGGCGAGCGGAAGGAGCGGCCCAGGCCCGATACCACGCCGGCCGACACCGAAGGCCCGATGCCAAAGGGAAAGCCCACCGCCACCACCTGATCACCCGGTTGCAGGTCGCCGGTGGAGCGCATGGTGGCGGCATACAGGTCATCGGGAATTTCGTGGGCCTGCAGCACGGCCAGGTCGTTTTCGGGCTGCGCGCCGGTCATGCTCGCGTCGGCCTCCAGCCCATCTGCAAAAGCCACGCGGATTTTTTTGGCGCCGCCCACCACATGCAGGTTGGTCAGGATCACGCCTTTGTCCACGATGACCACCCCGGTGCCTACGCCCATTTCCACCTCTTCACCGGTTTTGGGGTGTTTGCCATAGGCCATGACACGCACCACCGAACCCGCCACCGCTTCTTGCGCGCGGGCCGCAGCCGACGGCAGCACCTGGGTTTCCAGCGTTTTGAGCACCGCGGCATCGATGGTCTTCTGGGTGAGTGGCCTGCTGGCAGGCCCGGTGCGCCACAGGTTGAGCAGCAGCAACGTGGCCAACACGCCCATGCCCAACCAAAGGGCGGCGGGGTGGGCAGGCCAGCGCTGCCAGCGCGGTGCGGCGGCTGCAACCGTTGCCGTCGAAGGGGTGGCGGCAAGCGCCGTTGAGACCGGTGGTGTGTGTGGTGAGGACGCTGCAGCGCCCCCAACCGCGTCAGTCGTTGCCGGGGGCAAGGACGCGGGGCGCCGTGAGCTGTACAAGGGCCTGCGCTTCATGGCCGGCCCCCGCCCACCCGTGCTGTGCTCGAACCTGCCGCCATGCCCCACCTCGCTGCTGTGTTGCTACGAGGCCATTGTGGCAGCAGGTGGCGAATTTGTCAGAGCCTCGGCGGCGAAAACCCACCCGCGGTTGCGGGCCTCTCAACGCAGCGACAGCCCGCCGTGTTGCAAGGCCTTGACGGCGCCCTCCCCCACGGCCGCGCCAAACCGGCGCGCCAGGCGCGACGCCACGTTTTCGCGCTGGGTGTAGTCCACGATGTCTTCTGCCTTGACCACATCGCGGGCCACCTGGTCCAGGCTACCCAGACCGTCGGCCAGGCCCAGGGCCACCGCCTTCTCGCCGCTCCAGACCAGGCCACTGAACATCTCCGGGGTTTCCTTGAGGCGGTCACCACGCCCCTTGCGCACCACGGCAATGAACTGGTTGTGAATTTCGCTCAGCATGGACTGCGCGTAAGCACGCTGCACCTCGCTTTGGGGGCTGAAGGGGTCGAGAAAACCTTTGTTTTCACCCGCTGTGAGCAAGCGCCGCTCCACGCCCAGTTTGTCCATCAAACCGGTGAAGCCAAACCCGTCCATCAACACACCTATGCTGCCCACCAGGCTGGCCTTGTCCACGTAGATGTTGTCCGCTGCGGCGGCGATGTAATAGGCCGCCGAGGCGCAGGTTTCCTCCACCACCGCATACACCGGCTTGTTGTGCAAAGCCTTGAGGCGGTGGATTTCGTCGTTGATCATGCCGGCCTGCACCGGGCTGCCACCGGGCGAATTGATCAGCAGCACCACGCCCTGCGAGCCGCTGTCCTCGAAGGCCTGGCGCAAGGCCACCACCACCTGGTCAGCACCGGCTTCGGTGCCGTCCGCAATTTCACCCTGCACCTCGATCAAGGCCGTGTGCGGTGTGCTGACGCTGGTCGTGGTGGGCACTTGCGCGAACAACAGCCACGCCACCGTGCCCAGAAATCCCAGCCACAGCAGGCGCAGGGCCACCCGCCAGCGCCTCGCGGCACGTTGCTCCTTGAGCTGGGCCATCAACAGCCGCTCCAGCGCTGCGCGCTCCCAACCGGGGGTGGCGGACGTGGGGGTGGCCGGTGTGGCGGCGCTGGGGGCATCGGAAACGCGAAAGTCTTCCATGGGGCTGATAAAAAAAGTGGCGCCGCGCGCTCAGAACTGCACCGGCTTGAGGTGGTATTGTGACCGCCAGAACACAACACCGTCGCGCTCCTCGGTCTCGATTTTCATCAGACCACCCCGCCCCGGCCCGCCCACACACTGCCCGCTGTCGGGCCGAAACATGGCGCCATGGGCGGCGCACACGATGTAGTGGCCGGTGAGGTCAAAAAAACGGTCGGGCTGCCAGTCCATCTCCATGGCCACGTGGCTACAACGGTTGAGGTAGGCGTGCACTTGGCCGGCATACCGCACGGCAAAGGCGCGGCAGGTTTGGCCGGCGTAGTTCACATCAAACGAACACGCCAGCCCGCTGTTGACCAGCTCGCTGGCCTGGCACACAGGATGCCAGTCGTCTCCGGTGGGGTCGCTTTGGGGGGTCTGCATGTCCCTGCTTGGGCAACGGTTGGCCGCGTTCATCAGAATGGGAAGCTCCATTGTGTGCGAGTTGCCCCAGGACGCCGACGATGAACCCCGATTCCCCTGCACGCCGAACCCTGTTGCTGGCCGGCGCCACCCTGTTGTGTGTGCCACAGGCACGCTCCCAAGCTGGCCTGGTGGCTTTCTGGCACGCGGCCAAACAGACCAGCACGGTGATTTTGATGCGCCATGCCCAGACCGAGCCCGGTGTGGGCGACCCGCCGGGCTTCCGGCTGGACCAGTGCAGCAGCCAGCGCAACCTCAGCGACGCCGGCCGGGCCCAGGCGGCCCGCGTGAAAGTGGCTTTTGCCGATCAGGGCATCACACCGGCTGAGGTGCGCAGCAGCGCCTGGTGCCGCTGCCTTGACACCGCACGCCTGGCATTTGGCCCAGCCACCATTTGGCCGGCCATCAACTCCACCTTCCAGGGCCAGGGCGACCCCGAACAGAGCAAAACTCAGGTGCTGGCCGCCGCGCGCGCCTGGCGCGGTCCCGGCCCGCTGGTGCTGGTGACCCACCAGGTCAACATCAGCCACATCACCGGGGCGTTCACCGCCATGGGCGAAATGCTCGCAACCCGCCACGTCGACGGCCGGCTGCAGGTGCTGGCCCGCTGGCTGGTCTGAACCCGCGTCAGGCTGGCATCAGCCCCAGGGCTAAGATGTTGGGTTGAGCCCACGCCACACGTGCGGGGCCGCCCATCCATTTCGCAGGAGTTTCACATGAGCCGAGAAGTTGTTGTTGTCAGCGCAGTGCGCACCGCCATTGGCACCTTTGGTGGCAGCCTCAAGGACATCCCCCCCACCGAGCTGGGCGCCACCGTGGTGCGCGAATCGCTGGCCCGCGCGGGCGTAGATGGAAAAGACGTCGGCCACGTGGTGTTCGGCCACGTCGTCAACACCGAGCCCAAGGACATGTACCTCTCGCGTGTGGCCGCCATCAACGGCGGTGTGGGCGAAGGCACGCCGGCCTTCAACGTCAACCGCCTGTGCGGCTCGGGCCTGCAGGCCATCGTCAACGCCAGCCAGAGCATCCTGCTGGGCGACTGCGACATCGCCATCGGCGGCGGCGCCGAGAACATGAGCCGTGCGCCCTTTGCCAGCCTGAACATGCGCTGGGGCTCGCGCATGGGCGACACCAAGATGGTGGACATGATGATCGGCGCCCTGCACGACCCTTTCCACAACATCCACATGGGTGTGACGGCCGAGAACGTGGCCGCCAAATATGGCATCACCCGCGAGATGCAGGACGCGCTGGCGGTGGAAAGCCACAACCGCGCCCAGCGCGCCACCGAAGCCGGTTACTTCAAAGACCAGATCGTGCCCATCATGCTCAAAAGCAAGAAGGGCGAGGTGGCCTGGGCCACCGACGAACACTTCCGCCCCGACTGCACGCTGGCCGACATGACCAAGTTGAAACCGGTGTTCGTGAAAGAAAACGGCACGGTAACGGCTGGCAACGCCTCGGGCATCAACGACGCGGCCGCTGCCGTGGTGCTGATGGACGCTGCTGCCGCCAAGGCGCGCGGCGCCAAGCCGCTGGCCCGCTTGGTGGGTTATGCCCACACCGGCCTGGACCCCAAGATCATGGGCGTGGGCCCGATCTCGGCCACGCAGGCGGTGCTCAAGCGCACCGGTCTGAGCGTGAACGACCTGGACGTGATCGAAGCCAACGAAGCCTTTGCCGCCCAGGCCTGCGCCGTGACCAAGGAACTGGGCCTGGACCCGGCCAAGGTCAACCCCAACGGCTCGGGCATCTCGCTGGGCCACCCCATTGGCGCCACCGGCGCGCTGATCACCGTCAAGGCGCTGCACGAGCTGCAACGCATCAACGGCCGCTACGCGCTGGTGACGATGTGCATCGGCGGTGGTCAGGGCATTGCCGCGATTTTTGAGCGGGTGTGACCCCCACCCAGCCGCAGATGCGGTTGGGTGTTACGCCTCCACCACCTCAAACGAGGTGGTAATCTCTGCCGTTTTGCCCAGCATGATGCTGGCCGAGCAGTACTTGTCGTGGCTCATGGCAATGGCGCGCTCCACGGCAGCAGCGGGGATGCCTTTGCCGGTCACGGTGAAGTGCATGTTGATCCGGGTGAACACCTTGGGATCGACCTCGGCACGCTCGCTGGTCAGTTGCACGCTGCAACCGCGCACGTCGTGGCGCCCACGCTTGAGGATGAGCACCACGTCGTAGGCGGTGCAGCCACCCGTGCCGGCCAGCAGCAGTTCCATGGGGCGGGCGGCCAGGTTGGCACCGCCGTTCTCAGGCTTGGCCGCGTCGGGCGCGCCGTCCATGTTGATGATGTGGCCCGTGCCGGTTTCGGCCACAAAGCCCATGTGCGAGCGGGTGCCGCTGTGGCCAGTCCAGGTGACGGTGCAATCCATTGGGGAGCCTTCTCTAAAATATTCGGGTAAACCCGCAAATTTCTGTTGCGACGCAACATTATTTCGATATACTGGCGGCATTGTATGCAAGGCTCCGGTGCTCACCGAACCAAGCACACACCTGCTGCCAGTCAGCAGGCTCCAGTTGTCTCCTCTGCCCTCAACGGGGTGGATTCAAACCCGGACCGAAACGTCCGGGTTTTTTTTCGCCTGTGCACAGCAGGGCGCCACCAAGCGGTTTCGTATGATGACGGGTTACCCCGTTGCCTGAAACCGCCCGCCATGCCCGCCAAGAAGCCCCCCGTCACCAGTCCCGTCACCCAGTTCACACCGGCCGACTACCTGACCCGCATCCTGAACGCCAAGGTCTACGACGTGGCCAAGGAATCGGCGCTGGAGCCGGCGAAGAACCTGAGCCGGCGCCTGCACAACAAGGTGCTGCTCAAGCGCGAGGACCAGCAGCCGGTGTTCAGCTTCAAGCTGCGGGGTGCCTACAACAAGATGGCCCACCTTTCGGCCGATCAGCTCAAACGCGGCGTCATTTGCGCCTCGGCGGGCAACCACGCACAGGGGGTGGCACTGAGCGCCCACAAGCTGGGCGCGCGCGCGGTCATCGTCATGCCCACCACCACTCCCCAGGTCAAGGTCGATGCGGTCAAGGCGCTGGGTGGCGAGGTGGTCCTGTTCGGCGACAGCTATTCCGACGCCTACGGCCACTCGGTCAAGCTGGAAAAGGACCAGGGCCTGACCTTTGTCCATCCCTTTGACGACCCGGACGTGATCGCAGGCCAAGGCACGGTGGCCATGGAAATTCTGCGCCAGCACCAGGGCCCGCTGGACGCGGTGTTTGTCGCCATCGGCGGTGGTGGCCTCATCAGCGGCGTGGCCAACTACATCAAGGCGGTGCGCCCCGAGGTGAAGGTGATTGGCGTGCAGATGAACGACTCGGACGCCATGATGCGCTCGGTCGAGTCGGGCCAGCGCGTGACCTTGCCCGACGTGGGCCTGTTCTCCGACGGCACGGCCGTCAAGCTGGTGGGCGAGGAAACCTTCCGCGTGGCCCGCTCGCTGGTGGACGAGTTCGTCACGGTGGACACCGATGCCGTGTGCGCGGCCATCAAGGACATCTTTGTCGACACGCGCAGCATCGTCGAGCCCTCGGGCGCGCTGGCGGTGGCAGCCATCAAACAGTATGTGGCCACAAATAAGACCAAGGGCGAGACCTACGCCGCCATTTTGTGTGGTGCCAACATGAACTTCGACCGCCTGCGCTTCGTCGCCGAGCGCGCCGAGGTGGGCGAAGAGCGCGAAGCCCTGTTTGCCGTCACCATCCCCGAGGAGCGCGGCAGCTTCCGCCGCTTTTGTGAGCTGATCGGCACCCTGCCCGGCGGGCCACGCAACGTCACCGAATTCAACTACCGCATCAGCGACAGCCAGCAGGCCCACGTGTTTGTGGGCCTGACCACCCACACCAAAGGCGAAAGCGCCAAGATCACGGCCAACTTCGGCAAACACGGCTTTGCCACGCTGGACCTGACCCACGACGAACTGGCCAAGGAACACGTGCGCCACATGGTAGGCGGGCATTCACCCCTGGCCCAGGAGGAACGCCTGCTGCGCTTCGTGTTCCCGGAGCGGCCGGGTGCGCTGCTCAAATTCCTCAGCCTGATGCGCCCAGGTTGGAACATCAGCCTGTTCCACTACCGCAACCAGGGCGCCGACTACGGGCGCATCCTGGTGGGCCTGCAGGTGCCTGCCAAAGACGACAAGGCCTTCGCCAAATTCCTCGACACCCTGGGCTACCCCTATGTGGAGGAAACGCTGAATCCGGTTTACCGGCTCTTCCTCAAGGCCTGATCACACCTGCCCCGATGACCTTGGCGGCGACGGTGGGCGTCGCCTCGATGGCTGGCAGCGCCAAACGCGTTCGCCCAGCATCGTCCCCCACCTCGGCATGGCGTGCGCCCAGAGACAGCAGACGCACACCCTCCACCACCACACCACCCCGTCGGACGGGTTTGGCGGGCTGCCCATCCACCGAAATCAGCGCCGCACCCAGACCGTCTCGGCCGGCCACCACACCCAGCAGCCGCAGGCGAGCGCTCAGCCCCGCCACGGGCGCACGGGCAGCTGGCACGTCGCTCGCGGCACGCGCACCCAATGCCGCGGCCACCCGGCCGGTGTCGATGTTCAGCGCGGCGGTTGGCGGTGGTGGCAGTGGCCGGCTGGGCGCTTCGCCCCACCAGCGCAAGCCCCAGTACCCTGCCGACATGGCCAGCGCCCCCCACACCAGCGCTGTGCCCAACACCGGTGGCCAGGCACGCACGCGCGCCGAAGTGGCGCCTGAAGCCGGGGCGGGAGCAAGAGGGCGGTGTCGCGCGAAGGTCATGGACGACGATTATCATTGACCACAGCCCGCTGCCAACGCGGGACACCACCGCCACTTTGCACCGGGAGACCCGTTTGACTGCCATGCCTCGCCGCCACCTGCCCGACACCTTGCGCGCGCTGCGCGGATTCACCCTGATCGAGCTCATGGTGGTGCTGGTGATCATTGGTGTGCTGGCGGCCCTCATCGTCCCCAACGTGCTCGACCGCACGGACGATGCCCGCAGCACGGCAGCGCGCACCGACGTCAACAACCTGACGCAGGCACTCAAGCTTTACAAGCTCGACAACCAGCGGTTCCCCAGCACCGAGCAGGGATTGAACGCCCTCACCGCGCGCCCCAGCACCGCCCCGGTGCCGCCCAACTGGCGACGCTACCTCGACAAACTGCCCACCGACCCCTGGGGCCGCCCTTACCAGTACCTCAACCCGGGCCTGCACGGTGAGGTAGATGTGCTATCCCTGGGCGCCGATGGCCAGCCCGGCGGTGAAGGCAAGGATGCGGATATCGGCAGTTGGCAGTGAGGGCATGAGGCCCCCACACGCCGCCGCTGCGCGGGTCGTTGCCCCCCGAGGGGGCTGTTTCGCCTTGGGGCGGCCCGGCGGCGAAACCTGGCCCCCACACTCCGCCGCTGCGCGGGTCGTTGCCCCCCGAGGGGGCTGTTTCGCCTTGGGGCGGCCCGGCGGCGAAACCTGGCCCCCACACGCCACCGCTGCGCGGGGCTTCACGCTGCTGGAACTGATGGTGGTGGTGGCCCTGGCCGCCATGATGGCGGCAGGCCTGACCTTCAGTCTGCGCGACAGCCGCCTGCAGCAACTGGAACGTGAAGGATTGCGCTTGGCCAGCTTGCTCGATGCCGCGCGCGCGCAGGCCCGCACCAGCGGCACGCCCATCGTCTGGCGCGCCACTGCGCAGGGCTTTGAGTTCATCGGCGCCAGCCCACGGCGCGATGCCAGCGAATCGCTCACCGAGCCGCGTGCCTGGCTGGTGCCTGGCACGGCGGTGCAGGTCATTGAGCCAGCAGGCAACTTGCGCGAGCTGGTGCTGGGGCCGGAACCCCTGGGCCCGCCACAGCGTCTGTCGCTCACACTGGCAGATCAACGGCTGGAACTGGCCAGCAACGGGCTGCGCGCCTTCGCGCCCACCGGTGGTCTGGCCGCCCCCTGAACCGAATGCACACCCGAAACGCCCGGGGCTTCACCCTTGTCGAGATCATGGTCGCGTTGACCGTGGTCGCGCTGACCTTGAGCGCAGGCATACAAGCCGCCGGCGCGCTCACGCGCCAGGCGCAACGCCAGTCCGACCAGTGGCTGGCGCAGTTGTGTGCCGAAAACGAATTGGCCAGGCTGCGACTGTCGTCCGAATGGCCGGGCATTGGCGAGTCTGAGCGCTCTTGTGAACAGGGTGGGCGTGCGCTGCGCGTGCGCTTAGGGATTCAGGCCACGCCCAACCCCAACTTCCGCCGCGTCGAAGCACGGGTGGACGACCCAGGCGACGCAGCGCGCCCGGTGCTGCTGAACCTGACCACCGTGCTGGGGCGCTACTGAACATGAAGCGCAGCCCTCACGTCAGATGCCCACATGGCTTCACCCTGGTGGAGCTGCTGGTGGCCATTGCCGTGATGGCGGTGCTCAGCCTCATGAGCTGGCGGGCCATCGACGGCATGTACCGCACCCAGACCATCACCCGCGAACGCACCGACAGCCTGACCGAACTGCAGGGCGCGCTGGGCCAGTGGGTCGCCGATCTGGACGCGGTGGTGCCACAACCCGGCTTCGCCGCCATCGATTTCGATGGCCTGGTGTTGCGCCTGGTCCGTCGCGACGTGATGGACACGCCACTGCAAAGCCCGGGCCTGCGTGTGGTGGCCTGGACGCGCCAGAACACCACCGGCCTGTGGACGCGCTGGCAGTCGGCGCCCCTGCGCACCCAGGCCGAGCTGCTGGGCGCCTGGCAAAACGCCACCCAGTGGGCCCAGGCCACGCGCAGCGACGCCGTGCCGGGCGAAGTGCGGCTGATGCCCGTGGTGTCGTGGGAGCTGTTCTACTACCGCAACAACGCTTGGGCCAACCCGCTGTCGGCCAGCGGCGCACCCACAACGGGAGCGGCGGGCGCGGGCGATGCCTCGCCGCTGCCCGACGGTGTGCGCCTGGTGCTGCAGTTGCCCCCCAACGCCGCCATGCCGGGGCGGCTGCAGCGCGACTGGGCCCGTGCCACGGTGACGAGGCGACGCTCATGACCCCCGGTGTGCGCGCACCGCAACGCCAGCGCGGCGCCGCGCTGCTGCTGGCCATGCTGACGGTGGCCCTGGTGGCCACGTTGAGTGCGGCGGCGCTGTGGCAACAATGGCGGGCGCTGGCGGTGGAAAGCGCCGAACGCCAACGTGTGCAGGCCAGCTGGATCTTGGCCGGGGCCCTGGACTGGGCCCGGCTCATCCTGCGCGAAGACGGGATCAACAACAACCAACGCCCCGCTGACCACCTGGGCGAGCCGTGGGCCCTGCCACTGGCCGAGGCACGCCTGTCCAGCTTTCTGGCAGCGGATCGTGACCAGAGTGCCGACAGCACCCTGGAGGCCTTTCTGTCGGGCGAGATATTTGATCTGCAAGGCCGCCTGAACCTGCGCAACCTGGTGAAGGAGACCGATGGCAAGCAGGTGGTGTCCGAGGTGGACAGCCTGGCCTTTGCCCGCCTGTTCCAGCAACTCGGGCTGCCCGAGGCCGAACTGGCACGCGTGGAACAAAACCTGCTGGCCGCCAGCGCCGCCCAAACCACCGGCACACCCGCGCCCGGTGTGCCCTTGCTGCCGCAGCGGTGGTCACAGGTGGGCTGGCTGGGCCTGTCGCTGCGCAGCGCAATGGCCCTGGCACCACACGCCACCTGGCTGCCCCAGCGCACCCCACTCAATCTCAACACCGCCACCGCCGAGGCCTTGCACGCGGCCCTGCCCGATGCCGACATGGCCCTGGCCCGCAACCTGGTGGAACAACGCAAAAGCGCCCATTTCACCAGCCGCGAGAACCTGCGCCAGCGGTTCCCCGCCGTCAGCGCTGCCGTGCTGCAAAGCGAACATTTCGACACACAAAGCCGGTTTTTTGAGGTCCACGGGCGCCTGCGGCTGGACGACACCCTGATCGAAGAGGTCTCACTGATCGAACGCCGGCCCGGTGGCCCGACCAGCATCGAACTCACGCCGCTGTGGCGCGAGCGCCGTGCGGCCACGGTGCCGCCCCCGACCGGTCACAGCGCGTCCCTACAATGAGCCTCGAACCGAAAGCCGAGAACCGCCTGTGCTCCTTCTGACCCCCAGCGCCACCACCGATGCCCCCGGCCCTGCCACCGAGTGGTTGTGGGCGCGGACGACCGATGGCCAGCGCGTTGATGCCCACGGCAGCGCGCCTGCCAGCCGTCTGCCCGCCGACGGTGAAATGGTGTTGCTGCTGCCACCACAACTGCTGTCGTGGCACCAGGTGGCCGTGCCCAAGGTCGCCCCCTCGCGCCTGCGCGCCGTGCTTGACGGCCTGCTTGAAGACCGCCTGCTCGACGACGCTGGCCAACTGCACTTTGCGCTGGCACCCGGCGCCAAACCCGGCCAGACGCTGTGGGTGGCGGCGCTGCGGGCCGATTGGCTGCGCGCTGCCCTGGCCGCCCTGAAAACGGCCGGCCACGCCGTGGCGCGTGTGGCGCCGCTGCTGTGGCCACAGCCAGAACCCACACAACGCGCCTTCGAGCGCGGTGGCCAGGTCTGGCTGGCCGCCGCCGGCCCCTTGGGCGTGGTCTGCGCCCCCTGCCCACCCGACTCAGCCCCCACGCCTTGGGCCACCCTGCTCGACCGCGTGGCCGACAGCCCCAACGACCCAGCGCCCACCTGCATCAGCGAACCCGCCAGCGCTGCCCTGGCCGAACAGGTGCTGCAACGCCCCCCCGACATCGTGGGCACGGCCGAACAATTGGTTCGCGCAGCGCAGGGCCCGTGGGATCTGGCGCAGTTCGAATTCAGCCAATCGGCGCAGGCCAGGCGCGGCCACTGGTTGCGCGACACCGCGCGCACCCTGCTCCACGCACCGGCGTGGCGACCGGTGCGCTGGGGCCTGGCGGCCTTGGTGCTGCTGCAGATTGCCGCGCTCAACATCACGGCTTGGCGCAGCCAGCAGGCGCTGGCCGCCAAACAGGCGCAGATCCGACAAACCCTCACAGAACGGTTTCCGCAGATCACGCTGGTGCTGGACGCACCGGTGCAGATGCGCCGGGCCGTGGCCGATCTGCGGCAATCCAGTGGCGAAGCCTCGCCGCGCGATCTGGAGGCCCTGCTGCAAGACCTGGCACCGGCATCCGCTCAGTGGGACACGCTGGAATACGGCCTTGGCCAGGTCACGTTGTCGGGTTTCCGTGTGGCGCCCCAGGCCGACAGCAACTGGAAAGACCGCTTCGAAGCCGCTGGCTGGAACGTGCAACTTGCTGGCGAGCCGCCGGTGCTGACCCTGAAAGCCCGCCCCTGATGCGCACCGTCTCCTCCACACACATGGCCGCGATCAGCCGAATTTTTCAAGGCCTGCAACCACGGGAACGTGTGGCCGTGGGACTGGCCATCGGCACCGTTGTGGCCTACCTGCTGTGGGCGCTCGCGCTGGCACCGGCGTGGCGCCACCTGCAAGCCGCGCCCGCACGCCATCAGGCAGCCGATGCCCAACTGGCCGAAGTCACGGCCCTGGCGCAAGAAGCCCAAAGCTTGTCGGCGCAACGTGGCGCCCAAACCGTGTCGCGCACCGACGCGGTCCGCGCCATCGAATTGGCCACACAACAGACGCTTGGCGCCACCGCTCGTTTGAACGTGAGCGGCGACCGTGTCACGGTGCAGCTCACCGCCGCCACGCCCGACACCTTGGCGCGATGGCTGTCCCAGGCCCGCCTCAATGCGCGGCTGATGCCCACTGAAACCCGGCTGCAGCGCAGCGGCGAAGGCGCAGCGCTGCGTTTGAGCGGTACCGTGGTGTTGGCCGGCCCCGCCCTGGGCGGGGCGCCATGAGGGCAAGCCGCGCCCCGGCGGCACCTGCGGCCCCGTGGCGCGTGGCCGTGGTGGCCACGCTGCTCGGTGGGCTGCTGTCGCTCCTGTTGTTTGCACCGACGCGTTGGCTGGGCTGGGCGCTGGGCGCCGCCAGCGGTGGGCGGATCGAACTGACCCAACCCCAGGGCACCCTGTGGCAGGGCCAAGCCAACTTGTTGCTGACCGGTGGCCCTGGCAGCCGCGACATGGCGGCCCTGCCAGACGGTGTGCGCTGGCGGTTGAGCCCCACCTGGGCAGCCGGTCCGGCGTTGCGCCTGAACCTGCAGCTGCCTTGTTGTGCACCTGGCGGTCTGCAGGCGACGCTGCGTCCGCTGGCAGGCGGTTTCGAGCTGGCCCTGTCGCCACAACAAAGCCGCTGGCCCACGGCGCTATTGGCAGGGCTGGGTACGCCCTGGAACACGCTGCAGCTGCAGGGACACTTGCGGCTGGACAGCCCAGGGCTTAAGGCGCGGTGGGTGCAAGGCCGCCTGCAGCTCGACGGCCGCTTGCAGGTGGACGCGCTGGACATCAGCTCGCGCCTGTCCACCCTGGCCCCGCTGGGCAGCTACCGGCTGACGCTGACCGCCCCTGCTGGCCAAGACCCGCAACTTGACCTGGCCACGCTGGCCGGTGCCTTGCAGCTGAGCGGCACCGGCCAGTGGGTGGGCGGACGCCTGCGCTTCAACGGCGAGGCCCAGGCCAGCGAAGCCCACGAAGCCGCCCTCTCCAATCTGTTGAACATTGTGGGCAGACGCAGCGGTCGCCGCTCGCTGATTGCCCTAGGATAAAAGCCATGTCTGGAATGCCGCACCCCTTCTCGCCCCGTCCCCTGCGGGTGGCCCTGCTGGCCGCGCTGCCCCTGCTGGCGGTGGCACAAACGCCGCTGCCCGTGGTGCCTGCACCCGCTGTGGCTGCGCGCCCGGGTGGGCCGATCACGCTCAATTTTGTCAACGCTGACATCGAAGCCGTGGCCCGCACCATGGCCACCCTGACCGGGCGCAACGTGGTGGTGGACCCGCGCGTCAAGGGCAACATGACGTTGTCCTCCGAAACCGCCGTCAGCCCCACCCAGGCCTTCAACCAGTTCACGGCCGCACTGCGGCTGCAGGGTTTTGCGATGGTGGAGGCGCAGGGCCTGTACAAGGTGGTGCCCGAGGCCGAGGCCAAGTTGCAGAGTTCCGCTGTCTCGGTGGCCAACGAGGGCGCGCGCGCGCCGGCCGGCAACCAGATCGTGACGCAGATCTTTCGCCTCAACCACGAGTCGGCCAACAACCTGGTGGCGGTGCTGCGTCCGCTGATCAGCCCCAACAACACCATCAACGTCAACCCCGGCACCAATGCGCTGGTGATCACCGACTACGCCGACAACCTGCAGCGCATCGGCCGCATCGTGGCCGCACTGGATGTGTCCAACGCCAGCGACGTCGAGGTGATCCCGCTGCGCCATGCGCTGGCCGCCGACCTGGCCCCCATGGTCCTCAAGCTGATCGAAAGTGGCCCCAGCGGCACACCCACTGCGGCGGCGGCTGGCCAGGGCCAGACCGACAGCAGCTTTCGCACCACCTTGTTGGCCGAACCGCGCAGCAACGCCCTGGTGCTGCGTGCGGCCAACCCGGCGCGTGTGGCCCTGGTGCGGTCGCTGGTCGACAAACTGGACCAGCCCAGTTCGGGCAACGCCAGCGGCAACATCCATGTGGTCTACCTGAAAAACGCCGACGCCGTGCAACTGGCGGCCACCCTGCGGGCGGCGCTGGCGGCCGATGGCAGCACCACAGCCGCCAGCAGCACCGCTGCGGGCAGCGTGACCAGCAACGGCGCCCCACGCTCCCCAGGCATCCTGGGTGCTGGCAGCACCGCCGCCACCGCACCCGTCAGTGCCAACGCGGGCCCCAGCACCGGTGGCCAGATCCAGGCCGACCCCACCACCAATTCGCTCATCATCACCGCGCCCGAACCGCAGTACCGCCAGCTGCGCGCGGTGATCGACAAGCTGGACACGCGCCGCGCTCAGGTCTATGTGGAAAGCCTGATCGTGGAGGTGAGTGCCGAGAAGGCGGCCGAGTTTGGCATCCAGTGGCAAAGCCTGGTGGGGCGCGCCGGCAATGGTGTCATCGGCGCCATTGGCACCAACTTTGGCGCGGCAGGCAACATCCTGAGCCTGGCGGCCCAGGGCGGCAGCGGCACCATCACCAACCTGCCACAGACCGGCATGAACATCGCCCTGGTGCCACGCATCAACGGCACCTATTACCTGGGCGCCCTGGCGCGTTTTCTGGAAACCGAGGGCGATGCGAACGTGTTGTCCACCCCCAACCTGCTGACGCTGGACAACGAAGAGGCCAAGATCGTGATCGGCCAGAACGTGCCCTTCGTCACGGGCCAGTACACCAACAACAACTCGGGCGGCAACGGCGCGGTCAACCCCTTCCAGACCATCGAGCGCAAGGACGTGGGCCTGACCCTGCGCGTGCGCCCGCAAATCGGCGAGGACGGCACGGTCAAGATGACGCTGTTCCAGGAAGTCAGCAGTGTGGTGGAAACCAGCATCAGCTCCGCCGCCGGCCCCACCACCAACAAACGCTCCATCGAATCCACCGTGGTGGTGGACGACGGCGCCATCATTGCCTTGGGCGGTCTGCTGCAAGACAGCTACGACGGCAAGGTGGACAAGGTGCCTGGCCTGGGCGATGTGCCCATCTTCGGCAACCTGTTCAAAAACGACAGGCGCACCCGCAAAAAGAGCAACCTGATGGTCTTCCTGCGGCCCGTGGTGATGCGCGACGGCCGCCAGGCCGATTCGCTGACCCAAGACCGCTACGACATGCTGCGCGCCTCGCAGCAGGTGGTACAGCCCAAACCCAGCAGCATCCTCAGCGTGAACGAGGCCCCGGTGTTGCCCACGCAGATGCCGGCGCCCAACCGCGCCCTGATCGACAACCCGATCAAGCGCGCCCCGGCACAAACCGCCACGCCGGTCAGCGGCGAACAGTGACGAGGGCGTTGTGAAACACCCCCTCCCCTACGCGTTTGCGCGCGAACACCAGTTGCTGCTGGAGGACGACGGCCAGCACCCGGTGCTGTTGCACCGCATGCCCCTGCCCGCCCACACGAACGCGCTCAGCGCCTTGTCCGAGGTGCAACGCCGTCACGGCCCGCTGGCTTTGCAGCCCCTGGACGCCACCACCCTGGCCCAGCGCATCAGCGCCGCCTACGCCCAGGGCGAATCGAGCGCCGCCGCCGTCATCAGCGAGGTGCAAGACGACGCCGACTTGGCCCGCATGATGCAAGAGCTGCCGGCCATCGAAGACCTGCTGGAGACCGCCGACGACGCGCCCATCATCCGCATGCTCAACGCCTTGCTCACGCAGGCTGCGCGCGATGGCGCCAGCGATATCCACATCGAGCCCTACGAGCGCCACTCCAGCGTGCGCTTCCGGGTGGATGGCACGCTGCGCGAGGTGGTGCAGCCCAACCGGGCGCTGCATGCTGCGCTGATCTCGCGCCTCAAAATCATGGCCGAGCTGGACATCGCCGAAAAACGCCTGCCACAAGACGGCCGCATCAGCCTGCGCCTGGGCACCCGCGCCATCGACGTGCGTGTGTCCACCCTGCCCAGCGCCCACGGCGAGCGCGCGGTGCTGCGTTTGCTGGACAAATCGGAAAGCAAACTCAGCCTCGAATCGGTGGGCATGCAAGGCGACGTGTTGAAGCGTTTTGAGCACCTGATCGCCCAACCCCACGGCATCATCCTGGTCACCGGCCCCACCGGCTCGGGCAAAACCACCACGTTGTACGCCGGGGTGCAGCGGCTGGATGCGTCCCGCAGCAACATCATGACGGTGGAAGACCCCATCGAATACGAGCTGGCCGGCGTGGGCCAGACCCAGGTCAACGCCAAGATCGACCTCACCTTCGCCAAAGCCTTGCGCGCCATCCTGCGGCAAGACCCGGACGTGATCATGATCGGCGAGATCCGCGACTTTGAAACCGCGCAGATCGCCATCCAGGCCTCGCTCACCGGCCACCTGGTGCTGGCCACCCTGCACACCAACGACGCCGCCAGCGCCGTCACCCGCCTGACCGACATGGGCGTGGAGCCCTTCCTGCTGTCGTCTTCGCTGCTGGGTGTGCTGGCCCAGCGTCTGGTGCGAAAGACCTGCACCGTCTGTGCGGGGAAAGGCTGCGAGGCCTGCGGCCACACCGGCTACGCGGGCCGCACCGGCGTGTTCGAACTGCTGGTGGCCGACGAGCACCTGCGCGCCCTCATCCACCGGCAGGCGGCCGAAGCCGAACTGCGCGACGCCGCCCTGGCCACCGGCATGGTGCTGATGCGCGACGACGGCGAACGCTTGGTGCAAAGCGGCATGACCACCCGCGAAGAGCTGGTGCGCGTGACGCGCGATTGAACCCAAAGCGTCCATGCCCGCCTACACCTTCGAAGCCATCGACGCCGACGGCAAGGCACAGAAAGGCCTGCTCGACGCCGACACCGTGCGCGCAGCACGCAGCGCCCTGCGTACGCGGGGCCTGGTGCCGCTCAAGGTGGAGCCGACCATGGCCGACGCCAATGCGGTGGATGCACCCGCCACCGGCTGGTGGACACAGCGCGTGTTCAGCAGCACCGGTCTGGCGGTGTGGACGCGGCAGCTGGCCGGCCTGGTGGCAGCCGATTTACCGCTGGAGCGCGCACTGGCGGCCCTGGCGGACGAAGCCGACACCGAACGCCAGCAGCGGCTGGTGGCCACACTGCGCGCCGAGGTCAACGCCGGCTCGGCCTTCGCGCGGGCGCTGGGCCAGCACACGCGCGAGTTCTCGGCCACCTACACGGCGGTGGTGGCGGCCGGCGAACAAAGTGGCCAACTGGGCACGGTGCTCGAACGCCTCGCCGACGATCTGGAATCGCGCGAGGCCTTGCGCAACAAACTCATTGGCGCGGCGCTGTACCCCGCCATCGTCAGCGCGGTGGCGGTGCTCATCGTGCTGTTTCTGCTGGCCTACGTGGTGCCGCAGGTGGCGGCGGTGTTTTCCGGTAGCCAGCGCGCCCTGCCCCTGCTCACGCGCGTCATGTTGGGCATCAGTGCGGTGGTGCGCGAATACGGCTGGCTGCTGGCCTTGATCGCTGCGTCGGCCGTGGGTGGCGTGTGGTGGGCACGCCGCCAACCCGCCCTGCGCGAACGGCTGGACGCGGCCTGGCTGCGCCTGCCGCTGATCGGACGGCTGGCGCGCAGCTACAACGCCGCGCGGTTTGCCGCCACGCTGGCGATGCTGGCCGGTGCCGGCGTGCCGATTCTGAAAGCCTTGCAGACGGCCGCCGAAACCCTGGGCAACCGGGCCATGCGGGCCGACGCGCTCGATGCACTGGTGCTGGTGCGCGAAGGTGCGCCACTCGCTTCGGCCATCGGCGGAAAAAAACGCTTCCCCGGCCTGGTGGCCATGTTTGCGCGCCTGGGCGAACAAACCGGCCAGCTGCCCGTGATGCTGGAGCGCGCGGCCAAACAGCTGGGCGAAGAGGTGCAGCGCCGCGCCATGCAGTTCGCCACCCTGCTGGAGCCCCTGCTGATCGTTGGCATGGGCATGGTCGTCATGCTCATCGTGCTGGCGGTGCTCATGCCCATCATCGAGTTGAATCAGTTGGTGAAATAGGAGACCCCATGGGCGCAACCCTCGACGGCAAGCTGGTGGTGGCGATTTCCTCGCGTGCCCTGTTCGACTTCGAAGAAGAGAACGAGGTCTTCGAACAGACCGACGACCGCGCTTACATGAAGCTGCAGCTCGAACGCGTGGAGCAACCCGCGCGACCGGGTGTGGCCTTCTCCATGGTGCGCAAGCTGCTGAGCTTCAACGACGTGGGCGCCCAGCGGGTGGAGGTGGTCATCCTCTCTCGCAACGACCCGGTGTCGGGCATGCGTGTGTTCCGCTCGGCCCAACACTATGGCCTGCCCATTGAGCGGGGCAGCTTCACGCGCGGCCAGCCGCCTTGGCGCTACCTGCGCCCGCTCAAGGCCAACCTGTTTCTCTCGGCACACCTGAGCGATGTGCGTGCCGCGCTGGACGCCGGTGTGCCCGCCGCGCAGGTGTACCCGCGCTCGGTGCACGCGGGCGACACCCACCCGCATGAAGTGCGCATCGCGTTCGACGGCGATGCGGTGCTGTTCTCCGATGAAGCCGAGCGTGTCTACCAGGCACAGGGCTTGGGCGCTTTTCAGCGGCACGAGGCCAGCAAGGCCTCCCAGCCCCTGCCCGGTGGCCCCTTCAAGCCCCTGCTGGAAGCCTTGCACCGCCTGCAGCAGGAGGGCACGCCCCACATGCGCATCCGCACCGCGCTGGTGACCGCCCGCAGCGCCCCCGCACACGAGCGCGCCATCCGCACCCTGATGGACTGGAACATCGAGGTGGACGAGGCCATGTTCCTGGGTGGGCTGGACAAGGGCGAATTCCTGCGCGAGTTCGAGCCCGATTTCTTCTTTGACGACCAGACCGGTCACATCGAGTCGGCCGCGCGCCACGTGCCCGCCGGCCATGTGGCCAGCGGCATTTCCAACCCATGACCACCCTGTCCAAACGCCAGGCCTTCCGCCAATTTGCGGGCCAGGCCCTGCGCCTGACCCTGCCCTATTTCCAGTCCGATCAGAAATGGAAAGCGCGCGGCCTGCTCGCGGCCATCGTGGCGCTCAACCTCGCCTCGGTTTATATGCTGGTGCTGATCAACGACTGGAACCGGCTGTTCTACGACGCGTTGCAAAACAAGGATCAGGCGGTGTTCTGGCGCGAACTGGGCCGCTTCACCTACCTGGCCTTCGGCCTCATCGTCATCGCGGTCTACAAGTTCTACCTCACGCAACTGCTGGAGGTGCGTTGGCGCACGTGGCTGACCGGCCACTACCTCGACCGCTGGCTGTGGCACCGCGCCTTCTACCAGCTGGAACTGATGCGCTACGCCCAGGGCGCCGACAGCCCACCCGACAACCCCGACCAGCGCATACAGGAAGACCTCAACCTGTTCACCAGCTACACCGTGTCGCTCAGCATGGGCCTGCTCAACGCGGTGGTCACACTGGTGAGTTTTGTGGGCATCCTGTGGGGCCTGTCGGGCGCCTTCGCATTTGACTTCAACGGCGCGTCCTTTGAAATCCCGGGTTTCATGGTCTGGATGGCGGTGGTGTATTGCCTCATCGGCAGCGTGCTGAGCCACTACATCGGCCGCCCGCTGATTGGCCTGAACTTCGAGCAGCAGCGCCGCGAGGCCGACTTCCGTCACCACATGGTGCGGGTGCGCGAGTACAGCGAGTCCATCGCACTCGACCAAGGCGGCCCCGTGGAACGCCGCCACCTCGGACAGCGTTTTGGCGACGTGCTGAGCAACTACCTGTCGCTCATCCGCGCCCAGAAGCGCCTGACCTGGTTCACCGTCGGTTTTGGGCAAGCGGCGGTGGTGTTTCCCTTCATCGTGGCGGCGCCGCGTTTTTTCAGCGGCGCCCTCCAGCTGGGTGAACTGACGCAGATCGTCGGCGCCTTTGGCCGGGTGCAGGATTCCTTGTCCTGGTTTGTGGACAACTACGACAGCCTGGCCAGCTGGCGCGCCACCACCGACCGTTTGACCAGTTTCGAGCAGAGCCTGACGCAACTGACCGACGACGCGGCCGAGACAATGGTTGGCGCCACCCAGGGCGAGGGTTTTGCCACCGATGGCCTGGACATCTTGCTCCCTCACGGCGCAGAGCTGTTGAACGGATTGCGCTGGTCGGCCGGACCGGGTGAAAGTGTGCTGGTCACAGGCCCCTCGGGCAGCGGCAAATCGACCTTGTTCCGGGTGATCGCAGGCATCTGGCCCTGGGCACGCGGCGCGGTGCAGCGGCCTGCCGATTTTGAGCAGCGCGCCATGTTCCTGCCGCAGCGCCCCTATTTCCCCCACGGCAGCCTGCGCGAGGCCCTGGCCTACCCTGGCCAGGCCAGCGACTACAGCGACGACGCGCTGAAACAAGCGCTGACCGATGCCTTGCTGCCCCAGCTGGTCGCGCGCCTGGACGAACACAACACCTGGGGTCTGAAGCTGTCGGGCGGCGAACAGCAGCGGCTGGCCATCGCGCGGGCCTTGCTCAAACGCCCACGCTGGCTGTTTGCGGACGAAGCCACCAGCGCGCTCGACCAGGCTGCCGAAAAAACGGTGTACGAGCGCCTGCGCGCCATGGCGGCGTCAGAAAACGGCGCCTTGATCTCGATTGCCCACAGCCCGAGCGTGGCGGGTTTTCACGACCGCCACTGGCCGATTCGTTGACGGGTTGAAGGCAACAAGGGCCTTTTGTCAGCGAGGGCGAAGGCTGGCGCGCCAGTTGGGCGCCACCTGCACCGGCGCCTGGATCAGCTCGGGCAGATCGGCCAGGCGGTGGGTGAGCAACAGCGCCTCACCGCCGGGCGGCGTGGCCAGCTCATAGGCGCCGGCCACCGCCAACGGCCGGGGGCTGAGTCCCTTGCCCACCAAGGCCGCCTGCAGGGCCGCTGCCTGGGCCACAGGCGCCACCACCACCACCCCACCTGCGGCCTGGGCCGCGCCTTGGGTATCGGTGCTGGTCTGCCAGTTTTGGCCGTCAAACCACTGCACGGGCGTTGCCTTTTGTGCGTGTGCGCAACCCGCAGCCATCACCAGCGACGCAGACAACACCCAACCCCCGAGCCGACGGGCCCACGTGTGTTCAGTGACCATACAACACCACCTCCCATGAAAGGACACGGCCTGTGTCCAGCGCTTGTTCATCGCTCACCTGCAGCGTCCAGTTGCCACGCGCGGCTTCGCCCATGTGGCGCACGCTGCCAAAGCTGAACCCGCTGAGCAACGAAGCGCAAATCGACTCCCGGCAGTTGTGTGGCACGCTGAGTTCGCTGACCCGCCCTGCCGGACTGCGCAACGAAACCCGCAAATCGCCCGTGTAGGTGTGGTCGCTGACCAGGCGCAATGTGACTTGTTCCACCACATTGAGCGAGCAGCTACCGGCATTCCAGGTCAAGGTCTGCGGGGAAAGGCTGTCGTCCGCCAGCACCGCGCCACCGGGCAGGCTGCCGGAAACGCAGGTGCGCTCAGCGCCCAGCGTGTTGAATCCACGCGCCATGTCCACCGCCGCCGTGGCGTTGACGCGACCAAACCCCACCTGCGACTGAAAACCATGGCCGTTCATGGCAGAAGGCACGGCCGCTGGCTGTCCCGCGCCCAGGCTGGCGCTTTGTGCGGTGGCCGCCAGGATCCAGCGCACGTCGCGCCAGCTCAGGTTCGGGTTGGCTTGCAGCATCAGGGCCACCACACCGGCCACCATGGGCGTGCTGGCCGAGGTGCCGTCAAAAAAGGCGGTGTGATCGGCACCCGTGATGGAGGAGGCGTCGGCGTAGCCGCGTGGCCCAGCAATGTCGGTGGTGAGCACGCCCGCCGTGCTTTGGAAACGCCCCACCACGTTGCCCGAAGGCGCGGCCACCAGCACGTTGGCACCCCGTTCGGTGTAGCTGGTGGGACGGTTGTGGTCGTCCACCGCGCCCACCGCCAGCACCGCGCGGAAGTTGGCATAGCCGTCGCGGTTGGCGTCGTCGCCACTGGCCCCCCCGTTGCCGGAAGCGATCAGGTACACGGTGCCCAGGCCACCCCGGCCTTGTGCCACCCCTTGCAACACGGCTTGCTGCCACAGGGGCGAGGCGCGGTAGAACGAGCCGGTGCCGCCGCTGGCGGGATCGGGCGGGCCCCAGCTGTTGTTGACCACAGCCGCCCCACCCTGCCAGGCACGCGCCATGGCATCGGCCATGTTCACATCGGTGGACTGGATCAGGGGGTTGAAGGCCATCAGCTGCGCACGCGGTGCCACGCCACGCCCACCGTAAGCATTGTTGTCACGCGCCAGCAAGATGCCCGCCACCGCCGTGCCATGGGCGTCGTCCGGGCCGCCCACGTTGTCGTCAAAGGCCTGGCCGCTGGCGGCTGGCGATGGGCTGGGGTCGGCACTGCCGGTGGCGTAGTTGTGGCTCAGGCCCGCCAAGAGGTTGGGCACCAGGTCGGGGTGGCCGATCTGCACCGCACCGTCCACCACCGCCACTTTGATGCCGTTGCCACGCTCGCCCAGGCTGCCCAGGCTCAGATCGCTGCCGGGGGTGCCGCCACTTTGGCCCGTGTTGAACAGGTGCCACTGCTGCGCCAGCAAAGGGTCGGCCCCGCTGGGCTCGGTTGGAACAGGCTCGGTGGGGGTGGGGGTGGCCGGGTCGGTGCTGGCCGAATCGCTGCCACCACCACAGGCGCCCAAGGCGGCGGCCAGCGCACACAGCGACAGCCGGACAGACAGCTTGGAAAGAGAACTCATGCAAGCATTATCACCAGCCGCAGGCCCACACACGGCACTCGCACACCTTGCGGGCCGTGTCACGGAACCGTCACGTTGCCCCGCTATATTTCAATGATTCTTTAATTGTTGAAACAGGAGCGCACACATGAAAGTGGGCATCAACGGCATGGGCCGCATCGGGCGCCTGGCGCTGCGCGCTGCCTTGGGTGCGGCCGAGCGCCCGAGCGACGATCCGCGGGTGGGCAACCGGCTGGAGGTGGTGCACCTCAACGAGATCAAAGGTGGCGCCGCAACCACGGCGCATTTGCTGGCGTTTGACTCGGTGCAGGGCAAATGGCGGGCCAACATCCGGTCAGAAGGCGACGAAACCATCTGCATAGACGACCAACGGCTGTCCTTCAGCGCACACGCCACAGCAGCCGAGGTGCAGTGGGGCGACCTGGGCGTGGATGTGGTGCTGGAATGCACCGGCAAGTTCCTCACACCCGACACCCTGCAAGGCCACCTGGACCGGGGCGCCAAACGGGTCATCGTGGCCGCACCCGTCAAGGTGGGCGGCGTGCTCAACATCGTGGTCGGTGTCAACCACACGCTGTACAACCCGGCACAGCACGCCATCGTCACGGCCGCGTCCTGCACCACCAACTGCCTGGCGCCGGTGGTGAAGGTGGTGCACGAGCACATTGGCATCAAACACGGCCAAATCACCACCATCCACAACCCCACCAACACCAATCTGGTGGTGGATGCGCCGCACAAAGACCTGCGCCGCGCCCGCAGCGCCATGGAAAGCCTGGCGCCCACCACCACGGGCAGCGCCACGGCGATTGCGCTCATCTACCCGGAGTTGAAGGGCAAGCTCAACGGCCACGCGGTGCGCGCGCCGGTGCTCAATGCATCGCTGACCGACTGCGTGTTTGAACTGCAACGCGACACCACCGCAGACGAAGTGAATGCGCTGTTCAAACAGGCGTCGCAAACCTACCTGGCCGGCATCCTGGGCTTTGAAGAGCGCCCACTGGTCAGTGCCGACTACGCCCGCGACACGCGTTCGTCCATCGTGGATGCGCCGTCCACCATGGTGACCGACGGCACACTGCTCAAGGTCTACGCCTGGTACGACAACGAGATGGGCTACGCCTGCCGCATGGTGGACCTGGCCTGCCACATGCAACAGGTCGGCGTGTGAGGGGCATCTGAACATGCAACACGCTGCGCGCAACTACACAGTCGTCACCGCCGCCTACTGGGGGTTCACCCTCACCGATGGCGCGCTGCGCATGCTGGTGCTGTTGCACTTCTACCGCCTGGGCTACTCGCCGTTCACGCTGGCGTTTCTGTTTCTGCTGTACGAGGCGGCGGGCATCCTGGCCAATCTGATCGGCGGCTGGCTGGCCACACGTTATGGCATCACCCGCATGTTGACCGTGGGCCTGACGACCCAGATCCTGGGCTTCACGGTGTTGTCGCTGCTCAACCCCGCCTGGACCGCGGCCATGTCGGTGGCCTGGGTGGTGCTGGCGCAGGGCATTTGTGGCGTGGCCAAAGACCTGACCAAAACCGCGAGCAAGTCGGCCATCAAGGTGACACAAGCGGCGGCCAAAGAACAGGACAACAGCCAGCTCTTCAAGTGGGTGGCGTGGTTCACCGGCAGCAAGAACGCCATGAAGGGCGTGGGCTTTTTCCTGGGCGGACTGCTGCTGCAGGCGCTGGGCTTTCAGCAGGCGCTGTGGGCCATGGCGGCCTTGCTGGCCGTCGTGCTGCTGGGCGTGGTCACGTCGCTGCCCACGATGATGGGCAAAAGCAAAGCCTCCCAAAGCGCCAAGGAACTGTTTGCCAAGAACGCCGGCATCAACGGCCTGGCCGCCGCGCGCGTGGTGCTGTTTGGCGCCCGCGACGTGTGGTTTGTGGTGGGTGTGCCAGTGTTTTTGTACGCACAGGGCTGGACCTTCACCATGGTGGGCGGCTTTCTGGCGGCGTGGACGATTGGCTATGGCCTGGTGCAGGCACTGGCGCCGACCATCGTTAGGCGCAGCGCCGACGGCCTGAGCACCGAGGTGCCCGCTGCGCGCCTGTGGTCGGCCTTGCTGGCCGTGGTGCCCATGGGCATTGCTGCTGCTGTGGCGCTGGACGTGCCCCACCTGCAATGGGTGGTGGTGGGTGGCCTGGGCCTGTTTGGGGTGGCGTTTGCGGTCAACTCGTCCGTGCACTCGTACCTGGTGCTGGCTTACGCCGGCTCCGAAAAGGCGGCCGAGGACGTGGGTTTCTATTACGCCGCCAACGCGCTGGGCCGCTTTCTGGGCACCTTACTCTCGGGCCTGCTGTACCAGTGGGGCGGGCTGTTGTACGCGCTGATCGGATCGGCCGCCATGCTGGTGCTGTGCTGGCTGTTCACCCTGTACCTGCCGGAGACCCAAACATGAACGAACACGACGCCGTGAAGGCCCTGGGCGCCCTGGCACAAGAGACCCGTTTGAAGCTGTTCCGCCTGCTGGTGGTGGCCGGTCAAGACGGGCTCACACCGGGCCACATGGCCGACACCCTGGGGGTGGCGCCCACGGCCCTGTCGTTCCACCTCAAGGAACTCAGCCACGCGGGTTTGGTGCGGTCCGAGCGCGAGGGCCGACACCTCATCTACCGGGCCGAGTTCAGCGCCATGGACGCGCTCCTGGCGTTTTTGACCGCCGAGTGCTGCCAGGGCCAACCGTGCCTGAGCGTGGCCGCGCCGGCTTGCGCTCAATGCTGAGTTTTTGATCCACCACCAGGACATCGTCATGCCTCCACGCACCTACAACGTTCTCTTTTTGTGCACCGGCAATTCGGCCCGCAGCATCATGGCCGAGGCCGTGCTCAACCAACTGGGCGGCGGCATCTTCCGTGGCCACAGCGCCGGCAGCCACCCAGCGGGCGTCATCAACCCCTACGCGCTGGACCTGCTGGAGCGCAACCGTTTCCGCACCGACGGGTTGCGCAGCAAAAACTGGGAAGAATTTGCCCAGCCCGGCGCGCCCGTGATGGACTTTGTGCTGACGGTGTGCGACAAGGCCGCTGGGGAGGTGTGCCCGGTGTGGCCCGGCCAACCCATGTCGGCGCACTGGGGGGTGGAAGATCCGGTCCAAGTCGAAGGCAGTGAAGAAGACAAGCAACGCGCCTTCACCTCGGTGTTCATCACCCTGCGCACCCGCGTGGCGCTGCTGGTGAACCTGCCCATCGAAAAACTGGACAAGCTGTCGCTGCAAAACGAGCTGCACAGCATCGCCAAACAACGCGGCTGAGCGGTCAGCCACCACCACGTGGGCCAGGCCTTGACAGGCTTGGCCTTGTGCATTTCAGGCGGGCTTCAAACGGGTCCGCACATCGAAGGGTTGTTTCATGGGATTGTTCGAGCGTTTTTTGACCGTGTGGGTGGCGTTGGGCATCGCCGCTGGTGTGGGCCTGGGTCTGTGGCTGCCCGGCCTGTTCGAGGCGGTGGCGGCACTGGAATACGCGCAGGTCAACCTGGTGGTGGCCGTGTTCATCTGGGTGATGATTTACCCCATGATGATTCAGATCGACTGGCACGCGGTCAAAAACGTGGGCAAGCGCCCACAGGGCCTGCTGCTCACGCTGGTGGTCAACTGGCTCATCAAGCCCTTCACCATGGCGGCCCTGGGCGTGCTGTTCTTCCAGCACATCTTCGCGCCTTGGGTGGACCCACAATCGGCCAGCGAATACATCGCCGGCATGATTTTGCTGGGTGTGGCACCGTGCACCGCCATGGTGTTCGTGTGGAGTCAGCTGGTCAAAGGCGACGCCAACTACACGCTGGTGCAGGTGTCGGTCAACGACCTCATCATGGTGTTTGCATTTGCGCCCATTGCCGCCTTCTTGCTGGGCGTGACCGACGTGACCGTGCCGTGGGAAACCCTGGTGCTGAGCACGGTGTTGTATGTGGTGCTGCCACTGGCTGCCGGCATGCTGACCCGGCACCTGCTGCTCATGCGCTCGCAACAGGCGCTGACGTCGTATGTGGCCGCACTCAAGCCTTGGTCGGTGGTGGGATTGATTGCGACCGTGGTGCTGCTGTTTGGCTTTCAGGCCAAAACCATCGTGGCGCAACCCGGCGTGATTGCGCTGATTGCAGTGCCGCTCATCTTGCAGAGTTACGGCATCTTTTTTATTGCCTGGTGGGGCGCCAAGCTGCTCAAGCTGCCCCATGAGGTGGCCGGGCCTGCCTGCCTGATTGGCACCTCCAACTTCTTCGAGCTGGCGGTGGCCGTCGCCATCTCCTTGTTCGGCCTCAACTCTGGCGCAGCGCTCGCCACGGTGGTGGGCGTGTTGGTCGAGGTGCCGGTGATGCTGTCGCTGGTGGCGATCGTGAACGCGCGCCGACAATAGGCGCATGAGCCACATCACGATTTACCACAACCCCAAGTGCGGCACCTCGCGCAACACGCTGGCGCTGATCCGCGACAACGGCTTCGAGCCACAGGTCATCGAGTACCTGAAAACACCGCCCACCCGTGCGGAACTGATGGCGCTGCTGCACGACATGGGGCTGGGCGTGCGCGACATCCTGCGCGAAAAAGAAGCGGTCTACAGCGAACTGGGTCTGGCCAATTCGGCCTGGAGCGATGACCAGCTGCTCGACGCCCTGGAACAACACCCCATACTGATGCAGCGCCCCATCGTGCGCTCGGCAATGGGTGTGCGGCTGTGCCGCCCTGCTGAGCGGGTCTTGGACATCCTGCCGCCCACACAAAAGCCGGCCAACACCTGAAGCGTCGGCCGGCTGGTCTCAAGCCGGCGCCCTGTGGGCGCCGGATGGACGGGTGATCAGGTACCGATCACCCCACCGTCGTTCTTGCGGATCACCACGGTGGCCGAGCGCGGCCGGCCTGCGCTGGCGCCATCGGGCCACTTGGAGAAAGCCGTGGGGTTGTTCGCAATGAAGGCGTCCATGCCGCTGTAGGGCGCGAAGCTGGTGGGGCGGTTGGGGTGGCTGCCCACTTCACCCGGGTGCTGGATGTTGATGAACATGGTCTTGCCATCGGGCGTCCAGCACACGCCTGTCACCTCACAACCATCTGGGCCCACCAGGAAACGGGTGATGGCCTTGGTGTTGATGTCGGCCACCAGCATCTGGTTGTTGCCCTGGCCCACGTAGTCGCCGGTGTTGTTGAAGCTGCCGTCGGTTTGAATCCACAGGCGGCCTTCGGGGTCCACCTGGATGCCGTCGGGCGAGTTGAAGGTGTTGGCGGCGGTGATGTTGGCCGATCCCTTCTTGGCGCCTTCCAGCGCCGGGTTGCCGGCGATCACAAAAATGTCCCAGGTGAAGGTGGTGGCGGCGGCGTCGGCACCGGCCTCGTTCCAGCGGATCACATGGCCCCAGTTGTTGACGGCGCGCGGGTTGGCTTCGTCGACCGCCGGGCGGGCGCTGCCGGCCGTGGTGCTGCCGTCGGCCTTGTTGCTGCTGGGCGTGTCGTTGCTGCCGCGGCGGTTGTTGTTGGTGCAAGCCACAAACACCTCGCCGGCCTTGGTCCGGTTGGCGGCCACCCACTCAGGGCGGTCCATCATGGTGGCGCCCACGCGGTCGGCCGCCTGGCGGGCCTTGATCAGCACCTCGGCCTGGTTGGCAAAGCCGTTTTCAGGCGTCAGACCGTTCTGACCCCAGACCAGCGGCAGCCACACGCCGCTGCCCTGGTTGTCACCGGTCACGGTGCCGGCGTCGAAGCGGGCCACGTACAGCGTGCCGCTGTCGAGCAGGTTGGCGCCGCTGGCCTTGTTGGCCGGGTTGTAAACGCCGTCGCTGACGAACTTATAGAGGTATTCGTTGCGCTCGTCGTCGCCCGAATACACCACCGCGCGGTTGTTTTTGGACAGCACACACTCGGCGTTCTCATGCTTGAAACGGCCCAGGGCGGTGCGTTTTTTGGGCTTGCTGGTGGGCGTGTAGGGGTCGATTTCCACGATCCAGCCGTGGCGGTGTGGCTCGTTGGGGTTGGCCACGAGGTCAAAGCGGGGATCGCCCTTGTGCCAGCCATAGGCAAAACCGGCGGCGCTCAGGCCATAGCGGTTTTGCAGGGTGCTGGGCACGAACGTGCTGTCGTCGGTGCCGAAGTAGCCGTTGAAGTTTTCTTCGCAGGTGATGTAGGTGCCCCAGGGTGTCTGGCCGGCGCCGCAGTTGTTGAGCGTGCCCAGCGCCTCGGTGCCGGTGCTGTCGGCAGCGGTCTTGAGCAAGTCGTGGCCAGCGGCCGGACCGCTGAGGGTAATGGGTGTGTAGCCGGTGATGCGGCGGTTGTAGCTGGAGTTCTTGACGTAGCTCCACTTGCCATCGCTGCCCTTGCGCACCTCGATGACCGACACGCCGTGACCCGCCAGCATCTTCTTGGTGTTGGCTGCCACCTCGGGGTGGTACCAGTCTTCGCTGCCGGTGACGGCAAAGAAGTACTCGGGGTTGATGTACTCGTGGTTCATCGCCAGCAGGCCGCTGGTCTCGTTGATGGGGAAGAAGTTGATGCCGTCGTGGTTGTCACCGGATTGCACTTCCTGCGCTTCCCAGCTTTGCGAGGCGTCGGTGGCAAATTCGGGTGCGCCGGCCACGCAGGGGTCGCCCCAGCGGTACAGGATGTCGGCGGTGTAGCCCTCGGGCACCACCACGCTGCTGCCACTGCTGGTGGTCACCGCCTTGAAGCCGATGGTGCCGGGTGCCGGCGCATCGCTGCCACCGCCACAGGCCGCCAGGGCACTGCCAAAAATGCCGATCAGGCCCAGGCTGGCGCCCGATTTCAGGAAGTTGCGACGCGCCGGGTTGCGCGCGATTTCGCGTTCGATCAGCTGGTGCAAATGGGCGTTGGACGAAACGTTGGACGCGCCGTCGTCGTCGCGGATGAAATCGGACATCGGGAAAACTCCAGGTAGGGGTATGTCAAGACGGGGTCTGAGCCCCGACCGACACACTGTGCCGACCGCCGATGTAAGGACCGTGACGACTGTGTGTCAGTGCGATGACGGTGGTTGAAAACCGGCCCAACCCCGCGCGCGCAGCTCGCAAGCCGGGCAATGCCCGCAGCCGTAGCCCCAGGCCTGGCGGTGCGTGCGGTCGCCCAGGTAGCAGGTGTGGGTGTGCTCCACGATCAGGTCCACCAGCGCCTGACCACCACCCGCCACGCCACTCTGCTGGCCCAGTGTGTGCGCCAGCGCCCAGGTCTCGGCCTTGTCGATCCACATCAGCGGCGTCTCGATCAGCAGGCGCCGGTCCATGCCAAGCGAAAGCGCGATCTGCATGGCCTTCATGGTGTCGTCGCGGCAGTCGGGGTAGCCCGAAAAATCGGTTTCACACACACCGGTGACCAGCACCTGCAGCCCGCGCCGGTAGGCCAACGCCGCCGCCAGGGTCAGAAACAGCAGGTTGCGGCCCGGCACAAAAGTGTTGGGCAGGCCACTGGCTTCCATCTCGAACGCCATGTCGCGCGTGAGCGAGGTTTCGCTGACCTGGCCCAGCACGCCGACGTCGAGCAGGTGGTCGTCGCCCAGGCGGTCGCGCCAGGGCGCAAACTGATCACGCAGTTGCGCCAGCACCACCAGCCGAGCATCCAGTTCAACGCGATGGCGCTGACCATAGTCAAAGCCCAGGGTTTCAACGTGCCCGTACCGTTGCAGGGCGTGGGCGAGGCAGGTGGTGGAGTCTTGGCCGCCCGAGAACAGGACCAGGGCGCGGGTGTGGATGGCAGTCATGCCCCGATTTTCACACCCGGCAACGGGTTTCAGACCCCGCTTCAAACCGCGTGTCAGACCGGGTTGTGCCGCACATGGCACAACATGCGTATCAAGGCCCGGTTGACGTCATCCACGCGGAAATCGTGGGTGCGACAAATCAACGGCAGATCGCCCATGGCATGGAGGTCTTCCATGTGGCGCGCCACGTCGAGGTAACTGACGTAAGGGCCATGGTGGTTGAGCAGCGCATCCGTCACGCGCGCCGACAAGGGAATGCGCGCCAGCGCGTCCGCCAAAGGCTCCTGCAACAAACCATCAATGCGTGAGAACAAGCCGGTGAGGTGAATTTCGGCACGCAGGTCGTGTTCGGGGCCGGCGTCCATCAGGTGGTCCATGAGCTGGGCGCGCAAGACCATGGCATGGCGCACCGGGCGCAGGGCCGGCTCCAGGCTGGCGGCCAGCAGCTGTTCATTGAGCCACTGGCGCATGTTGCTGTGCCCCAGCAGCATGAGGGCGTGGCGCACCGAGTCCACCTCGCGGCTGGTGCCAAAGGCCACCGAGTTGACCATGCGCAGCATGCGGTAGGTCAGCACCGGATCGAGGTAAATGCGGTTCTCAACCTCGTCCATGGACAGGTCTTGCTCGAACGCACGCAGCACATGCAACACCACATTGCGGTCGCAGGCGATGGACTGGTGGCGGTGCTGGTGCAGCACGTCGTCCACCGGCCAGTCACAAATGCCCCAGGCGCGGCGGTCATCCAGGCAATGGGCCGCCAGTGCGCTGCTGCCGATGTTCTGGTAAATGTGGCCGGCCAGCACCGGACTGCGTGCCTGGGGCGCCGCTGCCAGTTGGCCACGGTCGGCCACCGAACGCAGCGCCAGCGCCACGTCTTCGGGCCACAGGTCCAGCAAGTGCATGGGCAGGCTTCGCCCGGCCGCGGCCACGCCCTGCGCGGCGCGGGCCAAGGGCCCACACTGCACCAGCTGGTGCCCCATGCGCTGGGCAAACAGCACGTGCTGACGCAACTCATCGGTGGCAAATTCGCCCTCGTCTGGCAGTTCCAGCCAGAGGCCTTCCTGCGGCGAGACGGCCAGCGCCTGCAGCAGCAAAGGCCGGTCTGTGAATGAGACCAGCAAAGGCGGTGTGTGCGGCTGTCGTTCGTCCGACAACAACTGCAGCAGGTGGGCGGCATCGACCACTTCGGGGTGCAAGGCACGCACACGCAGACGCACGGCCACCAACTGGCGCTGCGCGCCCCAGATGGGCTGGTAAGCCAGCCCGAGGTGATCGAGGATGTTCAGAGACATGGCAGTGGACGCCCACCGCAGTGCACAGGCGGCGGGCTGGTGGTTTTACGCAATGTACTGGAACAGCGACAGCTTTTGAACCTGACCGTAAGACTGCAGTGCGGCCTGCAGGCCCAGCTGCAGGTTCTGGAAATCGGAGATGCCCTGAACCATGTCGAGGTCTTCCTGATCGGACTTTTCCTTCTGATGGAACAAGGCCTTGTCGGCAAACACCTCGCCCATGGAGTCGGCGCGGTTGAGCCACTCGCCCACGCGGCCCCGCGTGTCCAGGATGCGGTCATTGCCGTTGTCCATCTCCACCAGCACACGGTCCAGTTCCTGGGTGATGTTGGCTTTCTGGTTGGTGCCGTTGTAGCGCAAGGCGTCGATGGCGCGCTGGAAGGTGGCAAACAGGTCGGTGGGCTGGTCCACCGGGGTGAGCCGCACCACGTCGTTGGGCACCGGGTCGGTGGGCAGCTGAGGCACCGACGGGTCACCGATGCCCATGGGGTCGCCCGTGAGGGTGAGTTGTATGCCGTCGAACTCGATGGTGGTGCCTGGCTGGTAGGTCTGCGGACCAGGCAGGGAGGGCACAGGCTCGGTGGAAGGCGGCGCGGTGATCTCGCGCAAGATCTCGAAAGTGGGCGCCTCGCGTGTGCCGCCCATGGTGATGCGGTAGCCGCCATAACCCGCGCCGGTGTCCAGGCCCACGGCCAGGCCTGCGTCCACCACCACCCCCTGGTCTGCCCGCACAAAACCCTGGTTTGCGTTGTCCAGCGACACCGTGAAGTTGCCATTGCCGGGCGCCACCCGCATCCACACCGCGTTGCCGTCCACCGCCTGCGGCAGGCCGGTTTCGGTGGCGGCGTATTGGCCGATCTGGCCTTCGTACTGCACGCCGGTCGGCACGCCATACATGTCAAGAAACGGCTTGGCCGCGCCGCCCAGACCGCCGAACAAGGTCATGCCGGCGGTGTCGGTGCGGTTGGCCACGGCCAGCATCTGTTCGCGCAGGCCTTCGAGCTGGCGTGCCAGGTCTTCGCGGCTGCTCTGTGTGAGCACCGGGTTGCCGCCCTGCACCACCAGTTCGCGCGCGCGCACCATCAGGTCGTTGGCCTCACCCAGCCCCGCCTCCACCAATGTGAGCGACGATTTGGATGCCTCCAGCGCGGTCTGGTCGGCCTGCACGCGGGCCAACCGATTCTGCGCGCGCTCGGCCAGCGTGGCGGCCACCGCGTCGTCGCTGGCGCGGTTGACGCGTTTGCCCGATGACAGCTGCTCCTGCGCCTGCGCCAGTTCGCTCTGGCGCCGGTTGATGTTTTGTATCGTGCGGTCAAAGGTGTTGGCGGTGGCCACGCGGTAGATGCTCATGGTGTTTGCCTCGCGAAGTGTCAGCCGAAGCTCTGGATCAGGGTGTCGAAGGTGCCCTGTGCCACCTGCAAGAACTTGGCCGAGGCCTGGTAGGCCTGCTGGAATTGCAACAGGCGCGCCGCCTCTTCGTCAAGGTTGACGCCGGTGCGGTTGGCCAGGGCGGTGGCGGCGTTGGTGGCGGCCGTGGTGGCAAATTCGGCCGCCATGCGGCCAGACTGCACCTTGTTGGCCAGGGTGGAGAACACCGGGATGTAGCCATCGCCCAGGGTCACACCACCAAAACTCGCGACATCACGCAGGCCGAGGATGGCGCGTGCGTTGCCAAAGTTTTGCGCGGCGTCGGCCACCGTGGCGGGACTGATGTTGAAGGTATCGCCAGCGGTGGGCACGCCGCGCAACACCAGTTCAAAGCCATTGGCCACGATGGGCTGACCGGGCTGGAAGTTGACGAAGGGGCCAGCATCCACCGAGTACTGCCCCAGGTTGTTGAAGGTGATGGTGCTGCCGGCCCACAGCGGCGGCGGGGTGCCGACGGCACTGAGGTTTTCCACCTGCAGGCTGCCCGCATTGGTGGCCGGCACATCCACACGCACCGAGCTGGCGGCAGCCACGTCCTGGGGCGCCGAAATGGCCACGCCTATGTTGCGCGCGGCGTCCGCGTAGGGTTGAAGCAAAAACCGGTCGCCAGCGGCAGGGGCCGGTCCGGTGCCCAGTCCAATGCTCAGCCCGTCAATGGCGATGGGCGGCGCGCCTGTGAACGTGATCGTCTCGTTGGTGGACTTGCGCACCACGGTACCGTCGGTGGCCGAGGTGAAACGGATCTCGTAGTCCGAAGGCTGCAACGCGTTGAAGTCGCTGATGGTGGCCACCAGGCTGTTGGGCGGTGCGGCACCGATGGGCTTGACACCGATTTGCACGGCACCGGCCGGGCTACCGTAGCTGTAGATCGATTCGGGCGTGTCGGCGCCCTCGATCTGGTAAAAATTCTGCCCCGGGTCGCCGTCGGCATCCAGGCCCAGGCGGTGCTGCGCGTTGACCTGTTCCGACAGGGACAGCGCCAGGCGCCCCAGCATGTTGTAGCTCTCGGGCAGGTCTTCGTTCACGAAGCGCACCAAGCCTCTGAGCGAGCCACCGCCGAGGAAGTCGGCGTTGATTTCAGCCGCCTGACCGGCTTGGTAGATCTTGATGTCGATCTTGTCGCCATCCACCGGGTTGCGCTCGGCCGCCATGGGGCTCACCCGTGTGCCCAGCACCAGCGGCTGGCTGCCCCCCACAAACACCGTCAGCGAACCATCGGCCGCCGGCACGGTGGAGGTCTGCACATACTGGTTGAGCTCGCTCACCAGTTGGTCGCGCTGATCCAGCAGGTCGTTGGGCGAGCGCCCGGTGCCCTGCGACTGCACGATGGCCTGGTTCACCTGGGCAATTTGTTCGGCCAAGCTGTTGATGCTTTTCACCGCTTCCTGCACCTGCAGGGTGGAAGACAAGCGGGTTTCGTCCAAGCTGGCGGTCACGTCGCGCAGGCGGGCCGTGAGCTCTTCTGCCCGGGCAATCACCACCGTGCGTGCGGTGGTGTCGGTGGGCGATGTGGCCACGGCACTCCAGGCGTTGAGCGCGTTGTTGAGTGTCACGCCCAGGCTGGTTTCACCCAACGGAAACAGCGATTCGAGCTGCTTGAGGCGCGCATAACGCGCCTCATCACCAGCAGCCACCGAACGCGTGATCTGAGCCTCGCGTGTGAGGTAGCTGTCATAGGCGCGCGATACGCCCTCGATTTCCACACCTTTGCCAAAGTAGCCATTGCCCAGGAACTGCCCACCCGAGGTGCCCAGCAGGATGTTTTGCCGGCTGTAACCATCGGTGTTGACGTTGGCGATGTTGTGGCCAATGACCTGCATGGCCGCCAGGTTGGTGGTCAGGGCGCGGCTGGCGATGTTGAGGCTGCTCATGGCGGTCTTTCAGTGCGGGCCAGCGCTCAGGCCTGCGCCCGCTGCAGGTTGAGCGCGGTGTTGATGGCGCGGCTGAGCTTGCTCGCGTACTGCGGGTCGGTCGCGTAGCCGGCGCGCTGCAGGCCAGCTGCAAACGACTGTGCCGACTGCAGGTTGTCCATCACCTGCGCGTAGCGCGGGCTGTTGCCGATCAGCTTGGCGTAGTCGCGGAAGGCGTCCTGGTAGCTGTCGTAGGCGCGGAACTTGGCCTTCACCTTCTGCGCCTGGCCGTTGATGTATTCGGTGGTGGTGATCTCGGCCACCTTGCCGGTCCAGCCCTTGCCGGCCTTGATGCCGAACACGTTGAAGGAGTTGCTGCCGTCGGCTTGTTTGATCTCGCTGCGGCCCCAGCCGGTTTCGTGCCCGGCCTGGCCCAGCATGTAGCTCGCGGGTATGCCCACTTCCTGCGCCACCTGCTGGGCGGCGCCGCTGAGGCGCGCCACAAACTGCTGCTGGCGGCTGCCCACCGCGCCACTGACGCTGTCGGCGGCGCGGTCCACCGTGCTCCGCACGGCTTGGCCCACGGCGGCGGCCGCCCCGGTCACCTTATCGATGGCCGGCGCGATCTTCTGCGACAACTGGCGCTCGATCATCTCGCTCAACCCGCCCGGCAGCCCGGTCATCTGGGTGGCGTACTGCTGGTCCAGCAGGTCCGTGCCGAGGTTGCCCTGTTCGTTGTCCAGCAGGCCCGACTTCATGGTGGCCTCGCGCATGGTCTTGAGCAGCTCGCGCATGAACAGCGCCTCGAACTGCTTGGCCGTTTCCTTGAGCGCCGCTTTTTCGTCCTTGCCAGCCAGCGCCTTGAGGTCGTTGAGCGAATTGCCATCGGCCGCCAGACTGCGCTGCAGGCCCAGTGAGACCGTTGAGGACGTGTTCATCAGATCACCTCCAGCTCCGCATTGAGTGCGCCTGCGGCTTTGATGGCTTGCAAAATCGCGACCAGATCTTGTGGTGTGGCACCGAGCGCGTTGAGCGCCTTGACCACGTCGGTCAACTGCGGCGAAGCGTCAATCTTGATGAGCGAGCCCTTGTCCTGGCTGATCTGGATGCTGGCCTGTTCGGTCACCACCGTCTGCCCGCCCGTGGACAGCGGGTTGGGCTGGCTCACCTGGGGCGTGGAACTGATGCTCACCGACAGGTTGCCGTGGGCCACCGCGCAGGCACCCAGCGACACCGCCTGGTTGACCACGATGGAGCCGGTGCGCGCATTGACCACCACCTTGGCCGCGGGTGTGCTGCCTTGCAGAGGCAGCTCCTCGATGTCGGCCAGAAAGGACACCCGCTCGTCGGCGTCGGCCGGGGCGCGCACGCGCACACGGCGGCCGTCCAGCGCACGCGCGGTGCCCGCGCCTTTGGCCTGGTTGATGGCCTGCGCCACCTGGCGCGCGGTCTGGAAGTCGGCTGCGTTCAACCCCAGGTCCAGCGTCTCACCCTGGGCCAAGGGGGTGGGCACGGCCCGTTCCACCTGGCCACCGCCGGGAATGCGCCCCGCACTCAGGTGGTTGATGGTGACGCTGCTCCCACCGGCCGAAGCCCCTGCCCCGCCCACCAGCAGGTTGCCTTGTGCAAGCGCGTAAATCTGGCCGTCTACCCCCTTGAGCGGGGTGGTGATGAGCGTGCCGCCGCGCAGCGACTTGGCGTTGCCCACCGACGACACGGTGATGTCAATCGCCTGCCCGGGCTGGGCAAACGCCGGCAGTTGCGCCGTGACAAGCACGGCGGCCACGTTTTTGGGCTGCAGGCGCTGCCCCGGTGGCAGGCTGACGCCCATTTGTTGCAGGTAGTTGGCCAGGCTCTGGGTGGTGTAGGGCATCTGGGTGCTCTGGTCACCCGTGCCATCCAGGCCGACGACCAGACCGTAGCCGGTGAGCTGGTTGCTGCGCACGCCCTGCACGGCTGCCACTTCCTTGATGCGCAATGCCTGTGCCGGCAGGGCCATCAGGGCGCCCAGCACGAAGGCCAGGCAAGGCAGAAGGCGAATGGGGCGAATGAGTTTCATGGGGACCTTTCCCTGAGGTGGGTTGCCATTGGTGTGGCGCCAACCCCATGAAACCGATTGTCGAAAAACTTAAAAGGGCAGAAGCGTTAAAAAGAAGCGGGAAAGCCAGCCAAATGTCTGCGCATCGAACTGAGCGCCACGCCCACGCGACTCGACCCGCGTGTTCGCGATCTGGGTGGACTGCACCGTGTTGCCCGGCGCGATGGTGCGCGGGTCCACGGTGCCCGAAAACCGCAGCACGTCCACGTTCTGGTTGACGCCAATCTGCTTTTCGCCCACCACCACCAGGTGGCCGTTGGGCAGCACCTCCACCACGGTGGCGGTGATGGCGCCGGTGAAGGTGTTGGCGGTGTCGGTGCTGCCGTCACCCGAGAAGGTGTTGTTGGTGCTGGCCCCTGCGCTGAGTTTGTCGAGCAGCGGGGTTTTGAGGAAAGGAAAGGCGCTGACGCTGCCTTCGAGGCCCGATGCGCGGTTGGCGGTGGAAGACGACTTCTGGCTGGCCGTCACCCGCTCGGTGATCTGGATGGTCAGGCTGTCGCCCACCAGGCGGGCACGCGGGTCTTCAAATCCGGGCCGGTACTGGGCCGATGCGAACAGGCTGCCGCTGGGGATGGCTTCGACCGTGCCGGCGCGCGGCGCCTGTGGCCAGCGAATAGGCTCGGCCTTGACCACTTCGACATCGGGAATTTGGGACAAGGTGCTGCAACCCGTGCTCAGCAGCAGCACGCCGGCAGCGCCCAACGCAGCACCGAAGCGGCCGGCGAATGGAAAAACGGTTTTCATGGCAAACGCTCCGCAACAGGCGATCAGAGCTGGGCCAGGCGTTGCAGCATCTGGTCCGAGGTCTGGATGGCTTTGGAATTCATTTCATAGGCGCGCTGGGTCTGGATCATGTTGACCAGCTCCTGCACCACACTCACGTTGGACTGTTCGAGGTAGCCCTGCATCACCGGGCCCAGGCCTTCGCTGTCGGGTGCGCCGGTGGTGGCGTTGCCCGAGGCAAGGGTTTCACTGAACATGTTCTGCCCGCGCGGCTCCAGACCGGCCGGGTTGACGAAGGTGGCCAGCTCCAGCGTTCCCACGGGCTGGGGCTGGGGGTTGTTGCCCACGGTGGCGGTGACCGTGCCATCGGCCGCGATGGTCACCGCGCGGGTGGCCGGGTCCTGGATGGTGACGCCCGGCAACACGCGGTAGCCGCTGTTGGTGACCAGCTCGCCTTGTGCGCTGAGCTTGAAACTGCCGTCGCGGGTGTAGGCGGTGGAACCGTCGGGCAACTCCACCTGGAAAAAGCCGTTGCCATTGATGGCCACGTCCAGGTTGTTGCCGGTCTGCTGCAAGCTGCCCTGGGTGTAGGAGCGGGCTGTGGCCACGGTGCGCACACCCAGGCCCAGTTGCAAGCCGGTGGGCAGGTTGGATTGGTCGGAGCTGTTGGCCCCCACCTGGCGCAGGTTCTGGTAGATCAGGTCTTCGAACACCGCGTTGCCGCGCTTGAAGCCCGAGGTGGCCACGTTGGCCAGGTTGTGCGAGATCACGTCCAGCTGGGTTTGCTGGGCCTGCATGCCGGTCTTGGCGATTTGCAGCGAATTGATCATGGTGTTCCTCCGTTATCAGCCGTTCAGGCCAAGAAGCTGCGCAGCGGTCTGGTCGTTCTTTTCAGCCGTTTGCAGCAGGCGCATCTGCTGCTCGAACTGGCGCGCCACGGCGATCATGCCGACCATGGCCTCGATGGCGTTGACGTTGGAGCCTTCGAGCATGCCGTCCTTGAGCCGGGCTTCGGGGTCGGACGGCAACGGCGCCCCGTCGGCGGCGCGGTACAGGCCGTCGTTGCCCCGTTTGATGCGCACGTCGTCGGTGGGCGTGACCAGCTTCATTCGGCCCAGCAATTGCGAGGGTTCGTTGCCCACCTGGGCCGACACCGAGCCGTCGGACGCAATCGCCACCCGGCTGTTTTCGGGAATGGCAATGGGCGCGCCGCCCTCGTCCAGCATGGGCAGGCCGGTGGCACTGGTGAGCGTGCCGTCCACCGCCACCTGCAGGTTGCCCCCCCGCGTGTAGGCCTCCAGGCCATCCAGCCCCTGCACCGCAAAGTAGGCGTTGCCCACAGCCGCCACATCGAGGTTGCGCCCGGTGGAGTTCATGGAACCCGGCGTTTCGAGGTGGCCGGCCGTGGCCTCCAACGCCATCACGCGGGTGCTGGCGCCAGCGCCCTGCAAAGGCACCGAGCGGTAGGTGGACAACTCGGCACGGAAGCCGTTGGTGGAGACGTTGGCCAGGTTGTTGGCGATGGCCTGCTGGCGGTTCACCAGCGCGGTGGCGCCGGTCATCGCGGTGTAGATCATGCGGTCCATGGCAAGCCTCCTGTGGCGTCGGTGCTTTGCTCGGCGATCAGCGCAGGTTGACCAGGGTGGACAACACCTGGTCCTGCGTCTTGATGGTCTGGGCATTGGCCTGGTAGCTGCGCTGGGCGGTGATCATGTTGACCAGCTCGGCGGTGATGTCCACGTTGGACTCCTCCAGCGCACCTTGGCGCACGGTGCCAAAACCCGGGTCGCGCGGGGCGCTGGTCACCGGGTCGCCCGACTCCAGCGTGCGCAGCCAGTAGCCACCGCTTTGGGGCTGCAGGCCCTGCAGGTTGCGGAAAGTGCTCAACGCGACCTGGCCACTCAGCACCGATTCGCCGTTGGAGTAGCGCGCCAGCAACTCGCCGTTTTCTTCGATGGTCAGGCCGGTCAGCTCACCCGGCGCATAGCCGTCCTGCTCCAGTTGGTAGACCGAGAACCGGGTGCCGAACTGCGTCAGCTCCTCCAGGTTCAGCGTCACTTCAAACGTGTCCAGCACCGCCGGTGTGGGCGGTGGCCCCGGGGTGGCCGGCGTAATCGGCGGCAGCGACGTGGTGGGCACGTCGATGACCGCCAGCGAGGCGAGCGACGCCGGATCGATGTTGCCCTGGGAGTCAAACTGGATGGTGCCCAGCTCGACCGGGTCGTTGCCGCCCGCCTTTGCGTACACATCCCACTCGTTGAGGTCGCTTTTGACGAAGTACAGGTTCACCGGCACAGCGATGCCTTGTGTGTCGTACACCACCACCGAGGTGCCGTAGGTTTCGAGTGGCGGCTCAAACGTGGGCATGGTGGCGGGAGCCACCGGCGGCGTCTCGATAGCAACCTCCGCGCGGGCATCCAGGTTCAGGCCGGCGACGATGCTGGTGGTCAGCTGCGCAGGCAGGCCCTTGGCGGTGGGCAACTGCAATGGCGTGGGCAAGGCGCCGCGCAACACGGTGCCGGTGGCGGGGTCCACCTGGAAGCCATTGAGCTGGGCGCCCGAATTGGTCACCAGAAACCCTTCTTTGTCCAGCTTGAAGGCGCCCGAGCGGGTGTAGGCCACGTCGCCGTTGGTCTGGGTCACGTTGAAGAAGCCGTTGCCGTTGATGGCCAGGTCCAGGTCGTTGCCGGTGATGGAAATGTTGCCCTGCGTGAACAGCTGCGACACCGCCGCCACCTCCACCCCGATGCCGCCGGCCGTGCCGCCGCTGGCACCGATGGACGCCGCATACAGCTCGGCAAATTCGGCGCGGCCGGCCTTCATGCCGGTGGTGTTGGCGTTGGCGATGTTGTGGCCGATGACGTCCAGGTTGCGGCTGGCGGCGTTCAGGCCCGAGAGTCCGGTGTTGAAGCTCATGGGGGTTCTCCGGGGTAAAAATTATTGGAAGGCGAGCACATCGCTGTAGGCAAAGGCCACGCCGTCTTCGGTGCGCAGGCGGATGGCGCCGTCCACCATGCCCACCGACGCCACGCGCAACAGCGACAAGGGGCTGGCGCTCACCGCCTCGCCACCGGCGGTGGCCTTGATGCGGAAGCCGGACACGGTGGCGCGGTCGGTGTTGCCCGCGTTCCACTCGAAGGTGTGCTGCCCCGCCTCCAGGGCGCCCATGTCCACGGTGGCGATGACGCTGCCGCTGGTGTTGAGAATTTCAACCTGCACGTTGTCGGCGGCCTCGGTCAGCAACAGGCCGGCTTGCGCCACACCTTCGTCGTTGTAGGCCAGCTGGCTGCCGTTGACCACCGCTTGTTTGCCGATCAGTGAGGTGCTCTGCAGCGCCTGCAAGCTGTTGAACTGGCTGTTCATGCCACTGAGCGTGGCGTTGAGCTGCTGGATGCCGCTGACGGTGTTGATCTGCGCCATCTGCGAGGTCAGCTCCGCGTTGTCCATGGGGTTGAGCGGGTCCTGGTTGGCCAGCTGCGCCACCATCAGCTTGAGAAAACGGTCTTGCGCGGCCTGTGGGTCGCTGTTGGACGCTTGCGTGCCACCGGCCGCGTTGAAGCTCTCAATCTGGGTGTTGCTCAGGGGTGCCATGAACATGAGGAATCTCCTGGTTACTGACCCATCTGCAACGTCTTGAGCAGCAGGTTCTTGGCGGTGTTCATCACCTCGACGTTGTTCTGGTACGAACGTGAGGCCGAGATCATGTTGACCATCTCCTCCACCGGGTTGACGTTGGAATGTGTCACGTAGCCTTCGGCATCGGCGCTGGGGTGTTGCGGCTGAAACACCTTGCGGTTGGGCACATCGCTCTCGTACACGTTCTGCACCTTCACGCCTTGCGCCGCCTGCGAGCCCATGGGCACGGTCTCGAACACCACCTGGCGCGCTTTGTAGGCCTGGCCGTCGGGGCCGGCCACCGCGTCGGCGTTGGCCAGGTTGCTGGCCACCACGTTGAGCCGCTGCGCCTGCGAGCTGATGGCGCTGCCGGTGACGTTGAAGATGTTGAACATGGACATGGCGTGTCTCCTTCAGGCTGGCCCGCGATCACTGGCCCTGGATGGCGCTGAGCATGGTTTTCACATGCCCATTGATGAAGCGCAACGTGGACTCGTAGCGGATCGCGTTGTCGGTGAAGTTGGCGCGCTCGCGGTCCATGTCCACGGAGTTCTTGTCCAGCGACGGCTGGGTCTGCACGGTGTAGGCCATGCGCTGGTCGGTGCCGGTCTCGCTGGTGGTCAGACGCAGGTGGCGTGCGTCGGTCGCGACCGGGTCGGTGCCATGGCGTATGCCGGCGTTGGCGTTCTGCAGCGCCTGGGCAAAATTGAAGTCGCGCGCCACAAAGCCCGGCGTGTCGGCGTTGGCGATGTTGCTGGCGATCACCTGCTGGCGGTGGGCACGCAGCACCAGGGCGTTGGACAAACCGTCCAGCCGTTGGGTGAATTGCTCGAACATGCAGACCTCGCAGGTTGGTGTGACAGGAGCCCAGGCCAAACCGGGGCGTGGACGAATTATGAAAATCTTGAGGGTGACCCATGCGCGGAAAAGCCGGGTTTAGGGGGCGCATTTCAGCGCCTTGCGGCGCGCCGGGCAGCGCTACATTGAAAGCCCCCGCGTACCGCCCTGAGCCCACCAACCTGCCCACCGACCTGATTCCACCGCCATGACCTGCCGCCCCGCCCCATCACACGCTGCGCCCAGCCTGCGCTGGCTGCGCAGGGGTGTGTTGTGTGTCAGCGGTTGGGTCGGTTTGCTGGGCCTGGGCGCGGGTCTGGCCCACGCCAGCTCACCCGCGCCCGACGTGACACCCCAGTTGCTTCAGCAGGCCACCGAATGGGCGCAAAAGCACCTCAGTCCCGATGACGCGCCCGAGGGCGATCTGCCCTTGCGGCCCGAAATTGTGCTGGGCCAGCTCGACAGCCGGCTCAAACTCGCCCCCTGCGCCCGTGTGGAACCCTACCTCCCACGGGGCGCCCGGCTCTGGGGCCGCAGCCGCATAGGCCTGCGTTGCCTGGAGGGGCCCAGGTTGTGGAACGTGTTTCTGCCCATCACCGTCAAGGTGTGGGGCCCCGCCTGGGTGGTGCAGCGCGCGGTGGCGCCCGGCGCCCTGTTGAAAGAAGGCGATGTGGCACCGGGCGAGGTGGACTGGGCCGAGCACCCCGCGCCGGTCCTGGTTCGCCAGGCCGACTGGTTGGGTGTCACGGCAGCGCGTGGTCTCATGCCAGGCCAGGTGATGCGCCAGAACATGGTGCGCCCAGTGCAGGTGTTCAAGGCGGGCACCGAGGTCAAGGTGCATGTCCATCAGGCCGGTTTTCAGCTCAGCGCCACCGGCCGGGCCATGGGCCACGGTTTCCTGGGGAAGCCCGTCCGTGTCAAAATGCCGGGCGGCCGGGTGGTGTCGGGCCGGGTTCGGCGTGACAACGTGGTCAGCGTGGACATGTGAACCGCCACTTTTTTTCAAAAATAGGGGTAAAGTTCCCTTCAACTCGGTCGATACATCTCCCAAGACGCCCACTTTGGGCCTGGAGAGCGCCATGAAAATCAACAACCTGCCAGACAAGCCAGCCGGTGCCGCCACAGGGGCAGGTAAGCCTGCGGACAGGTTGCCCGCGGCCAACACCCAGCGCAACGAAGCCGCTGGCGATGCCGGTGTGACCGTGTCGCTGTCGGCCACCAGCCAAACGATTTCCGCCAGTGTGGCGCGTGCCGGTGGCGATGTGTTCAATGCCCAGAAAGTGCAAGCCATCAAGTCGGCCATCGAAAACGGCACCTTCACCATCAACTCCGAAGCCATTGCCGACAAATTGTTGTCCAACGCCCGCGACATGCTGGGTGTGGCGGCAAAATAAGGCCCTCATCGCCTGAGAGCCCACGCTGGGCCCACCCCGTGGGCGGATGAGCTGACACCGCTGAACCGCCCACCATGTCATCCCCCTCCTCTCTCCCTGGTCCCGACGAGGTGTTGCGCTACGTTGAGCAACAGCTCGACCGCGTGGACGCCGCCCTGCGCAACGACCAGCCCGACCAACTGACGACGGAAGTTGAAGCGCTCGGTCGTGGCATCGCCTTGTTCCAGCAGGTTTTTCACCAAATGAAAGACGGCGCGGCGTCGGAATGGCAGCCCAAGCTGAGTGCCGCCAACGGCCGGCTGCAGGCATTGCAACAGCAGCTGATGGCGCGCAGTGCCGCCGTCAACCGGGCCCTGGGGACACTGTTTCCGGCCGAACAAGGCAACGCCTACGCCCGCCTGGGCGGGAAAAGTGGCATGGGGGGTTTGCCCCGCGTCAGCAACCACACCTCTTTCAAGGCGTAGCCGCCGCAGCGGGTTCAGTGTTCGCGCAGCTTGGCGCGCAACCGGGCGATCGACTGGCTGTGCAGCTGGCACACGCGTGACTCGGTCACGCCCAGCACAGCGGCAATTTCCTTCAGGTTCATGTCGTGCTCGTAGTACATGCTCATCACATGCTGCTCACGTTCGGGCAACTTGTTGATGGCCTCCACGAGCGAGCGGCGCATGCGCTGGTCGCCCAGCACGGCAGACGGATCGTCTTCGGCGTCGGCGGGCAGGAAACGGTCGAGAAAATGGTCCTCGTCCTCGCCCCGTCCCCCCATGTCCTCCAGGTAGACCAGTTGTGTGCCACGCACACGGGCCAGGGTTTGCTGGTAGTCGGCCAGGCTCATGTCCATTTCCTGGGCAATTTCGGTTTCTTTGGGTGGGCGACCCAGGCGTTGTTCCAGCCGGTGCACCGCCAGTTCGATGTCTTTTTGCAGCTTGCGCGAGCCACGCGACATCCAGTCGCCCTCGCGCAGTTCGTCGAGCATGGCGCCACGTATGCGCTGGCTGGCAAAGGTCTCGAACTGCACGCCCTGCGATGGTTCGAACCGGGACAAGGCCTCGGTCAGCCCGATCATGCCGACCTGGATGAGGTCGTCCACCTCCACACTGGCCGGCAGCTTGGCGATCATGTGGTGGGCGAGCCGATGCACCAGCGGGCTGTACTTTCGCAGCTGGTCATCGCGCTCAAGCGTGCCTTTGGCGGTGTACATCAACATCTCCGAGAATCCGGTTCGGCGGCCACCTCGGCCGGTTGGCGCAGGTCGCTCGCCACCACATCCGAGGTCACCGTCAGCGCGCTGTCCAGCACCTTGAACCACCACGGTTCGGGCACCCGGGCAGCCGGTGTGTCGCGGCTTTCATCATACGCCACTGGCCAGATTTGCAAATCCGCCCCGAGGTGGGTGCGGGCACACTGCGCCAGCGCCGCCACAGGCGCTTCCAACGCGTCCAGACCTCGGCCGCCGGCCGTGTGGCCCCGGGGTGCCATGGGCACCAGCACAGGCGACAGTTCCCCGGCCTGCAACAAGACCTTGGCCGCGTTGTAGGCCTCCACCAAGGTGCGCGGCTGGGCATCCAGCGGCACCAGGGGCCGCGCCCCGGTGGCTTGAAGCAACACGGCCAGCACCTCCACCGGCGCGGTCAGGAGCACAAACACGCCCTGGGGTAACGCCTGAACCAGGCGCGCCAGGGTGGCGCTGCCAGGTCGGCCGTGGGCCTGGTTGCCCAACTGCAGCAGGCCCAGCCGACCCGGCATGATGTGCACGCCAGAAACCGCGTCTTCGGTCCAGTCGCCCGGCCAGGGCACAGGTGCGCCGGGCGTGGCCTCCAGTAGGGCACGCAGGCCGGAACCGGCGGATTCGGTGGCCATGCCGTCCAGCACCAACACCTGCTCGCCCTGGCGGGCGAGCCGGCGCGCCAGCAGCCACAGCAACTGGTGCGCCACACCGCCATGGGCCGTGGCGGGCACCACCAGCAAGCGGGTGGGCGGAGCAGGCGCGAAGGCGTGCAGCCCGTGCGCCTGATCGAATGCGTCAAACATGCCAGGCATCCAGCGTCACGGGGTTGGTCACGGGTTGCGAGAAAAACAGGCCCAACTCGCTGGACTGGGGGTCGTAGGCCGACTTGGCCGTGGTGCCCATGGACAGCCGCACCAGGGCTGCGGCATCGGGGCGCTGCCAGTCTTCGGGCACACGCTGGCCGGTGCAAACACCACGCAACATGGCCTGGTGGCGGATCAGGGTGTCCAGGGCCGGACCCAGCTTGGGCGCTTCGTCCAGTTTGGACAGAATCACACCGTACAGATCGGCGTTCTTGTAGGCGTTGAACACGTCGTCCAGCGTGTCGCCATGGCTGCCGGCATTGAGCACCAGCAACTTCTTGACCTTGGGGCTGGCCAGCAGCTCCAGCATGTCGGCGATGCGCGGATCGTTCTGGCTCAGGCCAGCGGTGTCGATGATGACCATGCGCTTGTTGGACAGCAGATTGAGCAGGTCCTGCAGCGCAGCGGCGTCGTGCGCCAGGTGGGCCACCACACCCAACATGCGGCCGTAGCTGCGCAGCTGTTCGTAGCCGGCCACGCGGTAGGTGTCCAGGGTGATCAGGCCCACGCTGTTGGCGCCATAAGCCTTGACGCACTGCGCGGCCAGCTTGGCGGCGGTGGTGGTTTTGCCCACGCCGGTGGCGCCCATCAGGGCGTACACGCCACCTTCGTCGCACAGGCTGGAGCTGGCGTCGGCCGTCTTGAGGTTGCGGGTCAAAACCTCCTGCGTCCACTTGAAGGCATCGGCTGCGCTCAGCTCGGGCGGCATGCGCTCCAACACCGCACGCGCCACCGCTGGCGAGTAGCCAGAGCGGATCAGCTTGAGCATGAGGTTGGACTGAATGGGGTTCTGGCGCGAGTTGCCCAACCAGGACAGCGTGTTGAAACGCTCCTCGATCATGTCTTTGAGGGCGTTGAGCTCGCCGGTCAGGCGTGCTTCCACCGCGCTGGGGGCGCCCGTGCCCGCCTGTGCGCTGCGGCTTGCCGCTTGCTGCGGGCGGTTGTGGTCGGGGGTGGGCATCACGCTGCGCGGCTGAACCACCGCCTCGCGCTGGCGGGGCTGCGCCGCAACCGGCGCTTGTACGCTCTGGCCCAGGGCCTCGCGGCGTTTGCGCAGCATGCGTTCACGCACATAGTCTTGGAAGGACAGCGTGCTCATGGCCAGGGTTTCGGTGTCCTGCTCAACACTGCTTTGGCTATTGCCCAGCACGGGGCGTTGCAGCTCGGCACGTTCTTGCAGGCTGCGACGCCCGCCCACCGCCGGTGTCTCGCTCACCGCTTGCGGGCGGGGCGTCAGGCGCTGGGCGGCAATCTGGTCGAGGTTTTCCTCGGCCGTGGCCACCACCTCAAAACCGCCGCCGGTGGAGCGGCTGGACAGGATGACCGCCGAGTCACCAAACACGCTGCGCGCTTTGGCCATGGCCTCACGGGACGTGGGGGCGAGGAATCGTTGGACGTTCATGGGGTGACCTCCGTGCTGGGCACTGCGGGGAAAAAAAACAAATCGGTTTATCAAGATGCCACCTCGCCCAGGATCGGGCCGATGCGGATCAGGTGGGTGTCAGGGATCTCGCTGTGCGCCAGCACCTGCAGCCGGGGTGCCGCGCGGCGCAGCAGGCGGGCCATGGCGGAGCGGATGGCGTCAGGCACCAGCAGGCAGGCGGGCACGCCCTGCTCTTCCTGCTGGTTGGCCACCTGGGCGGCCGAGCGGGTGAGCATGTCGGCCACACCCGGGTCGAGTGCGGACTGTGCGCCGCCGCCCAGGGCCTGGGTCAGCAGGCGCTCCAGGCCGGGTTCGATGGCAATCACTTCGAGCTCTTTGGTGGGGCCGTAGATCTGCTGCACGATGGCAGGCGACAGCGCGGTGCGCACACGGCGGGCCAGCTCGGCCGGGTCGGTGGTCAGCGGCGCGTGCTCGGCCAGCGATTCGATGATGGTGCGGATGTCGCGAATGTGGACACCCTCTTCCAGCAGCAGTTGCAGCACCTTCTGGAACACGCCGATGGGCACCAGTTTCGGCACCACTTCGTCGATCAGTTTGGGGGCAAGCTTGGCCACGTGTTCCACCAGTTCCTGGGTCTCTGTGCGGCTCAGCAGCTTCGCGGCCTGCACTTGCATCAAGTGTGACAAATGGGTGGCCAGTACGGTCTCAGAATCAACCACGGTATAGCCGGCCATTTGGGCGTTTTCACGCTGGCGGTCGTCGATCCAGTGCGCAGGCAGGCCAAAGGCCGGGTCGGTGGTGGGGGTGCCAATCAACGGCGTTTTGGTGCCGCCCGGGTTGATGGCCAGGAACTGGCCGGGCATGATTTCGCCCTCACCCACCACCACGCCGCGCAGCGTGATGCGGTAGGCGCTGGGGCGCAACTCCAGGTTGTCGCGCACGTGCACCGGCGGCGGCAGAAAGCCCACGTCTTGCGCAAACTTTTTGCGCACGCCCTTGATGCGCGCCAGCAAGTCGCCCGAGCGGTTCTTGTCCACCATGGGAATCAGGCGGTAGCCCAGCTCCAGGCCCAGCAGGTCCACGGGCATCAGGTCGTTCCAGCTGGCTTCGGTGTCGGCCGGGGCGGCAGCGGCGTCAGTGGCCGGCGCGGGTTCAGGCTTGGGCTTGCGGGCCTCGTAGGTGAGCCAGGCGGCGATGCCACCGATGAGCAAGGCAAAACCCAGGAACACCACATGTGGCATGCCCGGCACCACGCCCAGCAAGCCGATCACCGCGGCGGTCACACCCAGGATGCGTGGCGAGGCGAACATCTGGCTCGCGATCTGCACGCCCAGGTCTTCGTCCTTGCCCACCCGCGACACCACCATGGCCGCGGCTACCGAGATCAGCAACCCGGGCACCTGGGCCACCAGCGCGTCGCCCACCGCCAGCGTGATGTAGGAGTTGGCGGCCTCGCCTGCGCTCAGGCCGTGCTGCAACATGCCAATGGCGAAGCCACCAATGATGTTGATGAACAAAATCAGGATGCCGGCCACAGCGTCACCACGCACGAACTTGCTGGCACCATCCATGGAGCCGAAGAAGTCGGCTTCTTCGCCCACCTCGGCGCGGCGCTTCTTGGCCTCTTTTTCGTCGATCAGACCTGCGTTGAGGTCAGCGTCGATGGCCATCTGTTTGCCGGGCATGGCATCCAGGGTGAAACGGGCACCGACTTCGGCGATGCGCTCGGAACCCTTGGTGATCACCACAAAGTTGATGACCACCAGGATGGCAAACACGATCAGACCAACCGCGAAGTTGCCGCCGATCAGCACATTGCCAAAGGCCTCGATCACGTGGCCAGCGGCGTCGGTGCCGGTGTGGCCCTCCATCAGCACCACACGGGTGGAGGCGACGTTGAGCGACAGGCGCAGCAGCGTGGTGAGCAGCAGCACAGTGGGGAACACCGCGAAGTCCAGTGCCCGCTTCATGTAAGACGCCACCATCATCACCGACAACGCCAGCGCGATGTTGAGGGTGAAGAACGCGTCCAGCATCCATGCCGGCAACGGCAGCACCATCATGGACAGCACCACCATCACCAGCACAGGCGCACCCATGGCGCCACGCAGCCCGTGATCGGGACCGAGCCAGGTGTTCAAGCGTTGTGTCAGGGCGTTCATGCCGCTGTCTCCTCAAGGTGGCGAACGTGGTGGGGATCAAGCTCGGGCGGCACGCTGGGCGTGGGCACGGCGGGCATGGGGCCTTGGCCGCGCAGGGCAGCGCGCAGCTGGTACACATAGGCGAGCACCTGCGCCACGGCGGTGAACAGGGCCGAGGGGATTTCCTGATCGATCTCGGTGTGGGCGTACAAGGCACGCGCCAGCATGGGAGACTCCAGCACCGGCACCTGGGACTCGCGCGCCACGTCGCGAATGCGCAGCGCGATCAGGTCGGCACCCTTGGCGATCACGCGCGGCGCGGTCATGGTGGCGTCGTCGTACTTGAGCGCGACAGCGTAGTGGGTGGGGTTCATCACCACCAGATCGGCGGCGGGCACGCGACCGATGCTGTTGCGCTGAGCCATTTCGCGCTGAATCTGGCGACGCTTGCCTTTGACGTGGGGGTCGCCGTCGTTCTCTTTGTGCTCTTGTTTGACTTCCTGCATGGACATGCGCAGGCGGTGTTTGTGCAGGTGCTGCTGCAAGGGCACGTCGATGAGGGCCACCAGCGCCACCACCGCCAGCAGGGTGGCGATGCCCACGGTCATCCACTGGCCAAGCTGGGCCATCGACGACTCCAGGGGGCGCAGCAACAGGGTGCCGAACTCGAACACGTGCGACTGGATGAACAAACCACCCAGGGTGAGCAGCACCGCGGTGTAAGCCACCAGCTTGAGCACTTCGAAAAACTGCTGGCGCGAGAACAGGCGGCCAAAACCACTGATCAATCCGATCTTGGACAGCTCTGGCATCAGCGACTTGGTGCTGTAGGCAAACGAGCCAGTGGCCACCGCAGCCAGCACCACGGCCACCAGCAACACGCCGCCCAGAGGCAGGAAAAACAGCAAGCCCTCGACGGTGGTGTCGCTCAACACGCGCTGCAGGTGCTGGGGGTGGTCCAGGGTGGCGCGGGTGAAACGGAACTGCGACTGCATGGCCAAGCGAAGTCGGTCATAACCCCAAGGCGCCAGCAGAGACAGCAGCAACATGCCGCCGCCCAACACCACCAGGTGGATGAGATCGCGAGAACGTGGGACCTGACCGTCCTCGCGCGCCTTTCTGAGGCGTTGCTCGGAGGCGGGTAAGTTGCGGTCCTGTGTTGACGAGTCCATGTGCGATCCAGCGGGGGCCTGGATCGCATTGTCTGGCGCAGCGTCAGTTTCTAAAGGGCGAAAAGGGGCGAGGAAATGGGCCTTATTCCATTCGCCCCGCTGGCCACAACCAGCGGGTGAGCGTGACCGCTCAGAACCCCAGGCTGGCCAGCAGGTCGTCCACCTGCGACTGGTCCGTCACGACGTCGGTGCGGCCATCGGCATCGACCACCGGACCCGACAAGGCGGGCAAGGTCTTGGTGGCGGTTTGGGTTTGGTGGGCCTGGGCTTGCTCGGCCACCTCCGGTGGCGCGGTGGCCAGCAACATCTGCAGCAGCTGGTCCTCGATGGTGGCCGCCAGGGACACCACTTTCTTGATGACCTGGCCGGTGAGGTCGTGGAAATCCTGCGCCATCATGATTTCGGTCAGATGGTGATCGGACTTCTCGCTGCTGGCCTGGATGCTGTCGGCCATCTGCGCCAACTCCGGCATGGCCGCGTTCAACCCAGGCACACGCCGGATGGCGGTGGCCAGTTCGCGGCTCATGTCACTGACTTTGCCCTGCTCGGCCTTGGCTTCGTCCACATGGTTGAGCACCTTTTCGGCCGCCTCGCCCGTGAGGCGGGCGATGTACTGCAGCCGGCTCTGGGCATCGGGCAGCTCCTCGGCCGTGCCCTTGAGCTTGTCGGCGTATCCGAGCTCGTTCAACGCATCGTGCAACTGGCGCGTGATCGCACCGAGCCGATGGTAGACCTCGGAGACTTTGCCTTCCTCGCCTGTTTGAGGGTTGTCCATGCGCAGCGTCCTGTTGAAACCGACTGTTAGGACCAGCCCATTTTCTTGAAAATGTTGGCCAGCTTGTCTTCGAGCGTCGCCTTGGTGAAAGGCTTGACGATGTACCCTGCGGCGCCCCCCTGAGCGGCCATCACGATGTCTTCCTTGCGGGCCTCGGCGGTCACCATCAGCACCGGCAGGTGTTTGAGTTTTTCGTCGCCCTTGATTTCGTTGAGCAGCTGGAAGCCGTTCATGTTGGGCATGTTGATGTCGCTGACGACAAAATCGAACTTGCCATTGCGCAGCTTTTGCAGCGCGGCAACCCCGTCTTCCGCCTCGTCGGCGTCCGCGTGGCCGATTTCCTTCAACAGGTTGCGCACGATGCGGCGCATGGTTGAAAAATCGTCCACGATCAAAAATTTCAGTTCAGGCATAAAGTGCTCCGAAGGAACAGGGTGCCAAGTGTAAGGCTTGCAAAGTTGTTTACCTTTCAGCGAGCAGGCGCGGTTGCAGGTGGGGCGGGCACGGGCGCCGGTTGAGACACCCGCGACGCCAGATCAGGCACAAATGCGGGGCGGTTGGCGGCCGCGCCTGGGGCGGGCGTTGGCACCACGGGCAAAGCGCCTGGTCCAGCGGCGGGGTTGTTGAAACTCTGGCGGATGCGCTCCTCGGCCTCACGCGTCATGACGGTGATGCTGATGCGGCGGTTGATCGGGCCGGTGGGGTTGTCCAGGTCCAGCGGGTCACTGGCGGCCATGCCTTGCAGGCGCAACAGCTTGTTGTCTGGCATGCCGCCGGCCACCAGCTCACGGCGCGAGGCGTTGGCGCGGTCAGCCGACAGCTCCCAGTTGCTGTAGCCCCGGTCGCCGCTGCCATAGGGCGTGGCATCGGTGTGGCCAGACAGGGTGACCACGTTCTCGATGTCGCCCAAAGCGGCCCCGATCTCGCGCAGGATGTCGCGCATGTAGGGTTTGACCAGGGCGCTGCCCACATCAAACATCGGCCGGTTCTGTTCGTCCACGATCTGGATCTGCAAGCCGTCGGTGACCTTGTCGATGCGGATCTGACTCTGGAACTCAGCCAGCTTGGGGTTTTGCGTGATCAACGTCGTCATTTTCTGCTTCAGCGCTTCGATGCGGACGTTGTCTTTGCGAATCTCGTCCATGCGGGCCAGCTGTGCCCCCATGGTGGTTTTGGCCCGTTCGGCATCACCGCCATCCACCTGGCCCGAGTTTTTGCTCAGGTCACGGCCGCCGCCGGGCAAGATGCTGTCGCTGTTGCCGGTGCCGTCGCCACCCATGAGCGTGACTTTGAGGGGCGATTGGAAGTACTCGGCAATGCCATTGAGATCGCCCTTGGCGGTGGAGCCCAGCAGCCACATCAGCAGGAAGAAGGCCATCATGGCCGTCACGAAGTCGGCATATGCGATCTTCCACGCGCCGCCGTGGGCCGAATGGCCCGCCTTCTTGACGCGCTTGACGATGATGGGTTGAAGCTGTTTGCCCTGCCCGGCCATGTGCTTGGTTTCCTGCTAATGGGCGATGCGCCGGCTCACCCTCCGCCAGCCGACACGCGCCATGCTTACTTCTTCTTGACGTGCGATTCCAACTCGTTGAAGGTGGGCCGCTCGGTGCTGAACAAAACTTTACGCCCAAACTCAATGGCTGTCATGGGCGCATATCCTTGCATGCTGGCCAACAGCGTTGTTTTTATGCACTGCAACTCCTTGGCATTCTCCTCCCCTTTGGCCTCCAGCAAACCGGCAAAAGGCTCGGCCACCGCATAAGCCAGAAAAATGCCCAGAAAGGTGCCCACCAGTGCCGAGCCGATCATCCCCCCCAGCACCGCAGGCGGTTGCCCCACGGAACCCATGGTGTTGATCACGCCCAGCACCGCCGCCACAATGCCGAAGGCCGGCAAGGCGCCGGCCAGCCGGTTGAGCGCCGCAATGGGCGCGTGGTGTTCCTGGTGGTGGGTTTCGATCTCGTTGTCCATCAAGGCCTCGATCTCGTGCGCGTTCAGGTTGCCCGAGACCATCATGCGCAGGTAGTCGGTGATGAATTCCACCACATGGTGGTCGTGCCCGACGTTGGGGTACTTCTGGAACAGCGGCGAGTTGTGCGGCTCTTCCACATCCTTCTCGATCGCCATCAGGCCTTCTTTGCGCGCCTTCTGAAGGATGTCGTACATCATCGCCAGCAGCTCCAGGTAACGCTCCTTGGTGTACTTGGAGCCCTTGAAGGCGGTGGGCATCATTTTCAAGGTGGCTTTGAGCACCTTGGGCGGGTTGTTCACCACAAAGGCGCCCAGGGCCCCGCCCAGAATCGTGACCGTCTCAAAAGGCAGCGCCTTGAGGATCACCCCGATGTTGCCGCCGTGCAGGATGTACACCCCGAAGATGCACCCGATCGCAACAACATAACCAATGATGACAAACATACGGCGCGGCCCTGAACGTTATTTCAAACCATTCTATCGGCCGTATGTAAGCAAAATTGACAAATCCGAGCGCGTTCAGTGCAATTTCAGCCCCGCCCGGCCCTTGCCGGCACGCGCCGGCGGGTTGCACAGCCCACACTGAAAGTGCCGGGCGTTTTCGTACGGCTCGCTGACAAACAAGCCGCCACAGCAACTGCACTTGGTTTGCACCAACATGCCCGCGTCCATGAAACGTGTCAGGCGCCAGGCGCGGGTGAAACTCAGCAAGGGCTCCACGTCGCTGGCCACCATCTGTTCGGCGTACATGCGGTAGGCCTTCATCACCGCATCGATATCGTCCAGCTCGCTGGCCTTGGAAATGTAGCGATGGATGTTCACATACAGCGAGGCGTGGATGTTGGGCTGCCAGGTCAGAAACCAGTCGGTGGAGAACGGCAGCTGGCCCTTGGACGGCGACTTGCCAGCCACTTCCTTGTACAGGCGCAGCAAGCGCTCGTAGGACAAGCTGGTCTCAGACTCCAGCACCTGCAGGCGCGCACCGAGTTGAATCAGCGCCACGGCGCGCTCGATGTCGCGGCTCTCGGTCATCACACTTTTGGTTGCCATGGTGCTTGTCCTCAGAAAAAGTTTGCAGTTGTTTTAATTTGAGCGGGTCAATTCTCAATTTGCCTCTGCATAGCGACCCGACATCAAGATGCTGGCGTGCAGGCGCTGGGTGGTGTCGTTGTCCACCTTGTTGGGTGAATGTTTGCTGGTCAGCAGACTCCAGACCATGTCATCATCGGCACGGAAGCGGCACAGCAACATGTTGGTGGAGGCGATTTTGAGCAGCTGTGCAGGCGACAACGCCGCCAGCAAATCCGCCGATTCCTCCGTCATGCCCAAACGGAACAGTGCCTCAGCCTTGTCTTTGCGAATCAGCGTCTGAGCCAGCATGAGGTAGGTCAGGTTGGCCTCGCGGATGTCGTTGAGCAGTTGATCGTGTTCCATGTTTCACTCCTGTTTCACCGCCGTTTTCAGTCCTTCAGCACATTGCGAAGAAGTGTTAAGCGTTGAAATGGATTGTGAAAAACGGTCAATCAAACTTGAATCGGAAGAAGGCTGTTTGTAGGGTCAGGGCAAACCGACAGGTTTGTAGGGCAAATTCTTACAAGCGGGCCTCAAGTCCCGGGCCAGGTACAGGCACGCTCCGGCAGTGCGACCTGGGATCTGCGCACATCTGATCACGAGAGCACGCCACTCGGTTTTGAGGGCTGACGCCCACAATTCCCAGGCAAAAACGGGTCTATTCCACCCCAGCGTCCCACTCGAAGATGCTAACCTGTGACGCCATGAAAGCAGTCATCTTGGCGGGTGGTCTCGGTACCCGCATCTCAGAAGAGACCCACCTGAAACCGAAACCCATGATTGACATAGGGGGCAAACCCATCCTATGGCACATCATGAAGATGTACAGCGCACACGGTGTCAATGATTTTGTGATCTGTTGCGGCTACCGCGGCTACGTCATCAAAGAGTACTTTGCAAACTATTTTTTGCATATGTCAGACGTGACGTTTGACATGGCAGAAAACAAGATGGAAGTGCACCGCAAACACGCTGACCCCTGGCGCGTCACCGTCGTGGATACCGGCGAAGACACCATGACCGGCGGTCGCCTCAAGCGGGTGGCCGACTATGTGAAGAATTGCGACGCGTTTTGCTTCACCTACGGCGACGGTGTCTCTGACGTCAATATTTCGGAATCGATCAGGTTCCACAAGGCGCATGGCAAGCTCGCCACCGTCACTGCGGTTCAGCCCCCCGGCCGGTATGGCGCATTGCAATTGAGCGGGGCCCGGGTCAATGGCTTCACGGAAAAGCCGCGTGGCGATGGCGGCCTCATCAACGGCGGCTTTTTTGTTTTGTCCCCCCTTTGCCTGGACCGCATTGCGGGCGACCCCACCAGCTGGGAGATCGAACCGCTCAATGGACTGGCCAACGAAGGCGAACTCATGGCGTTTGAACACCACGGTTTTTGGCAACCCATGGACACCCTCAGGGACAAAAATCAACTTGAAGAGTTGTGGGCCAATGGACAAGCGCCATGGAAAGTCTGGTGATGTCGACCGACGCTGAGATGGCCAAACCTGACGCGGGCTTCTGGCGTGGCAAGCGCGTTTTGCTGACGGGCCACACCGGCTTCAAGGGGGCTTGGTTGGCGTTGTGGCTTCACCGCCTGGGCGCCCATGTCACAGGCATGGCATTGGCGCCAAGCACCCAGCCCAGCTTGTTTGAGCTGGCAGGTCTGGCCAGCAGTTTGGACCACCATGTGCTCGATATCCGTGAGCCGAGGGCGGTCGCAGAACTGGTACGCAACGCCCAGCCCGACGTGGTGTTTCACCTGGCCGCGCAAGCCTTGGTGCGCTCCAGCTACACCGACCCTGTTGGCACATGGTCGGCCAATGTCATGGGCACCGTGCACCTGCTCGACGCCCTGCGCCAGCACCCAGGCACCCGGGTGGCCGTCCTGGTCACCACCGACAAGGTGTACCGCAACCTGGAGTGGCACCACCCCTACCGCGAATGCGACGAACTGGGTGGACATGACCCCTACAGCGCCAGCAAAGCCGCATGCGAGCTGGCGATTGCCAGCTACCGCGACGCTTTTTTGGGCTCCAGTGGCTTGCGGGTCGCAAGCGCACGCGCCGGAAACGTCATGGGCGGCGGCGATTGGGCCATGGACAGGTTGCTGCCCGATGCTGTGGCTGCGTGGCAGCAAGGCCATGTGCTGAACATACGGCGACCAGACGCCATCCGCCCATGGCAACATGTGCTGGAACCGCTGGCCGGTTATCTCTGCTTGGCGCAGGCCCTGTGGGATGACGCCACCCTGACAGGACCTTGGAACTTCGGCCCGCACCCCCATGAACGGGCAACCGTGCGGCAGGTGGTGCAATGGGCCAGCGCGACCTGGCAAGGCGGAGGATGCGGCGTCCATTTTGATGACAGCGAACAAGGCCCCCACGAGGCTGGCCGCTTGGCACTGGACACCGCCAAAGCACAGACGCTGCTCAAGCTCCAACCACGCTGGGGCCTGGAGCAAGCCGTGCGGCGCACGGTGCGTTGGTACCAAGCCCAGCACGAAGGCGGCGATGCCAGGCAGCTCTGCCTGCAAGATTTGGCAGACTGGGAAGCCGCTGAATGAGCCCAAACCTGACCATCACGCCCCTGCCCCTGCCAGGGCTCAAGCGGGTTCAACGCCGGCAACACCGTGATGACCGGGGGGTGTTCGCGCGGCTTTTCTGCGCAGAGGCATTGGCGACCTCCGGCTGGTCGGGGTCGGTAGCACAAATCAACCACAGCGTCACCCACCACAGTGGCACGGTGCGTGGCCTGCACTACCAGCGACCGCCCCACTCCGAGATCAAACTGGTCAGTTGCATCCGCGGCGAGATTTGGGACGTGGCGGTTGATCTTCGACCCCACTCCCCCACTTTTTTGCGCTGGCATGCCGAACGGCTTAACGCGCATGACGGCACAGCCTTGTTGATACCCGCTGGCTTTGCCCATGGTTTTCAGGTGTTGAGCGACGACGCAGAGCTTGTCTATGCCCATTCCGCAGCCTATGCGCCAGAGGCGGAGGCCGGACTGAATGCCACCGACCCGACGCTGTCCATCACTTGGCCACTGCCCATCCACACACGCTCACCACGGGACATGGCCTTGCCACTGCTGACACCTGAGTTTGAGGGAGTCTCTGCATGAAATGCCGCCACTGCGGGCAAGAATTGACGCTGCCCTTTCTGGATCTGGGCGCTGCCCCCCCCTCCAACGCCTACCTGACACCCGAGGATCTGAACGCCCCGGAAACCTGGTACCCACTGCGGCTGCTGGTGTGCGCCCACTGTTGGTTGGTGCAAACGCAAGACCACGCAGGGCGAGAGCAACTGTTCGATGAAAACTACGCCTACTTCAGCTCGTATTCCAGTTCCTGGCTGGCCCATGCGCGCGACTATGTGCGAGGCGCCCAAGCTCGCTACGGTCTGGGGCTACACAGCTGCGTGGTCGAGGTGGCCGCCAACGACGGTTACCTGCTGCAATACGTGCGCGAGGCGCAGGTCCCCTGCTATGGCATAGAACCCACAGCCAGCACCGCCCGTGCAGCCCGCGCCAAAGGCATCGAGATCGTGGAACGGTTTTTCGGCGTGGCACTGGCGCGCGAACTGGCCGCAGCTGGCCGGCAGGCTGACTTGATGGTGGCCAACAACGTGCTCGCGCACGTGCCCGATATCAATGACTTTGTGGCAGGTTTTGCGGTTCTACTCAAAAACCATGGCGTGGCCACCTTCGAATTTCCCCACCTGCTTCGGATGGTGCAGGAATGCCAGTTCGACACGGCTTATCACGAACATTACTCCTACCTGTCGCTGACTGCCGTTGAACGCATCTTCGCTGCCAACGGCCTGCGGGTCTTCGACGTGGCAGAACTGCCCACCCACGGCGGCAGCCTGCGGGTGCATGCCCAGCGCAGCGACACGGGCAACAAGCCGGTGTCGGACGCCGTGCCCGCGCTGCTGGCGCGGGAACAGAACGCAGGGATGACCACGCCAGACTTTTACGCTGGTTTCCAGGAAGTTGCGGTGCGCATCAAGAACGATCTGCTGGGTTTTCTGCTGCAAGCACGGCGCGACGGTTTGAAGGTGGCGGCCTATGGTGCGGCGGCCAAAGGCAACACCGTGCTGAATTTTGCCGGTGTGCGACCGGACCTCCTGCCCTATGTGGTGGACTTGAACCCGGCCAAACAAGGCAAATACCTGCCCGGCAGCCACATTCCCATCGTCACCGAGGCACGTCTGCGCGCAGACCGACCAGACCGTGTGCTGATCCTGCCCTGGAACCTCAGCGCCGAAATCACGGCACAGCTTGCGTACATCCGCGACTGGGGCGGGCAGTTTGTCACTGCCGTGCCTCACATGAAGGTCACGTGAGCAGCTCCAAACAATGCACCTGTGGCGGTCGATGGGTGCGCTCCACAGCGCCCCATAGGGCGCAGGGCAAAGTGCCGACAGAGGCCAATGCGTTCTCGTTCTATCAGCCCTTGCGAAGCAGAAATCCGTCAGGCGCGACGGTGACCTGGAGCTTGTCAGGTATGGTGGTGTCGATCTCGAAGGCGGTGTTGTCGTCCAGGTAGGCACGCACCGCCGTCTTCGGGTTGTTGCCCGGCGTCCAGGGGCGATCTGGGAAGAGGTCGGCGGGCATGTCCTCCACAAAGGTGTCGAAAACCACGCAATAGCATCCCACCGTGGTCAACGGTGCGTAGGCACGCAACTCGGCCAGCACGTGTTCGTGCGTGTGATTGGAGTCCAGGCAAACCATCACACGTTCATAGCGGCTGGCATAGGCCTGTACCTGGGCCACCACATCTGGCGCCACACTGGAGCCCTGGATCATCTCGATTTTGTGTGCCAGCGGATGGGCTTCGATCGCAGCACGGTTGTGGGCTCGGATGTCGATATCCAGACCGAGCACGCGGCGGCGGCTTGCACGCGGGTCGAGCGCGCTGCCGGTCTGCACGGCATCGCAATAGTCGAGCATGGCGAGCAGCGAGGCACTCAGCACCAGCGAGCCACCGTGCGCAATGCCAGTCTCAATGATCAGGTCAGGCCGCGTCGCCCAGACCAGCTCCTGCATGGCCACCATGTCCTGTGGGTACTGAATGATCGGACGGCCCAGCCAATCGAAGTTGTAAACGTAGCGCTTGCGCATGGACGCTTCCAGCCAGGTCTGTGACTGGGCCATGAAGGTGGCATCTCGGGCGTAGCTGGCAATCTGTTGGCGACGTTCTTCGTCAAACTGCTCAATGGGGTTGGTCATGGGCTTACCTGTGGGGTTGAAGCAGGCATGGAGTCCAGCACAGAGAGTGCGGGTCGGGGCGTGTAGCCAAACTCCGTGCGGATGCGGGTGGTATCGATCGGAACGAACTGCTGCAGTGCGGCGCCCGGAGCGGTACCGACAGAACAGCCCGTCAGAGCTGCCAGTCGGTGCGTCCAGTTGGCGTGGCGCAGTTGCTGACCGCTGGCCACGTTGTAGACGCGGTGCTGGCCGCCGACAGCGATGCGCTGCAAAAGCTCGACGACATCATCGATATGGATGTAATCCTTGGTCGATTCTTCGGCGGTCTTCAGTTCGATGTGGCCTGATTGAGCCGCCCGCAACAGGCTGGGCACAAAGTTGTCTGATTCGGCGTCGTCGCCGCCGACCACGTTGGACAAGCGCGCGATGCGCACGCCGCTGCGGCCACCGTGCAGGCACAGCGACTCGCCCATCAGCTTGGACAGGTTGTACAGATCCGAGGGGTCCTGCGCCAGCACTGTCAACGGGGCGTCCTCGCTGCCAGATGTGGCACGGCCGTAGACGCGGGTGGACGACAGATATAGCAGGGAATCGAAGTCAGCGCGCTGCAACAGCTCTGCCAGCAGACTGACATGGGCTTGAACTGTCTCAAAGGGCCTCTGGCGAAAATCAGCCGTGAGTCCGATGGCGTAAATCACGTGACCCAAGGGACGCGTCCATACGCCAGGATCACCGCGCTCGGGTGTATAGACAACATGGCCGGTCTGCCGCAAATACCCCACCAGCCGCCGCCCGATGGCGCCGCTGGCGCCGAGCACGGTCCAGTTCACTGCCGCTCTCCGAGCACCCGCAAGGGCTGACCGCCATAGACAGTGTAAGGGGCCAACTCGCCGCGTACCAGGCTGCCCGCACCGACCACGCAGCCCCGACGCAGCACGGCGCCGTCCAAAAGCACGCAGTTGGCGCCTATCCAGACATCATCCTCAATGACGATGCCGCCCCGACCGGGCAGGAATCCCTGCTCGCGAATCAGCCGCGAGCGGTCTTGGTAGGCGTGGTTCACGGGGGCCAGTGTGCAATTGGCTGCGATGGCCACATGGTTGCCGATGCGGATACCCTGGCCGGTGTAGAGCACGCAGCCCGAGTTGATGACCACGTGTTCGCCGATCACCAGGTTGCCATTGCCGCCCGCGGGCTTGATTTTCACAAAGCTGTCTATGACTGAATGGGCACCAATGGCGATCAGGGTTCCACGAACCGATGCTTCGACATCAGCCAGAGGGGATACCTGGGCAGTGGGATCAATCTTCAGCACAACGAGATTTATTGGGTGTTGGTCGCAATGGCTTCCTGTGCGTACTTGAGATAAGTCACAGCAAACTCTGTGTGGCCATGCGCAAACTCGACCTCTGCCAAGCAAGTCAAGGCCACGGGGTCGTTTGGCACGGCATCCAGTATCTGCTCAGCGAACTCTGTCACTTGCTGCCATTTCGGATTTTCAATCTTGGTCATGGGCCCAGCGTCTTTTGTGGTCTCACTGACTTTGGCCGCGTCAAGCAATACACCAATGCGTTGATGCGCTTCAGGCAGCGTGATGCGCTTGCCCGGTTCCAGCCCCACACCCGGCACCGCAGGGTCCGACCATTCCGGCGGAAGCGAAGGAAACCAGCTTTCTATCAAGCGGCTCTGCGCTTCCGTGTCGTCTGGGCACTGAGACTGCGCCAGCCACTGCAACCACATCAAGCGCAAACCTTCGCCGAAGTGGTGGGCGAATCGCGCCTCATCCATCAGCACAGAATGCTCAACCGCACGCCTTTGTGCCAATCGGTCCGCGCTCAAACGCTGAGGGTCAGCGGCCAACTCGGTGGCAATGCGCACATAGTCATCGGCGTTGTGCGCCAGCCATTCGGTTTGCCCCAGGTAACTCAAAATCCCTGTGCTCAGTCGGCTCTTGAACGAGTCACCCTCCATCGACACCAGGGGAACACCCATCCACAACACATCAAACGTGGTTGTGCCCCCGGTCAAGGGAAACGGGTCCAGCGCAATGTCAATCCGATGGTAGGTGAGGTATTGGTTGGCGGCATCCAGCGGCACCAGTTCCAGACGGCTGCTCTCGATGCCCAGTCGTGCGCAGCGCTGCCTGTAGGCTTCGGCAAACGCCGGCTTTTCCAGGTTCTTCCCCTCTATCAACAACTTTGCGCCGGGCACGGCCGCCAGAATGCGCCCCCACAAGGCAAGCACCGGGTCGGTCAACTTGCCCAGGTTGTTGCACGAACCGAAGGTCACGAACCCATTTTGCAAAGCGGGCGCAGCCCGCACCTGGTACGCAGGCTGATAGCGCCACAGCGGGTATCGAATCAAAGGCCGGTAACAGCAAAAAAGGGTGGGCAACCGGTACAAGCGCTCGCTGTACTGGTCATCGGCCTCGGGCGGATCGGTGACCTCGTCGGTGAACTTGTAGTCCATCGCGGTCAGGCCGGTGGTGGCCGGGTATCCCAGCCACGACACCTGCACTGGAGCCAACTTTCGGACCATCAGCAACAACCCGTTGTTGCCCGTGTGGCCCGCCAGATCCACCAGCACGTCAAACCGATGAGAAGCCACCAAGTTGACTTGCTCGCGGTGCGTCAAGCCCTTCAGTTCTACAAATTGATCGACATGGCGCTTCACGCGCTCGGTGACAACGTCTGAACTGGGGTACAGGTGCAAGGCAACCACTTCAAATTGCCGGCGATCAAGTTGCGCCAGCAAGCCTTCGACGAAGTACATCACCGAATGGTTGCGGAAATCAGGTGATACAAAGCCCACCTTCAACCGCTGCCAAGGTGACCTGTCCGCAACAGAATGGATGGGCCAGTGCTGCTTGACGCCGCCCTCAACCACCGCAGCGTACTCGTCGGCAGCCCGGCGGATGTCAGCCGCCTGCACGTCGGGGTCTGCCAACATGAAGAGCAGCCGGTTGGTGTGCACCGCGATTTCCCTCGGGTCCAACGCAATCGACATTTCACAGTCTTTGACCGCCTCCTTCACCTGCCCCAGTTCACGCCGGTGAATGGCTTTCTGCATCAGCGCCTGGCTCTTTTGCTCATTGGTTTCGGCCAGCTCCTCTGCCTTCAAAGCGGCGGCGTAACCCTCTTCATGCCTTTGAATGCGGTAGCAACACTGCGCGTACTTGAGCCATACCAAAAAATGTCCGGGGCGCAAGGCGCAGACACGTTCCATCAACGGCAGGGCTTGGTGGTCACGCGCCAACTCCATCAGGGTCTGGCTGTGATTGAGCAGCAGCTCGGCGTCGTTGGGCCACCAGACCTCGGCCTGACTGAAGGCCTTCAAGGCCTCCTCCGACTTCTGCAGTTTGTGCAGCGCAACACCCAAATACCGGTTGGCCTGGTGGTGCCGCGCGTTCTTTCGCAAAGCCTGCCGACTCAGTCTGAGCAGCAAAGGCCAGTCATTGGCTTGCTGGGCCGCCTTGAGCCGGTCATCCGGCGCTGCATTTGAAGTGTTCAAAACCGAGCCCGAGCCAAAATAAACACCAGTTTAACCCTGGAGCAACTGCAAAACGCCCTGGGGAATCTGGTTGGCCTGTGCCACCATGGCCGTACCAGCCTGCTGCAGAATCTGCGCACGTGACAACGCGGCGGTTTCTGCGGCAAAGTCGGCATCCTGAATCCGGCTGCGTGAGGCCGACAGGTTCTCGGAAGTGATGTTCAGGCTGGATATCGCGGTTTCAAACCGCGATTGCAAGGCGCCCAGCTTGGCGCGCTCACCGCTGATGAAGGCCAGGGCCGAGTCCACCGTCTTGAGCGCATCGGTGGCCTTGCCGAACGTGGTCACATCCAGATCAGACACTTTCTTCAAGGTCGAGCCGGTGCTGCCCGTGGCACCGAGCGCGTTGGTGGTGGTGGCGTTCACCGCGTAAGACTTGTCGGAATCCAGCGTCAGGTAGCCGCTGGTGACCACAAAATCGGCGGTACCGTCCACGGTGAGCGTGCCCACAGCGCCAACCGTGCTGCTGACACCCGCCGTGTCCACCGTCATTTTCTGTATGGTGGCGGCCCCGGCGTTGCTGCCGGCGGTGTCGCCCACCAGAATGTTGTTGCCCGTGTTGTTGGTCAACACAATGCCGGTTTGGGCCTCGTTCAACTGGGCAGTGATGCCTGTTTTGGCCGATTTCTCATTGATGGCAGCCACAGCAGCGCTCAAACCATCGGCCCCACTGGTGCCCGTCACGCTGAAAGAAACCACCTCGTCGGTGGCGTTGTCGGAACGCAGCACCAACGAGTACGCACCTGTAGCGGGCGTGGTCAACAAAGCGGTGGTTCGTGCGGTGGCCGTCACGCCCGTTTTGGAGGCCTGGGCGTTGATGGCGTCGGCCGTCAACTTTGTGGACTCGTTCACACCTACCGTGATGTTTGCAGAGCCCTGCGCACCGTTCACCGCCAGTGTGCCGGCGAGCACGCCATTGGTCCCAAAGGCGCTGGTGTTGGTCGTGGCAGCTTGCGCCCCCGCCCCAGTGCCCGAAATCTGGTTGTTGCCATAGACGTTGGTGCGCAGGTTGGCCGTGGTCGCGACGATCACCTGGTTGGCGTTGGCGCCGACCTGGAACTGAGCAGTGCCAAAGGTGCCGTCCAGCAGTTTCTGGCCGTTGAATTCGGTGGATGTCGAGATGCGATCCAACTCGGCCACCAATTGGCCCACCTCTTGGTTCAACGCTTGGCGGTCTGCCGCGCTGTTGGAGGCGTTGGCCGACTGCACAGCCAGTTCGCGGATGCGCTGCAAGATGTTGCCGGCAGAGCTCATCGCACCCTCAGCCACCTGCGCCAGCGAAATGCCGTCATTGGCGTTGCGGGCCGCCTGGTTCAGGCCACGGATCTGGCTGGTGAAACGTTCCGAGATGGCCAGGCCGGCGGCGTCGTCTTTGGCGCTGTTGATGCGCAGGCCAGAGGACAGGCGCTGAATGGCCTGCGACAGCGAGCCCTGGGATGTGGTCAGGTTGCGCTGCGCAGTCAAAGAACTGACATTGGTGTTGATGGTAGCTGCCATGGCGTTTCTCCTACTGTGCGAAGACAAAGGTTGCCGGTTTCAGCGCCCACCCGGCTGAAGACACGGGCACGATGGGACGAATTCTGGACAGCCTGCGAAAAGCCAAAGCCTGCATAAAAGGGGGGAAAAACGGCCATTTCACGGTTTGCGAAAACCGCGCGCTCTCAAGTCAAGGCCTGCGGCGTCGATAACCGTTGGGATTCCTCATTGCGATGAGGCGCACCAGTTCAACCAGAGAACGTCATGGCAGCCACCATCAACACCAACGTCAACTCGTTGACCGCACAACGCAACCTGACCACATCCCAGGGTTCGCTGTCGCAAGCCATCCAGCGCCTGTCCTCTGGCCTGCGCATCAACAGCGCCAA
>NZ_JBHTCA010000009.1:0-116816 GCF_042665215.1 Hydrogenophaga atypica
GGCGGGGTCGCGTGCCAGCAGAGCGTCGGCAAACGCGGTGGCCAGGCGGTCGCGCTGGGTGTCGGGCACCTCGATGAAGCGCCAGGGCAGCAGCTGGCCGTGGTCGGGCGCGGCGGCGGCGGCGGCCAGGATGGCGTTGCGCTGCGTGCCGTCCGGCCCGGGGCCACACAAACGTTTGGGCAGCGTGGTGCGGCGGCTGTGGATCAGCGTGTCGGCCCAGCTGGGGGCGTCGGGTGAGGGCACGGTAGATGGGGGCACGGCAATGGGGTTCATGTCATCCGGGGCGGCCGTCTTGGCGGGGGCGTCCCCACCAGTTGAGCAGCCGCCACGACCAGGGCAGCACCACCAGCGTCCACGCCAGGCCCGCGGCCACGGTGAGTATCACCGAGGTGCTGCCGCCTGCGGCAGCGGCCAGCCGCAGCAGGGTGGCCACCTGCAGCAGGCAGAACAGCCACCACACCAGGCCATCGGCCACCAGCGGCCGGCCACCGTGCCCGCAAGATACTCGCGTGACCATGGCCAGCATCAGCGAACCCAGAAAGCCCATGGTGCTGGCGTGCAGCGCCCCCAGGTAGAGCGCCTGTGCGCCGGTGAGTGCCGCCCACAGGTGGCTGAAGCCGTCAATCAGCAGGCCCAGGCCCAGCCACACAAAACCCAGGTGCAGCATGGCCAGCAGCTTGATGCGCAGGCTTTGCATCAGCCCCCACACCACGGCCAGCCACAGCAGCAGCAGGCCGCTGACCAGCATCCAGAAGCCGTGCGCCAGCGCCCAGGCGCCGGTGGTCCAGCCGGCCCATTCGGTCCACACCGACACGGTTTTCAGGGTCAGCGCCAGCAGCATCAGCGCCAGCACCCAATGGGGCCGCCACACGCTGACCAGGGGCAAGGCGCTGGCGGTGAAAAACGGGATCATGCGGTGGGCCACCACCACAAAGGTGCTGGCCACAAAGCCCCACAGGCCCGTGAGCAGGCAGGCCCGCGCGATGTCGTGCCGCCCCCACCACACGGCAGCCGCCACCCCCAGCAGCGCCGCCACGCCCAGGCAGGCCGCCAGCCACACCAGTGTGGCGTGCTGGCGTTCGGGCGCGGGGCTGCGCCACAGCAGGCGGCCAAACAAGGTGGCCGACCAGGCCAGCCCCAGCGCTGCCACCAGCGCGCCGGCCACGGCCCAGGGCGTGCCGCCGAAAGCTGCCATCAGCCACAACAGCCAGCCCAGGCCTTGCAGCAACACGGCGGGGGCGATGTCGTGGGCCGATGGTGCCGCCATGCCCAGCCATTTGGGCCCCGCCGTGAACAGGAAGCCGGCAAAAAACAGCGGCATGAAGCCATAGACCATGAGCGTGCCGTGCAACAGGCCGGGATCAAACGCCTGCGGCCAGACCGGCAGCACGCCTGCGCGCGCCAGCCACACACCCAGCCACCACACGGCGCTGAGCACCAGCAGCACCGCCGCCGTGGCAAACGCCAGCCGGTGGGGTGCCCACCACAAATGGCCCAGGCGCCAGCCGCCGTCAACGGCGGGTGGACGGTGGCGTTGTGGGGCGAGTGGCACGGTGGTGTTCTGCGTCAAGGACATGGCACCTTCACTGTCGCGCAAGGCCGACTGCACCGCCATCCTTCTTTGTGCCTTGTGCTGGCTGCCAGAGGTAGCACCCGGCGCGCGCTGCCATCGTCCGAAAGAACGATGGCGCCACAAACTGCTGCGGGATGGACAGCACTTCGCCGATGCCTTGACAATTGGGCAGCACTTCCGCAACCACATTGCCCCGATCCGATCTTCCATGCGTTGGCGCCGCCAGCTTTCCACCAAATTCCTGGCCACCGGCGTGTTGCTGCTGGTGCTGGCGCTCGTCTCCATCGGCCTGACCATGTGGGTGACCCGCCAGCTCGACGGCGGCGCGGCGGCCGTCAACGAAGCCGGACGCATGCGCATGCAGGCCTGGCGCCTGGCCAGCACGCTGCTGGCCGAGCAGCCCGAGCCCCAGGTGGCGGTGCGCGTGGCCGAATTCGAAGCCAGCCTGGCCTTGCTGCGCGACGGCGACCCCATGCGGCCGCTGTTTGTGCCCTGGAACGACACCTCGCGCCAGCAATTTGCGACCCTGGTGGCCGCTTGGGAACCGCTGCAGCAGGCCTGGTCGGCCCGTTCGCGCCCTGATGCCGCCACGCTGGTGGCCCAGGTTGAGGCTTTTGTGCCCAAGGTCGATGACCTGGTGCGCACCATCGAGAACACCATGGCCCGGCTCACCGCCGTGCTCAACCTGTTCCAGTTTGTGATGATGGCGCTGGCGGTGGCCGCCGCCGTTTTGTCCATCTACATCGGCTACCTGTTTGTCATCCACCCGCTGCAGCGATTGCGCCAGGCCTTGCAGCGCGTGGAAGCGGGGGACTTTTCCACCCGCGTGGCGGTGGACGCACCCGACGAGTTTGGCGAACTGGCGGCCGGCTTCAACCACATGACGCAGACCCTGCAGTCGCTCTACCACGATCTGGAGGCGCAGGTGTTGGCCAAGACGCGCGACCTGGAGGCCAAACGCGCACGCTTGGCCACCTTGTACGAGGTCAGCACCTTCCTGGTCGAGTCCCACACGCTGGAAGAACTGGCCAAAGGTTTTGCGCAAAAAATGCGCGGGCTCAGCGGCGCCGACGCGGTGGCGGTGCGCTGGTCCGACGAAGCCACGCAGCGCTACCTGATGCTGGCCAGCGACTGCCTGCCCGAAGAACTGGCCACCGAGGAGCGTTGCCTGGAAGCCGGCCTGTGCGCCTGTGGCCAGCCCCAGGCCACGGCACGCACCCGCGTGATTCCCATCATTGCCGACGATGACCGCCTGCTGGGCAACTGCGTGAAGGCCGGCTACAGCGCGTTGATCAGCGTGCCCATCCGCCTGCAAAGCCGCATCCTGGGTGAGATCGATTTGTTCTACCGCCAAGAAACCAGCTTGCGAGACGAGGACCGCGCCCTGTACGACGCCCTGGCCGGTCACCTGGCCAACGCCATCGAAAACCTGCGCACCGAAGCGCTGGTGCGCGAAGCGGCGGTGAGCGAAGAACGCACCATGCTCGCAGGTGAGCTGCACGACTCCATCGCCCAATCGCTGGCCTTTCTCAAAATCCAGATCAACCTGCTGCGTTCGGCCGTGGCGCGCGGCGACGTTCAGGCCCAGCAGCCCATCATCGACGAACTGGACGCCGGCGTGCGCGAGAGCACCAACGACGTGCGCGAGCTGCTGGTGCACTTTCGCACCCGCACCAACAGCGACGACATCGAACAAGCCCTGCGCACCACGCTCAAGAAGTTTGAACACCAGAGCGGCTTGCGCACCCACCTGGAGCTGCACGGCCATGGCGTGTCGCTGCCCTCCGACGTGCAACTGCAGGTGCTGCATGTGGTGCAGGAAGCGCTGTCCAATGTGCGCAAACACGCTGGCGCCAGCGAGGTCACCCTCAAGGTGGACAAAGGCCCGCGCTGGCGCTTTGAAGTGCGCGACAACGGCCAGGGATTTGCCCCGCGCGCCGCCGCCGCGAGCGACACCCACGTGGGGCTTCACATCATGCGCGAACGCGCCGAACGCATCGGCGCGCAGGTGCATGTGGCCTCATCCCCCGGCGAAGGCACCGCCGTCCTGCTTGAACTGGCCCAGTGAGGGCCCATCAAAACGCATCTATGGATTCTGAACGCACCGGCCCCATCCGCCTGCTTGTGGTGGACGACCACCAACTCTTTCGCCGTGGCCTGGTGGCCCTGCTCGCACAAGACCGCCGCCTGAGCGTGGTGGGCGAGGCCGGCGACGCCAGCGCCGCGCAGGCGGCCGCTGAACGGCTGGCGCCCGACCTCATCCTGCTCGACAACCACCTGCCCGGCGTCTCAGGCATCCACGCCATCGCCGGCCTCAAACAGGCCGCTCCCGGTGCGCGCATCGTCATGCTGACCGTGAGCGAAAACGTGGACGACCTCGCCGCCGGCCTGCGCGCCGGTGCCGACGGCTACCTGCTCAAGACCATCGACACCGAAGACCTGGCCGATTCCATCGAACGCATCTGGGAAGGTGACTCCGTTGTCAGCCCCGAGATGATGGGCAAGCTGGTGGGCCTGCTGCGTGAGGCACCGCCCGTGGTGGCCCCAACCGCCACCGTGTCCACTGTGCCAGTGGCCGGCGTGGCGCTCACGCGCCACACCCCCACGCTGGACAGCCGCGACCCCATCCACACCCTGTCACCACGCGAAACCGAAATCCTCAAACTCATTGCTCGTGGCGACAGCAACAAACTCATCGCCCGCGCCCTCGACATCGCCGAGACCACCGTCAAGATCCACGTGCAGCACATCCTGCGCAAGCTGGACCTGGCCAACCGCGTGCACGCGGCGGTGTATGCGACGGAGCGGGGGATGGCGTGAGCCACGCACCTGAGTTCACAACCACATCCGAAGTCGAGGCGCACGACCGCTGGTTTCGCGCGCAGGTACAGGCCAGCCTTGACGATGAGGATGAGTGCACTGATCACGATCAGGTCATGGCCGACATGGAGCGTTTGATCGCAGAGACCGAGGCACGGCTGCTCAACAAGTCGGCTTGAGGCGCGATGCCGCTGTATGCGACCGTTAGGCGGCCATGTATGCACCACCCACCAACCAAGGCGCAATCGCGTCCGCGCCCAGGTCACAAGCGATCTCGACGTCTTCCGGGTGACCTCTTTCAATCAGCTCTTTTCCTGAGGCGCAAGCACCAATCGTCTCCCGCAGAGAAGCTGCCGCACCCTCGAACGCCCAGACGGCGGCCATTGCTTCCGGTGATCGTGTGCCGTGCAATTCAGCAATGACGGCCCCAGCGCCTATCAGGTCCTCAAGGGCTGGACGCAATGTCGCGTCATCCGCCCAGCGTTCACCGCAAGGAATGACCCCAATCCTGGGGCCATGCCTCATCGCGGCTATGGCAACCGCGCGGGCGTTTCTCAGGCAGCCGGCATAGGTTGGTGTGTTGCCGGTTGCCAACGAGATGGTCGAACCGTTGGGGCTGGGCAAGACGATGCGCTCACCTGATTTCACCGAGCGCAGGGACAGGGGCGAAAGCGAATAGGTGCCAGTGCCACGGGGGCCGGCAAGTACGGCGCCCACCTCTTGCGCGAAAGCGATGCGGGAATCGTCCTTCCAACGGTACGGGAAGACCACACCGCCGCGATTCACGGCAACGCTGACTGCCGTCGTGAAAGAAAGCACATCGACCACCACCATCGCGTCGCAAACAGGCGCAAGCACTTCAGCGCCGCGCAACCCCCATTCGCATCGAATGTCGAACTCCTGTTGATCGGAGGTCATTGCTTGTCGTGGGGGTGGCTAGATGTGGCCTACTTTGCTGTTTTCAAATCTAGAAAAACATTTTTGGCAATTGCATCGACCTGTTGCGGTGTGACTTTTGCAAAAATGCCAGATCCGGCACTTGAAGTCGTGTTGTATTGTTGTTCGCCGAGCCGTTTGCCATCTCGAAGATTCGTGTAGGTAACTTTTGCATCAATGAATGCATTGCCAGTCATAATTCCGAACCAGATGCGGGCCCCTATGCCTACAATCCTGTAGTCGGCGACGTCTACCAAGATTGCGGTTCCATCTTCCGTCGAAATGCTTGGTGCGGTCTCGGTAAAGCTGAATGCAACTCCTGCCTCTTTGGCATGGTCTTGAAAGGTATCTCGCCACTCCCGCTTGAAATCAGACCAGTCCTTTGACTCGACGACGTGTTTTGGCCCAGTCATCGTCAGTACCATTTTCCGTGTGGAGATGGCCGGAATGCTCACGGCGGGTGCAATCCGTGTGATGTCTGCTGGCTGGCCAGGATTTTTTGGTGAATCGGTAGTGGCTTGTGGCGAGGATGCGCAACCCGCCAGCACGAGTACAGATGCAGAAAGCAACGAAGTGAGTGTTCTTTTGGTGTTCATAGTAAGCAAATAGTAAATCGAGGGTGTAGAGATTGAAGTTGTAGCAGCGGCTCTTGGAAACTTTGGGGTCTGAGCATTATGGCGCATACGTTAGGTATGCCTGCGCTCAGGCTCATAAAAGTGAAGAAATTTGGTCAACAGGTCGCGCGGAGGCGCAACAGATATTGACTTCAGCATCTGACCGACATTCCCTCGGTAAAAGAACCGTGGGTGATGACATGGAGAAGCATTTCCTCTCGGGTCATCGTTCCTGAGTCACCGTCTGTGAACTTGAACGTCACACGTTCGTTGAGTTCAGCAGGGGACACTGCCGACACGTATTTCTCAAACCAATCGTCGGTTTCAGCTACGTTGAACTGGAGTTCACCTAATTCTTGTGTTGCCTCTGTGTTGGTGGACGAATACGCGTGGCATTAACCAATCAGATGTGCCTGAAAGATCTTGTCGGCCACATAAATATGATTGAGCATGCGGATTGCTGCGTGAAGCACAGCCGCATGCTCTTCCTTATGGACAGTGGCAACCACGTTGAATAGCTCGTTGTTTGCCCAGGATTTTTGAGCAAAGAGGGATTGAATAGATTTCATTTGTGATTAGCTTTGGCGCTGAATTTGGATGCCTAATTTCTGAATTAAGTTGCGCGGCGAAGCGGCGTCGATATGAATGAATTTTTAACCCTCAAAGATCGGGCAAAAAAGCTTCTCTCATTGCTAATGACGCAGCGCGTATCCTCAGCATACTTGAAGTCAGTTTGACACTCCGGGTCTTGGCGCGATTTGGTGCGGTACTCCTCATAGAGAGCCATGCTGGGAAACGTGAACATTGCCAGTGCGACATTGTTTGCTCCTTCGAACGGTGAAAAATATCCGTGATGTTTGCCGCCAAATTTTTCCACGAGTGGGCTTGGTATCCCCTCGATGGAAGGATTACACCTCTCGCTGGAGAACGGCATGAACCACGCCTCCAACGACGAGGCAACCAAGAGCCACAACATCGGCGATGAAAACTCGACCTACTTGCTCGTTGTAGCCACCGACCGACCATGCCAAGTAGAGGAACGACACCACGCTGATGAACCCGCCGATGAAGGCGACAGTTTGGTACGCAGGCTTGAACGCAGCGAAGACCATGAATGCGCCAAGCAAGCCGAAAAGAACCGCCCGATGCCTCATGAGTATTTCAAGGTTCGGCTCATTGAACTGAAGCCCGTAAAGCGAAGCTAATCTCTCGCTTCCAAGTACGCCACTCAACGGAAGCAGATGAATGATGCCTACAACAACCAACATTGCTGAAACCAGGTATTTCATGCTGTGATTCATATCAGAGGTTTAAATGGAGATAGACGACAAATCACCGAGAGTTGTCGGTCGGATAAAACGTTGCAAGTGCCCAGACCTGCCCGCTGCAGAGCTTGGCACATCGCGCATAGGCAAACCCAAAAAATTCCGGACGGTATGTGAATGGATGCGCAGGCCTTTGGCGGCATCCAGCGGGGTGCTGACCCCGGTGTGGGTCTGATCCGACATGTTGGCCTCCCTCGCCGCTTTTGCGGCTTCCTTTTGCACGCGTTTTTATCACATGCGGAGGGTGGGCAAGCGTTTACAGAGAAGGCGGCGCACCCGCGAGCGGGCGGTGCGGTTTGGCTGTTGCCTGCGCCTCAGTCGATCGCGCCAATCCCCCGCCGCACCCGCATCGCCGTGCCCACGCGTGTGATGTCGGCATCACTCAGCAACCGCGCCGCCATGGGCAGCAACTCGGTGTCCTCTTTTTCGATGTGGGCCGCGTAGGCGGCCACGAAGGCTTGCACGTCTGATGGCGGCAGGGCCACGGGCTCGCCTTTGGCAATGCGCGCCAACACCTCGCGCAGCGCGGCCCAATGCCCTTCCAGCACCCGGTGTTCCGCCACCAGCCCATCGGTGAGTGCCCGCAGGCACACGGCGTCTGATCCGGCCATGGCTTCGAGCAGGGCGGGGAAAAGGTCTTCTTCCTCGTCGGCGTGGTGGTCGCGCGCGGCGGTGTCGAAGTAGCGCATCACGGCGGTAGCCGCTTGTTGGGCGGCGGTGTCGCTGCCATGGGTGGGCAGGTGGGCGGCCAGGCGGCCCAGGGTTTCGCACTGTTTGTGCACGCGGCCGTGGCAGGCGGCCAGCATTTCCAGCGGGGCTTCGGTGCTGGCGCCGGGGCTGTGAAAGCCGGGGAAGGCGTGGGTGCTCATGCGCCCATGGTAGGCCGAGATGGGCGTGCCCGCACCGGGGTAGTGCTTTGGGAGTAGGTGGCCGCAGCCACCATCCTTCTTCGCCGCTCTGATCGGAGGATGCCCAAAAAACAGGCAGTCGCGCACAGTGTGAAGAACTGTGAGGGGTTCGACATGTTTTTCCAGAATTTGCGTATTGGTGTCCGTCTGGCCTGGGGTTTTGGCCTGCTGATCGTGTTGTCTTTGTTGGCCATTGCCGTGGCCACGGTGCGGTTCACCCAGGTGGGTGAGGTCAACACCCGCATCATCGAATCGGACTGGGTGAAGGCCGAGGCGGCCAACACCATCAACGCCACCACACGGGCCAACGCGCGCCGCACCATGGAGTTGCTGATTGCGACCGACCCGGCGCAGCTGACACAGGTGCGCGCCAGCATCGCCCAGAACAAAAAAACCATTGACGACGCGCTGGTCACGCTGGAGCGGCTGATCTACCTGCCCGAAGGCAAGCAGTTGCTCAACGAGATCAAGACCGCACGCGTGCAGTACGTGGCCGCGTTTGGCAAGGTGGGGCAACTGGTGGAGGCGGGCGACCGCGAGGCCGCCACCCGGCTGATGTTGACTGAGACGCTGCCCGCGCTGGACCGCCTGCAAGGCCCGGTGGACCAGATGGCCACCTTGCAAAAGCGGCTGGTGACCCAGAGCAGCGCCGAGCTGCAAGACAGCATTGCCGCATCGCGTTGGCTGTTGTTGGGGCTGGGTGCTGTGAGTGTTTTGCTGGCGGTGGGGTTTGCCGCCTGGGTCACGCGCAGCATCACCCGCCCCATGGGCGAGGCGGTGGCGATTGCCAGACGGGTGGCTGCGGGCGACCTGGACCTGCAAGTGGCGGCCCGCACCCGCGACGAGTGTGGGCAGCTGCTCACCGCCCTGGGCGACATGACGGAGAGCCTGACCCATATCGTGGGCCGTGTGCGCCTGGGCACCGACAGCATGGCCACGGCCACCAGCCAGATTGCGGCGGGCAACTTGGATTTGTCGTCGCGCACCGAGGAACAGGCGAGTGCGCTGGAGCAGACCTCGGCCTCGATGCAGGAAATTGCGGGCACGGTGAAGCAGAACTTCGAGAGCGGCCAACATGCCAACCGCCTGGCCGAGTCGGCGTCTGAGGTGGCGGTCAAGGGTGGCGCGGTGGTGGGCCAGGTGGTGCAGACCATGGAGGCCATCAACGCGTCGTCGCGCCGCATCGCCGACATCATTGGCGTGATCGACGGCATTGCCTTCCAGACCAACATCCTGGCGCTCAACGCCGCCGTGGAAGCGGCGCGTGCGGGCGAGCAGGGCAGGGGCTTTGCGGTGGTGGCCAGCGAGGTGCGCAACCTCGCGGGCCGCTCGGCCACGGCGGCCAAGGAGATCAAGGGGTTGATCACCGATTCGGTGAGCAACGTGACCGAAGGCTGCAAGCTGGTGGAGCAGGCCGGCAGCACCATGGACGAAATTGTGGTGCACGTGCGCCGTGTGGCCGACCTGATGCGCGAGATCACCGAAGCCAGCCAGGACCAGACCTCGGGCATCGAACAGATCAGCCAGGCCGTGGGTCAGATGGACCAGGTGACGCAGCAGAACGCGGCGTTGGTGGAAGAGTCCGCTGCGGCAGCCCAGTCGCTGGAGCACCAGGCCAAGCAGTTGCAGGACGCGGTCAGCGTGTTCCGCCTGCGCGGTGGGGCGGGGCATTCAACGATGCAGTCGCCTCTGCTGCTGTCTGCCGCTTGACCCCCGCACCGGAGCACGGCCATGGCTTATTTTGAATGGGCACACGACATGGTGATCGATGGCGGTGCCATCGACGCCGACCACCAGCACCTGGTGCAACTGGTGAACGAACTGCACACCGCCACCACCGAGGGGCGGGGGCGCGAGGTGGTGGGCGACATCCTGGCCCAGCTGATCCGCTACACCGCCGACCACCTGCAGCGCGAAGAGGCGCAGATGGCCGCCGCGCACTTTCCCAACCTCGACGGCCACCGCAAGGGGCACGCCGCGTTTGTGGCCAACCTCACGCGCCTGCAAGCGCGCTACGAAGACGGCCAGATCACCGTGGCCGCGCAGCTGTCCACCGTGCTGCGCGACTGGCTGTCGCTGCACATCCGCCGCTCCGACAAGGAGTTGCACGCCTTTCTGAAGAACCGCGTGCGTTGAGCGCGCGACCTACTCCTTTGGGAGTAGGTCGGCCCTCATCCCTCTGCCGCTGTCCGCATCCACTGACAGAGGGATACCCCAAACCGGCGCCGCCCCGCACAGTGGGGGCAGCTTCAAGGAGTCCACTGTGACCAACGACATTCAACATAAACGCAAGGCCTGGTCGGTGCTGATCGTCAGCACCTGGTCATTCACTGTCTGCTTCATGGTCTGGATGATGTTCGGCGTCATCGGCATCCCCATCAAGAAGATGCTGGACCTCAACGCCACCCAGTTCGGTCTGCTCACCGCCATGCCCGTGCTCACCGGTTCGCTGGTGCGTGTGCCGCTGGGCATCTGGACCGACCGCTACGGCGGCCGCATCGTCATGGCGGTGCTGATGGCCATCACCGTACCCGCCATCTGGCTCATGGCCTACGCCAGCGAATACTGGCACTTCCTCACCATCGGCCTGTTTGTGGGCCTGGCCGGGGGCAGCTTCTCGGTGGGCACGCCTTACGTGGCGCGCTGGTTCCCCAAGAGCCAGCAAGGCATGGCCATGGGCGTGTATGGCGCGGGCAACTCCGGCTCGGCCGTCAACAAGTTCATTGCCCCGGTCATCCTGGTGGCCTTTGGCTGGGCCGCCGTGCCGCAGGTGTACGCCGCCATCATGGCCGGCACCGTCCTGCTGTTCTGGCTGTTCAGCCACAGCGACCCCAGCCACCTGGTGGCCAGCAACGTCAAGTTCACCGACCAGCTCAAGGCCCTCAAAGACCCCAAGGTGCTCAAGTACTGCCAGTACTACAGCATCGTCTTCGGCGGCTACGTGGCGCTGGCGCTGTGGATGGTGCAGTACTACATCGGCGAGTACGGCCTGGACATCCGCGTGGCCGCCTTGCTGGCCGCCTGCTTTTCGCTGCCGGGCGGCGTGCTGCGCGCCATCGGCGGCGTGCTGAGCGACAAGTACGGTGCCCACAGCGTCACCTGGTGGGTGATGTGGGTGAGCTGGATCTGCCTGTTCCTGCTGAGCTACCCACAGACCGATTTCACCATCACCACCATCAACGGCCCGCAGACCTTCCACATCGGCCTCAACGTCTACACCTTCACCGCGCTGATGTTTGTGCTGGGTGTGGCCTGGGCCTTTGGCAAGGCCAGCGTGTTCAAGTACATCGCCGACGACTACCCCAACAACATCGGCACCATCAGCGGCATTGTGGGCCTGGCCGGTGGCATGGGTGGTTTCATTCTGCCCATCCTGTTTGGTGCGTTGGTGGACCTGACCGGGATCCGCTCCAGCGCCTTCATGCTGATGTACGGCGTGGTCTGGGTCTCGCTGATCTGGATGTATTGGACCGAGGTGCGCAAGGCCCCGGTGATGGGCCCCGACGCCAAGCCGTTTTCCCTTCAGAACTGAGCCGCAGCAGCGGAACACACCATGAACACCCCCACCCCCGCCCGCATCGGCACCGGTGCCACCCTTGAGGACTGGCGCCCCGAAGACGACGCCTTCTGGGAAAGCACCGGCAAGCGCATCGCCTACCGCAACCTCTGGCTTTCGGTGCCCGCACTGCTCTGTGGCTTCGCCATCTGGGGCATGTGGGGCATCATCACGGTGCAGATGCTCAACCTGGGCTTTCCCTTCAGCCAGGCCGAGCTGTTCTCGCTCACGGCCATCGCGGGCCTGGCCGGCGCCACCATGCGCATCCCGGCGTCTTTCCTCATCCGCCTCTCGGGTGGGCGCAACACCATCTTCCTCACCACCGCCATGCTGCTGGCGCCCGCCGTGGGCACCGGCATCGTGCTTCAGCACAAGGACTGGCCGCTGTGGGCCTTCCAGCTCATGGCGCTGTGGTCGGGCGTGGGCGGCGGCAACTTTGCCTCCAGCATGTCCAACATCAGCACCTTCTTCCCCAAGCGGCTGCAAGGCACGGCGTTGGGGCTGAACGCCGGCCTGGGCAACTTCGGCGTCACCACCATGCAGATCGTGATTCCGCTGGTGATGACGATGCCGCTGCTGGGCGCCATGGGCGGTGAGTCGATGACGCTGGTGAAGGACAGCGGCTGGATCTTCGGCAAGATCGTCGCCGGCACGCCCACTTGGATTCAGAACGCGGGCTTTGCGTGGTTGCTGTCGCTGGTGCCGCTGTCCATCTTGTGCTGGTTTGGCATGAACAACCTCAAGACGGTCACGCCGGGTGTGGACAGCAGCCTGGGCAGCACCATCGCCGCCTTCATCAAGATTGTCTGGCTGTACACGCTGTCGTTTTTACCGGCCGGTGTGGGTCTGTACCTGTATCTGCCGGCACCCACCGGCCTGGGCCTGCTCAACATGTGGCTGGCCATGCCGCTGATCATCGTCAGCACCTTGATGGTGATGAAGCTCACCGCCTTCGGCACCATGAAGGACAACATCGCCAAGCAGTTCGCCATCTTCCGCAACAAGCACACCTGGTCGATGACGGCGCTCTACATCGTCACCTTCGGCTCCTTCATCGGCTTCTCGATGGCGCTGCCCCTGGCCATCACGGTCATCTTCGGCATCAGCCACGTGCCCGACGCCCATGGCGTGATGCAGCACACGCTGAAAAACCCCAACGCGCCCTCGGCCCTGACCTACGCCTGGATGGGCCCCTTCATTGGCGCGGCGGTGCGGCCCATCGGCGGCTGGATTTCCGACAAGCTGGGTGGCTCCATCGTCACCCAGGTCATTTCGGCCGTGATGGTGGTGGGTTCGGTGGCGGTGGGCTACGTGATGATGCAGGCCTACGCTTCGGCCACGCCCGAAACCTACTTCCCCATGTTCCTGGGCCTGTTTCTGCTGCTGTTCTTTGCCAGCGGCATCGGCAACGGCTCCACCTTCCGCACCATCGGCGTCATCTTTGACCGCCAGCAGGCCGGCCCCGTGCTGGGCTGGACCTCGGCCATCGCCGCTTATGGCGCGTTTGTAGCGCCTGTGGTGATTGGTGCGCAGATCAAGGCTGGCACACCGCAGTTCGCTATGTATGGGTTTGCCGTGTTTTACGCGGTGTGCCTGGTGTTGAACTGGTGGTTTTACCTGCGTTCTGGTGCGGAGATCAAGAACCCATGAAGCCCGTTATGTGCCGCTTTTTGTGCCGGACTCAGGGCGGTGTGGCGCTCCGCTCCGTCCGTGTCCCCCGCCCTTCGGGCTCCTCCTTTACCTACCGGATCGGAGCGCCACACCGCCCTGAGTCTTCCAACGTGGTGGGCGCGCCAATGTCCGAAGTCATCGCGCGCCGTCGCGTGTGCAGCCGAGGGCAGTGGGGTGAATGGTGCAGTGAGGTAAAGGAGGAGCCGGCGCAGCCGGCGGGGGACACGAACGGAACCGTTCACCCCGCTGCCCTCGGCCCCCACAAAAGCAGGCACGCAAAAGCCCGGCAACAGAAACAACAACCCATGACCCCAACAACCCACCCCAACCGGAGCACCCCATGAGCCACTTTCTGGACCGATTGACCCACTTCAACCTCCCCAAGGACAGCTTCGCGGGCGGCCACGGACAAGTCACCAACGAAGACCGCACCTGGGAAGACGCCTACCGCAACCGCTGGGCACACGACAAGATTGTTCGCAGCACCCACGGCGTCAACTGCACCGGCTCCTGCAGCTGGAAGATTTACGTCAAAGGCGGCATCGTCACCTGGGAAACCCAGCAGACCGACTACCCCCGCACCCGCTGGGACATGCCCAACCACGAGCCACGCGGCTGCGCACGCGGCGCCAGCTACAGCTGGTACCTCTACAGCGCCAACCGCGTCAAGTACCCCATGGTGCGCGGTCGCCTGCTCGAGCGCTGGCGCGCCGCCCTTAAAGTGGCCAAAACCCCGGTGGACGCCTGGGCGCTTATCGTGGAAGACGATGCCGCGCGCCGCGACTACCAGCAGGTGCGTGGCATGGGCGGTTTCGTGCGTTCCACCTGGGACGAGGTCAACCAGCTCATCGCCAGCGCCAACGTCTACACCATCAAAAAACACGGTGCGGACCGCATCATCGGCTTCTCGCCCATCCCGGCCATGAGCATGGTCAGCTACGCCGCCGGCAGCCGCTACCTGAGCCTGCTAGGCGGCGTTTGCATGAGCTTCTACGACTGGTACTGCGACTTGCCACCGGCCAGCCCGCAGATCTGGGGCGAGCAGACCGACGTGCCCGAATCGGCCGACTGGTACAACAGCAGCTTCATCATCGCCTGGGGCTCCAACGTGCCGCAGACGCGCACGCCCGACGCCCACTTTTTCACCGAGGTGCGCTACAAGGGCGCCAAGACGGTGGCGGTCACGCCCGACTACTCCGAGGTGGCCAAGCTGGCCGACCTCTGGATGCACCCCAAACAAGGCACCGACGCTGCGCTCGCCATGGCCATGGGCCACGTGGTGCTCAAGGAGTTCTATTTCCCTGAAGGCAAGCAGCGCTCCACCTACTTCGACGACTACGCACGCCGCTACACCGACCTGCCCATGCTGGTCATGCTCAAGGAGCACACCCTGCCCGATGGCCGCAAGACCATGGTGCCCGACCGCTACCTGCGTGCCAGCGACTTCAACGGCAAGCTGGGCCAGGACAACAACCCCGACTGGAAAACGGTGGCCTTCGACGCGCAAGGCAAGGCGGTGTTGCCCAACGGCTCCATCGGCTTCCGCTGGGGCGCTGAAGGCCGCGACGACGTGGGCAAGTGGAACCTGGAATCCAAGGAAGCGCGCGACAACGGCGACGTCAAGCTCAAGCTCTCGGTGCTGGAAGACGGTGCACAAGAACACCAGGTGGTGGACGTGGGCTTCCCTTACTTTGGTGGAAACGTCACCCCCCACTTTTCCGAGAACGCCGGCACCGGTGAGGTGAACCACGCCAAGGTGCCGGCCGTGCGCCTGCGCCTGGGCAAGGCCGGTGAAGAACGTCACGCCCTGGTGGCCACGGTGTTCGACCTGCAGGTGGCGCAGTACGGCATCGACCGGGGCCTGGGCTCCGGCGCCAAGAGCTTTGACGACAACGCCCCTTACACCCCGGCCTGGCAGGAGCAAATCACCGGCGTGCCGCGCGACCAGGTCATCACCGTGGCGCGCCAGTTTGCCGACAACGCCGACAAGACCCACGGCAAGTCCATGGTCATCATCGGTGCGGCCATGAACCACTGGTACCACGCGGACATGAACTACCGCGGCGTCATCAACCTGTTGATGATGTGTGGCTGCATCGGGCAAAGCGGTGGCGGCTGGGCCCACTACGTGGGCCAGGAAAAGCTGCGCCCGCAAACCGGCTGGACCGCGCTGGCCTTTGCGCTCGACTGGATCCGCCCGCCGCGTCAGCAGAACAGCACCAGCTTCTTCTACGCCCACACCGACCAGTGGCGCTACGAGAAGCTGGGCCTGGAGGAAATTGTTTCGCCGCTGGCCGACAAGGCCGCGTTCGGCGGCAGCATGATCGACTACAACGTGCGCGCCGAACGCATGGGCTGGTTGCCCAGCGCACCCCAGCTCAAGACCAACCCCATGCAGGTGGTGCGCGATGCGTCAAGCGCGGGCATGGACCCCAAGGATTACGTGGTCAAGGCGCTCAAGGACGGCACGCTGGAGATGAGCTGCGAGGACCCCGACGCGCCGCAGAATTGGCCGCGCAACCTGTTTGTGTGGCGCTCCAACCTGCTGGGCTCCAGCGGCAAGGGCCACGAGTATTTCTGCAAACATTTGCTGGGCACCGAAAACGGCGTGCAGGGCAAAGACCTGGGCGACGACGACGCCAAACCGTCGGAAGTGAAGTGGCACAAGGACGCGCCGCAGGGCAAGCTGGACCTGCTGGTCACGCTGGACTTCCGCATGTCCACCACCTGCCTGTACTCCGACATCGTGCTGCCCACCGCCAGCTGGTACGAGAAGAACGACCTCAACACCAGCGACATGCACCCCTTCATCCACCCGCTGAGTGCAGCGGTGGACCCGGTGTGGCAATCGCGCTCTGATTGGGAGATCTACAAGGGGTTTGCCAAGACCTTCAGCGAGGTGTGTGTGGGCCACCTCGGCGTTGAGAAGGAAGTGGTGCTGACGCCGCTGATGCACGACAGCCCGGCCGAACTGGCCCAGCCTTTTGACGTGAAGGAATGGAAGAAGGGCCAGTGCGACCTGATCCCTGGCAAAACGGCGCCGCAGATCACCGTGGTCGAGCGCGACTACCCCAACCTCTACAAGCGTTTCACCGCCTTGGGCCCGCTGATGAACAAGGTGGGCAACGGCGGCAAGGGCATTGCGTGGAAAACCGAGGTTGAGGTCACGCAGCTGGGGCAGCTCAACGGCACCACCCTTGAGGAAGGCGTGACACAAGGCATGCCCAAGATCGTGACCGACATCGATGCCTGCGAAGTCATCTTGCAACTGGCGCCCGAGACCAACGGCCACGTGGCCGTGAAGGCCTGGGAGGCGCTGAGCAAACAGACGGGGCGCGACCACAAGCACCTGGCCCTGTACCGCGAGGACGAGAAGATCCGCTACCGCGACATCCAGGCGCAGCCGCGCAAGATCATCAGCTCGCCCACCTGGAGCGGCATCGAGAGCGAGACGGTGAGCTACAACGCCGGCTACACCAACGTGCACGAGCTGATCCCATGGCGCACCCTCACCGGGCGCCAGCAGTTCTACCAGGACCACCCCTGGATGATCGCTTTCGGCGAGGGCTTCAGCAGCTACCGCCCGCCGGTGGACCTCAAGACCACCGACGAGGTGCATGGCCGCAAGCCCAACGGGCAGACCGAGATCCTGCTGAACTTCATCACCCCGCACCAGAAGTGGGGCATCCACTCCACTTACAGCGACAACCTGCTGATGCTCACCCTCAACCGGGGCGGCACCGTGGTGTGGCTCAGCGAGGACGACGCCAAGAGCGCCGGCATCGAGGACAACGACTGGGTCGAGTTGTTCAACGTCAACGGCGCGGTGGCGGCGCGTGCGGTGGTGAGCCAGCGCGTCAACCCCGGCATGGTGATGATGTACCACTCGCAGGAAAAGATCATCAACACCCCGGGCAGCGAGATCACCGGCGTGCGCGGTGGCATCCACAACTCGGTCACCCGCATCGTGCTCAAGCCCACCCACATGATCGGTGGCTACGCGCAACTGAGCTACGGCTTCAACTACTACGGAACCATCGGCACCAACCGCGACGAATTTGTGGTGGTGCGCAAGATGGCCAAGGTGGACTGGCTGGACACACCACGCGACGACCACCTCGCCGCTGCCTACCAATCGCAGGGCGAGAACCCCTGAGCCACACCGAGTACAGCAAAGGAAACACACCATGAAAGTACGTGCTCAGATCGGCATGGTCCTGAACCTGGACAAGTGCATCGGCTGCCACACCTGCTCGGTCACCTGCAAGCAGGTCTGGACCAGCCGGCCCGGCGTGGAATACGCCTGGTTCAACAACGTCGAGACCAAACCCGGCATCGGCTACCCCAAGGACTGGGAAAACCAGGACAAGTGGAAGGGTGGCTGGGAGCGCAAGGCCGACGGCTCCATCGTGCCCAAGCAAGGCGGCAAGTGGTCGCTCTTGATGAAGATCTTCGCCAACCCCAATCTGCCGCAGATCGACGACTACTACGAACCCTTCACCTTCGATTACGACCACCTGCAGTCGGCACCCGAGATGCAGCACGCGCCCACCGCGCGGCCACGTTCGCTGATCACCGGCAAGCGCATGGAGAAGATCGAGTGGGGCCCGAACTGGGAAGAAATCCTGGGCGGCGAATTCGCCAAGCGCAGCAAGGACCAGAACTTCGATGGCTTCGAGGCCGCGCAGAAGGCCATGGTGGGTGAGTTCGAAAACACCTTCATGATGTACCTGCCGCGCCTGTGCGAGCACTGCCTCAACCCGGCCTGTGTGGCGAGCTGCCCCAGCGGCTCCATCTACAAGCGCGAGGAAGACGGCATCGTGCTGATCGACCAGGACAAGTGCCGGGGTTGGCGCATGTGCGTGAGCGGTTGCCCTTACAAGAAGATTTACTACAACTGGAAAAGCGGCAAGGCCGAGAAGTGCATCTTCTGCTACCCGCGCATCGAGGCCGGCCAGCCCACGGTGTGCTCCGAGACCTGCGTCGGCCGCATCCGCTACCTGGGCGTGCTGCTGTACGACGCCGACCGCATCGCAGAAGCCGCGAGCGTGCCCAACGAGAGCGACCTCTACCAGGCGCAGATCGACCTGTTCCTCGACCCGTTTGACCCCGAGGTGATCGCCCAGGCGCGCGCCGACGGTATTCCCGAAGGCTGGCTGGAGGCCGCGCGCAACAGCCCGGTCTACAAGATGGCGGTGGACTGGCAGGTGGCCCTGCCGCTGCACCCCGAGTACCGCACCCTGCCCATGGTGTGGTACGTGCCGCCGCTGTCGCCCATCACCGCTGCGGCCAACGCCGGGCAGGTGGGCATCAACGGCGAGATTCCGGACGTTAGCCAACTGCGCATCCCGGTCAAGTACCTGGCCAACCTGCTCACCGCTGGCGAAACCCGTCCCGTCATCCACGCACTCGAACGCATGCTGGCCATGCGCGCCTACCAGCGCGGCAAACACGTGGACGGCGTCGTCAACACCGGCGTGCTGGACCAGGTGGGCCTGAGCCAGGCGCAGGTGGAGGACATGTACCGCACCATGGCCATTGCCAACTACGAAGACCGCTTCGTCATCCCGACCACCCACCGCGAGTACGCGGAGAACACCTTCAACGTGAAGGGCGGTTGTGGCTTCAGCTTCGGCAACGGCTGCTCCGAAGGCGAGACCGAGACCAGCCTGTTCGGCAGCGAGAAGAAGCGCACCATTCCCATCAAGGCAGGAGTCTGACCATGCTGTTCAACAAGCCATTGCCCCAGGCCCGCCTGACCCAGCGTGTGCTGGCCCACCTGCTGCGTTACCCCGACGCCGAACTGCGCGCCCACGTGGCCGAGTTGCGTGCCGCCCTGCGCGACGAGGCCGCGCTGCCGGCCGAGCGCATCGACGAGATCGAACGCCTGCTCGATCGCCTGGTGCTGCTGCCGGCGCTGCAGGTCGAGTCCGATTACGTGGAGCTGTTCGACCGGGGCCGCAGCACCTCGCTGCACCTGTTCGAGCACGTGCACGGCGACTCGCGCGACCGGGGCCCGGCCATGATCGACCTCATCCAGACCTACGAAAAAGCCGGGCTTTACATCGACAACAGCGAGTTGCCTGACTACCTGCCCGTGCTGCTGGAGTTCGCCTCCACCCAGCCGCCGCAGCAGGCGCGCGACTTCCTGGGCGAGACGGCCCACATCGTGCGCGCCATCTTCAGTGCCTTGCTCAAGCGCCAAAGCCCTTACGCCAGCGTGCTGGCTGCCGTGCTGGAGCTGGCAGGCGAGAAGGCCGAGGCCGTGCCCGTGCCCGACGAGCCGGCCATGGACGAGAGCTGGGCCGAGCCCGAGGTGTTTGGCGGCTGCTCCACCGAGGGCCAGGCCAAACCCGGGCAGGCACAGCCGATACGCATCGTCAAGAACCCCTCTTCCACGGCACAAGGAGCGCGAGCATGAACACGCTGCACAACTTCCTGTTCAACGTCTATCCCTACATCTGCCTGTCGGTGTTTTTCATGGGCAGCCTGGCCCGCTTCGACCGCGACCAGTACACCTGGAAAAGCGACTCCTCGCAGCTGCTGCGCAAGGGCCAGTTGCGGTGGGGCAGCAACCTGTTCCACATCGGCATCCTGTTCCTGTTCTTCGGCCACAGCGTGGGCCTGCTCACGCCCCACTGGGTGTACGAGCCCTTCATCACCGCTGGCCAGAAACAGATGGTGGCCGTGACCGCCGGTGGCATTGCCGGCGCCGTGTGCTTCGTGGGCCTGAGCCTGCTGCTGCACCGCCGCCTGTTCGACGACCGCATCCGCCTCACCAGCCACCGCACCGACCTGGGCATCCTCATCATCCTGTGGGTGCAACTGGTGCTGGGCCTGATCACGCTGCCGTTTTCCATCGGGCATTCGGACGGCGCGGTCATGCTCAAGCTATCGGCCTGGGCACAGGGCATCGTCACCTTCAGCCCCGACGCCGCCCAACTGGTGGGCCTGGACTGGCCCTACAAGGTGCACCTGGTGCTGGGCATGACCATCTTCCTGCTCTTCCCCTTCTCGCGTCTGGTGCACGTGTGGAGCGGCTTTGGCACGCTGGCCTACATCGTGCGCCCCTACCAGGTGGTGCGCAGCCGCAAGCTGGGCCTGCCTGCTGGTCTGAACCAATCGCCACGTCGGGAGAGCTGACATGAACGCCATGACCATTCCTTTGCCTGCCGACATGGGTTGCGGCGGCGGTGGTGGCAGCTGCGGCTGCGCCAGCGGGGCCCAGTCGCCCCTCAAGTCGTCACTCAAGTCCCCCACCATCAACGGTGTGGCCTTGTTGGGCCCCGGCGAGCAACTTCACCCTGAGGAACTGCTGGAGCGCGCCCACACCGAACTGTTGCGCCAGGAAGCCGTGCGCCGGGGCCTGCTGACCGACACCCACCCAGAGCACGCGCCGCCGCTGAACGAAGCGCAGCGCCAGGTGCTGGAGCAGATGGTGGACGCGGCGGTGGTCACGCCCGCGCCCGAAGCCAGCGCGCAGGAGCGCTATTACGCCGCCAACAAGCTGCATTTCGTGACCGGCCAGGCCTTGCACGTGCGCCACATCCTGTTCGCGGTGACGCCGGGTGTGGACGTGCACAAGCTGGCCCAACGCGCCGAGACCGCGCTGCTGGAACTCTCGCGCAAGGACGTGCCCGCCGGCCGCTTTGCCGAGCTGGCGCGCGAGCTCTCCAACTGCCCCAGCAGCGCCGAGGGTGGCGAGCTGGGCTGGATCGGCCCACACGATTGCGCGCCCGAACTGGCCAACGAGCTGTTCTACCAAAGCGACTCGGGTTGGGGCATGGGCGTGCACCCGCGCCTGGTGCACACGCGTTTCGGCTTCCACATCGTGGAGGTGCTGGGCCGGCGCAAGGGCACACAACAACCGTTCGAGGCGGTGCAAGATCGCATCGCCATGCAGATGACGCTGCAGACCCGCGCCACCGCCTTGCGCCAGTACATGCGCCTGCTCATCGGGCAGGCCCAGGTGGAGGGCCTGGACCTGGAGGGGGCGGACTCGCCCTTGGTGCAGTGAGCGCGGACGAGGGAAGCGGCGCTTCGGGCGCGGGCGACGAACTGCTGCTGCGCCTGCGCCGTTTCCACTCCGACTACTTCCCGCTGCACCAGCAGCGTTTTCAAGACCTGGTGGCCGATGGCCAGCACCCCAAGACGCTGTTCATCGGCTGCTCCGATTCGCGTCTGGTGCCTTACTTGCTGACGGGTGCCGGGCCGGGCGAGCTGTTCCTGGTGCGCAACGTGGGCGCGCTCGTTCCCCCCTATGACCAGTCCCATGGTTTGCATGGGACGATGGCCGCCATCGAGTTCGCGGTGCTGGGCCTGCACGTGGAGCGCATCATCGTTTGTGGCCACAGCCACTGCGGTGCCATACGGACCGCCTACGAAGGTGCACCCGCCGAGGCCGTGGCCTTGCAGGCCTGGCTCAAGCTGGTGGACGAGGCCTTGCTGCCGGTTCAGCCCACCCCCGAGGCGATGCGCCGCACCGAACAACGCGCCATCGTGCTGCAACTCGAACGCCTGATGGGCTACCCCATGGTGCGGCGCGAGGTTGAGGCCGGCAAGTTGACCCTGCACGGCTGGCATTACGTGATCGAAGACGGTGAAGTGCATGTCTTTGACGCAGCGCAAGGGGACTTCGTGGCGGCTTCGGTAGCCTCCACGAGCGGCACCGGGCCGTACCAACCCTATGTGGAACACGATGGACAAGTCATCAGTGATTGAAGCGGGCGCCGACACGGCGGAGTGGCAACAGTTGTTGAACATGTGCCGAGCGTCGGGCTTGCGCCCGCTGCAGCTGGCCGGGCGCGAATTGCTGCCGGTGGTGCAGGGTGGCATGGGGGTGGGGGTGTCGGCCTCGCGCCTGGCGGGCCAGGTGGCGCGCCTGGGGGCCATGGGCACCATCTCGGCGGTGGACCTGCGCCGCCTGCACCCCGACCTGATGGCGCAAACCGCCCACCTCAACAAGGAAAGCGACGCCAAGGACCGCATCAACGCCGCCAATCTGGTGGCGTTGGACCGCGAAATCCGCGCGGCCCGCGCCACCGCCGATGGCCACGGTTTGTTGGCCGTCAACGTGATGCGTGCCTTGAGTGCCTACGAAGCCTATGTGCGCCAGGCGCTGGCCAGTGGCATCGACGCGCTGGTGGTGGGCGCTGGCCTGCCACTGGACCTGCCCGACCTGGCGGCCGACCACCCCCAGACCGCGCTCATCCCCATCCTGTCGGACGCGCGCGGCGTGCAACTGCTGGTGCGCAAGTGGGAAAAGAAAGGGCGCCTGCCCGACGCCATCGTCATCGAACACCCGCGCCTGGCCGGCGGCCACCTGGGCGCGGCCCGCGTGTCCGACCTCAACGACACCCGTTTCGATTTCGAGGTGGTGATTCCTGCGGTGCGCGAGTTCTTCAAGAGCGCCGGCCTGGAGCGCGACATCCCGCTGATCGCCGCCGGTGGCATCTCAAGCCACGACGACGTGTTGCGCCTGCAAGCCCTGGGCGCCAGCGCGGTGCAGCTGGGCACCGCCTTTGCCGTCACCGCCGAATGTGACGCCGACATGGCCTTCAAGCAGGTGCTGGCCCAGGCCAAGCCCGAGGACATCGTGGAGTTCGTGAGCGTGGCAGGGCTGCCCGCGCGCGCGGTGCGCACGCCCTGGCTCGACAAATACCTGCGCATCGAGCCCAAGCTCAAGGCCGTGGCCCACGTCAAACGCAAGTGCAACCTGTCGTTCGACTGCCTGGCCCAGTGTGGCCTGCGCGACGGCAAAAGCGAGATTGGCCAGTTCTGCATCGACCAGCAACTGGGCCATGCGTTGGAAGGCGATGCCCAGCGCGGCCTGTTTTTCAGAGGGGCGGGGCGCCTGCCGTTCGGCGACGAAATCCGACCGGTGGCCGACCTGCTGCGCTGGTTGCTGGCCGGGGTTCGTGACACCATGGGCGGTGTGCCCGCCACCGGAGCCCCCGCATGAACCGCGATCCCCTGAACCCCAGCCTCGCCTTGCCGCCGCAGGACATCAGCACCGACGTGCTGCGCGAGAAGTACCTCAAACACGGCGAGGCGGATGCCGCCGCGCTGTTCGACCGCGTGGCCCGAGCCCTGGCCTCGGTGGAGGCGCCCGACCGTCAGGCGCATTTCGAAGTCCTGTTCCGCCGCAACCTGGAGGCGGGCGCCATCGGCGCCGGGCGCATCATGAGCGCGGCGGGTGCCGGCATCCAGGCCACGCTCATCAACTGCTTCGTGCAGCCCGTGGGCGATTGCATCCAGGGCCGCGATGAGGCTGGCTTCCCCGGCATCTACGAAGCCCTGCGCGAAGCGGCTGAGACCATGCGCCGTGGCGGCGGCGTGGGTTACGACTTCTCCCGCATCCGCCCGCGTGGCGCGCAGGTCAAAGGCACCGCCTCCACCGCCTCGGGTCCGTGCAGCTACATCAACGTGTTCGACCAGTCCTGCGCCACCGTGGAAAGCGCTGGCGCGAGGCGCGGCGCCCAAATGGGCGTGCTGCGCATCGACCACCCCGACGTGCTCGAATTCATCACCGCCAAACGCACACCCGGGCGCTGGAACAACTTCAACGTGTCGGTGGGCGTGAGCGATGCCTTCATGCAGGCCGTGGCCAACGACCAGCCGTGGGACCTGGTGCACACCGCCCACCCCGGCGAGGCCTTGTGCGCCGCCGGCGCCCACCAGCACGACGACGGCCAGTGGGTTTACCGCTCCCTGCCCGCGCTCGAGCTGTGGGACACCATCATGCGTTCGGCCTACGAATTCGCCGAACCCGGCATCCTTTTCCTCGACCAGATCCAGCGCGACAACAACCTGCGGGCCATCGAGGCCATCACGGCGACCAACCCTTGTGGCGAACAGCCGCTGCCCCCCTATGGCTGCTGCGACCTCGGCCCGGTCATCCTCACGCGTTTTGTGCGCCACCCGTTTGGCCACGGCGGTTTGCCGGCGTTTGACTTTGCGGCCTTTGCCGAAAGCGTGGCCTTGCAGGTGCGCGCGCTGGACAACGTGCTGGACCTGACCCACTGGCCGCTGCCCGAGCAGGCGCGCGAGGCGCAGGCCAAGCGGCGCATTGGCGTGGGCTTCACCGGCCTGGGCAACGCGCTCACGTTGCTGGGACTGCGCTACGACGCGCCCGAGGGCCGCGCCATGGCGGCCCGCATCGCCGAGGCCATGCGCGATGCGGCTTACGGCGCGTCGGTGGCGCTGGCGCAAGAAAAGGGCGCCTTCCCGGCGCTGGACGTGGCGACCTACCTGGAACCCGGTACCTTTGCCAGCCGCTTGCCGGCCGAGTTGCAACAGGCCATTCGCACCCACGGCATCCGCAACAGCCACCTGCTGTCCATCGCGCCCACAGGCACGGTGAGTTTGGCGTTTGCCGACAACGCGTCCAACGGCATCGAGCCCGCGTTTTCGTGGACCTACACGCGCAAGAAGCGCGAGGCCGACGGCAGCCAGCGCAGCTACGAGGTGCAAGATCACGCGTGGCGGCTGTTCCGCCACCTCAACGGCCCCGATGCCCCGCTGTCCGAAGCCTTTGTGACCGCGCTGGAGATGGGTGCTAACGACCACATCGCCATGATGGAGGCGGTACAACCTTTTGTGGACACGGCCATTTCCAAAACGGTGAACGTGCCCGCCGACTGCCCCTACGGCGACTTCAAGGATTTGTACCTGAGCGCTTGGCGCGCCGGCCTCAAGGGCCTGGCCACCTACCGGCCCAACAGCATTCTGGGTGCGGTGCTGGAGGTGACGCCTGCCGAACCCAAGGCCACGTCTCTGCCCACGCCCGCACCGCTGGTGGACCCGATGCGCACCGTGATCGAAAGCCGGCCCAAGGGCGCGCTCGATGCCGTGGCCGAGAAGATCGAGTACTGGACACACGAAGGGCAGAAGACGCTGTACCTCATCGTCTCGTTTTTACCGGTGCCCACGGCCGATGGCCATGGCACGGTGGACCGCGCCATCGAGTTCTTCATGCCGGTGGGGCAAAGCGGCGAGTCGCAGCAGTGGATCACCTCCAGCATGCGCATGTTGTCGCTGGCGGCGCGGGGCGGCTTTCTGGAGCGCGCGCTGAGCGACATGCGCAAGGTGGCCTGGGACCGGGGCCCCGTGCGCCTGGGCCAGCGTGTGCGCGAGGACGGCAGCCGCGTGCCCCTGTGGCACGACTCCGAGGTGGCCGCCATCGCCTACGCGGTGCAGAACATCCTGGAGCGGCGCGCCAACGGTGGTGCCACGGTGCTCGCCCCCACATCTGCCGCCCCGCTGCCCCCCACCACCATGGCGGGCCGCAAATGCCCCGAATGTGGCGCCCACGCGGTCATCCGCAAGGACGGCTGCGAATACTGCACGGCATGTGGCCACATCGGCGCCTGTGGTTGAGCCGGGCTACCATCGTTTCCTTTTTTGAACCACGTTTTCATGTCCGACTTGCCTGCCTGCCCCCAATGCCAATCGACGTTGACCTATCCCGACGGGGCCCTGCTGGTGTGCCCCGAATGTGGGCACGAATGGGCGGCCAACGCCACAGCGGAGCCCGACGTGGTGCGGGTGTGGAAGGATGCCCACGGCAACCCGCTGCAGGACGGTGACAGCGTGACCCTGATCAAGGACCTCAAAGTCAAGGGATCGTCGGCCGTCATCAAGGTGGGCACCAAGGTGAAGAACATCCGGCTGATCGAAGGCGATCACGACATCGACTGCAAGATCGAAGGCTTTGGTGCCATGCAGCTGAAGTCCGAGTACATCAAGAAGGCTTGAAGGCGATGAACATCGAACACTTCGACGACCTGCTGCGCGCGGCACGCGCTCAAGCCCAGCCCCAATGCCTGTTGCTGGTGTTTGTGCAGGTGGAACTGCCCGAAGGCAGCAGTGAGGCCGAACGCGCCGACTTCGAGGCCGGGCAGGGTGGCGCGATGGTGCCGGTGATGTGTGTGGACCTGGCGCCCGACGGGGTGGCCGGCTTCGAGCAACTGCGCGCCGAGGCCGATGGCCGGGGCGCCGCCTGGGCCATGGTGCTGGCCGGTGCGCTGGGTGGGCAGGGCGGCCAAGCGCCCGACGATGCGCAGGTGAGCGGCGCGCTGGACCGCCTGGTGCAGCGCGTGCAAATGGGTGACATCGACGGGCTGGTCCCCTTCAACCGCGCCGGGGAGGCGCTCTCGCTCAGCGCGCGCTGACACCGTCACAGGCATTGACCGCGCTCGCTGGGGCGGCTATGGTTGCGGGTTGCGTTTGAGGCCACCATGTCCAAGCCACCCGATCCGCCAACCACCACCACGCCGCGCGCCGGCCCCGCATCCGGGCGGGCATCGCACTGGGTGGTGCACATGAACCACATCAACCGATCGTGGTCGTGGGCGCTGTTGGGCCTGCTGGTGGGGCTGCACCTGTGGCCAACGGCGCCTGTGGGCTGGGTCTGGTGGGCGTTGTTCGCGCAGTTTGTGCTGTACCCTCAACTGGCCTATCTGCTCGCACGGCGCGCGCGCGACGCCCTGGACGCAGAAGTCCGGAACATGCTGTTTGACGCCTTCATCCTGGGCGTCTGGTCTGCCGGCATGGGTTTTCCGCTGTGGATCGCTTTCCTGTTCGGCATCGGTCCGTGCCTCAACCTGGTGGCGTTTCAAGGGGGGCGGGGCGTGCTCAAGGCCTTGGCGGCGCATGGGCTGGGCATGGTCTTGGCCGGGGTGGTGCTGGGCTGGCGCTTTGAACCCCACACCAGCTTGCCGGTGACCCTGTTGTCCATGGCGAGCCTGTCGGCGTATCTGGTGGTGTTTGGCTTGAGTGCCCAGACACGCGCTACCAAGTTGAACCAGATGCGCCAACGTCTGCGCCGCAACGAACAGGCGCTGCAGGCGCAGCTCGACGAGATCCGCCTTTTGCAGAGCCAGCTCAAGGAGGAGGTGGACCGGGACCACCTGACCGGGCTGTACAACCGCCGCCACTTGGCTGCCACCATAGACCGCGAACTGGCACGTTGTGCCCGCGACGACGCGCCCATCAGCGCGATGATGGTGGACATCGACCACTTCAAGCTGATCAACGACGGCCACGGCCACCCCGTGGGGGACGAGGTGCTCAAAGCGGTGGCCGAGGTGATCAGCCAGGCCTTGCGCGCCGGCGACATCGCCTGCCGCTACGGCGGCGAGGAGTTTTTGTTGCTGTTGCCCGGCATGCCGCTGGGTGCGGCCGAAGCGCGCGCGCACGACATCCGCCGCCAGGTGGCGCTGCTGAACCTGAGTGCCCACGGCGTGGCCTTGCAGGTGCATGTGTCGGTGGGGGTGGCCGAGGCGCCGCAGAACGCCACCGACTCGGCCTCGCTGGTTCGCCAGGCCGATGCCGCGCTGTACCGCGCCAAGCACCTTGGGCGCAACCGGGTGGAAATCAGCGCCTGAACCCGCAAGCCTGCGTCAGTGCAGCACCAGCACGGGCAGCTTGCTGCGCGAGATGATGGACTTGGTGTGGGAGCCAAACACGAACTCGCCCAGCGGGCCCCTGCCGTGTGTGACCATCACAATCATGTCGCAGCCGGCTTTTTCGGCCTCTTCCATGATGGCGGTGTCCACCGAATAGGCGGTCACATGGCTGGCCACGAAGTCAACGCCTGCGGCCTTCGCGCGTTGCGCGAACTGGTCCAGCAGGGCTTTGGCGTGTGCCTCGTTCTGCGCTTCGTGTTTTTTGATGCGTTCGGTGGAGGTGTGTGCGTCGGGGCTCACAACCGACAGCGGCAGATCGGGTTCGACCACAAAACCGTTGATGGCCGCGCCCAGTTGTTTGGCCAGCGCGATGCTGCCGTCCATGGCGCGGTGTGAAAGTTCAGAACCATCGACGGGAACAAACAGTTTCTTGTACATGTTGTCTCTCTCCAGAAAGGTGGCGGCCATGCGGGGCCGGTGCACAGGCATTGACATTTCAGTGTCGCTCAAGGCCTGACGCAGGGGTGTGTGGATGCTACGTACCGGGGCGGCTGTTTGGGCTGCGTTTGATTTCCCTCAACATGTAGAGGTACAGGCTTTCCACTTTGTCTCGGGCCCAGGGCGTTTTGCGCAAGAACTTGAGGCTGGAGGACACGCTGGGTTCGCTGGTGAAGCATCGCACCGGTATGCGCTCAGCCAAACCTGCCCAGCCATAGTGCGCCACGAGCGCGTTGACAATGGCCTCCAGCGTCAACCCGTGCAAGGGGTTGCGCGGCTGGGCGGCGGGCGGCGGGGTGGGGGATGTGGTCATGGGGTGCGGCCGTGTGAGGGAAGGGTGGGGTTGTCCATCATGACCACGCGGTTGCGGCCCGCGTTTTTGGCCTGGTAGAGCGCCAGGTCCGCGCGGGCCACCAGCTGGTCAAACGTGGTGTCGCCCTCGTGCACGCCACTCACGCCCACGCTGATGGTGCATGGGCAGCCGGGCGGGTCGCTGGGCATGGCTTGCACCGCAGCACGAACCCGCTCGCCGAGTTCACGCGCTGTTGCTTCGTCGGTGACAGGCAGCAGCACCAGGAACTCTTCGCCGCCGTAGCGCGCCAACAGGTCGGTTTTGCGCAGCGGTTGGCGCAAAGCGGCGGCCAAACGCTTGAGGACCTGATCGCCCACCAAATGCCCGTGTTGATCGTTGATCTGTTTGAAGTGGTCAATGTCGATCAGCAGCACAGCAAAGGGGTGCGCGTGCCGCTGCCAGCGCAACAGTTCCTGGTCACCGGCGAGCAGCAGCACGCGCCGGTTCAAAGCGCCTGTCAGGCTGTCAAAGGTGGCCATGTGCTCGAACTCGGCACGCACACGCTCGCTCGCCATGAGCAACACCCCCACCAGGAACAGCAGCACCATGAAACTGAAACTGACGAAATAGGCGTTGTGTATGGTGGAGGCGGCGAATCGGTGGGTGCTGGCTTGGTCCAGCCAGAAAGCGGCCACACAACGGGCCACAAAAATGAGGGTTTGCAAACCCATCACGACCAACGTGAACCGGGCAGCAAAACCCCGTCCCTGCCGCCAAAGCAATCGCGCGTGTGCGGCAAACAGCCCGGCGAGTGTGGCGGTGAACAGGGCCACCCGCATCTGATAGTCGGGGTGGACCACGGCAAAGTAGGTCAGCCCGCACAAGCTGATGGCCCCCACACCCGCCCACCGCTGCCAATGGACCTGTTGTGCATAGAAACGCTGGGTGCCGAAGTACATCAGACCACAGGCGGTCAGCGCCAAGGCATTGCCGCCGATGGCAGCCAGGCTCGGCGGCATCAGGCGCTCGGCGCCGTAGAAGGCGGAAGCCAGCATCCCCAACAGCGCGCCCAACCCCCACAGGCCCAGCCCCTGGATGCTGGACGGGAAGTTGCGGCGCATGCCCAGAATGACGGTGCCCATGACCACACACATCAAGCCGGTCACGAGGTTGATGGTGCGAAGGTCAATCCCAGACATGTGTCAATTTTATTGCCACTGGAGTTAATAAAAATGACGTGGAGGTGGCATCTTTGTACCCCGCACACGGCTGCGCATTGCCCAGCGGCCGGCTGCAATGCGGGCCAGCCCCTTGGTTGAGCGGGGCGGCTCAGGCGTGGCGGCTGAAGCCCTGGATCACCAGCCCCAAAGCAGGGGGCGGGCCACCCAACCCGACGCGCCTGTTTCGCGCTTGACCTTGACCCAATCCGCACGCTTTTCCTGCGTCTTGAACAACTCGCCATACTCGGCTTTGCCCACCACGCGGAACCGCGTGCCAGGCCCGCTGCGCACGTTGGCTACTGGCGCCTTGACGATGTGGTGCGGTTGGCGGCCCGTGAGCGAAGCCGCCACCCAGCCCTGGTCTTTCTCAAAGTCCTGCACCTTGAGCCACCGGCCGCGCCGCTCAACCACCTGCAACGGGTACCCCCGCTTCAGCTCCCACAACACCTGCGTGTGTGTGCCGGGGCCTTCCCGCATGTTGAGCACACTGCCTTTCACGCTGACCATCTGTTGCGCGGCGGCCGTTCCGGCGGCTGCCGCCACGACCATCAGGCCCATCGTCAGGCGGCGCAGGGCAGGCAGGATGTGGTTGGAGTGCATGGGCTTGGGGTCCTTTCTGAAAACGACGACAACGAAGTGATTCAAACACTTCGCAGATAGGAACGGCTCGGGGAGCGGAGGTTCCTGTCATTTGCATGTTTCGCGGTAGGGGCGGCGCGTCCGACACAAAGCGCAAAGGTGTCGCTCAATTTCGCCAATCTAGGCAGTGACAACACGCGTGTCGTGCCCAGCAGCGATCTCCCGATTCATATCCTCCACACAGGCTTTGTTGCACAAAGCCGCAGAGGCGAGGTGATAGGCTGGGCGAATGAGTGAAGCCAAGGGAGCCAAAGGTCGCTACAAGACCACCAACTGGGCGGCGTACAACGCCGCGCTCAAGGCGCGAGGGTCGCTGATGATTTGGTTGGACAAAGACATGCAGTGGTACGCCCTGCCAATGGCCGCAGAGGTCGCCAGCGGGTCTTCTCCGACGCCGCCATCCAGTTCTGCCTGAGCATCAAATGCCTGTTTGGCCTGGCCCTGCGCCAAAGCCTGGGGTTGGTCGACAGCCTGCTGCGCTTGGCTGGTCTGGCCTGGAAGGTGCCGGACTTCAGCACCGTGTGCCGGCGCCAGAAGACTCTGCGGGTGCAATTGCCCTATCAGTCCAGCACCACGGCGCTTGACTTGCTGGTGGACAGCACCGGCATCAAGTTCCTGGGCGAAGGCGAATGGAAGCGCAAGAAGCATGGAGCCGAGTACCGACGGCAGTGGCGCAAGGTGCACCTGGGCATCGACACCCACACGCTGGAGATTCGGGCCATTGAGGTGACCGACAACAGCTTGGGTGACGCGCCGATGTTGCCCGAACTGTTGGGCCAGATACCAGCCGATGAAGCGGTGGCCAGTGTCAGCGGGGACGGGGCTTACGACACCAAGGCGTGCCATGCGGCGATTGCACAGAGAGGGGCACAAGCGGTGATTGCGCCGCGCAAGAACGCCCGGCCTTGGCGGACAACCCTGGTAGGGGCCAGCTCGCGCAACGCAGCGCTCAACGCTTGTCACAGGTTGGGCCGCGCCATCTGGAAGAAGTGGAGCGGGTACCACCGCCGCAGCCTGGTGGAGACGAAGATGCACTGCTTCAACCGCTTGGGCGAGCGGGTGATGGCACGTACGTTTGAGCGTCAGGTGGTGGAGTTGCATGTGCGCGTGGCCTTGCTCAACCGCTTCACGCAACTGGGCCGCCCGACAACGGTATTGGTGACCGCCATGGCGTAGCTGCGTCCGGGGTTGGGGTCAACTCGTCCCATTTCGGGTTTGTGCAACAGAGCCGTGCAACCCGACAACCATAGTTGCAGCTCGTCATGGGCAGTTGGGTCGGGGGGCGGGCAGAGTGTGCTCCACCACAACGTCGCGTAACCCGACACCCGCAGCGACCATCGTTGCCCAACCGTTACGTCCAGTGTCGTGTAACCCGACGTTCACCGTGGCGGGCACTGCACAGCAACTTCAAACAACGGTTCGCAAACGAGATCAGCCAACGCGGGGCGTTAGCGTATGCAGGAAAGCCGTTCTGCTCGCGCGTCCCTGATCAATAGCCTATGTGTGCTGCCCAAGACCATCAAGATCGCGGTCAGAAACAGGGCCCACTGCGAAAGCGAAGGTATGCCGATGGCGGCCGGCAGTAACACGAAGCCGCCTGGGTCAGTGATGGCACCGTTGGCGATCAGGTCATCGTCCCCAGCCCCTCCGTCAGTGATCGTCAGCGTCGCGCTGTAGCGATCCGGCGCCACCACCACCTGTCCTTCGGGCATGAGGTACCAGTGGTCTTGTGCGCAGGCCGCACCGCTACAGTTGAACCCGGCTGGGCTTTTCCCGTACTTCATGTACACGGCGCCAACAGGCACGGGGGTGGTGTAGTGGATGGTGATACTAGTCGCACTGCCGACGGCACCGCCATTAAGACTCAAAGACACTAGCCCATATGGAAAGCTCGCGTTCGCCGGTGGGCTACCAGGCAGTGTGTTGCTGAATGTGGCGCTGGTGACAGCCCAACCATTGTCGGGGGGCGCCACAGAACCGGTGCCGGTGCCAGCGACCGCCCAATTGGCCTCGCATGTGCCCGATGCAGCGCCACCGTTGCTGCCGCTGCAGACCCAGCTGTACTTGCCAGGATCGGAAACAACCACAGAGGGCGTGCCCTGCGTACACAACTGGGCTGTTGGCGCAAAAGCATAGGCCTGTCCAGCCGCCCCGCCACACTCGCCATCCACTACCGCATCGACCCGGAAAATCCGAAGTTCGTCGATGTTGGCTGGATTGCGGGTGTAGAACGAGAGGCGGTCGAATGCGGGCGCAAGCCCGTCGTATTCAGCCGAGGCTGTGGGCGGGTTCAGGTAGTCAAATCCACTGAGGCCAGGCAGCACCCACATGCGGGTATTGTTGGCGGTGTAGTCGATGCGTAACACCACCGCGCTGAGGGTGGCCAGTGTCACAGCGCTGCACGACGCGGGGATCGCCTGCAGGTTGTTGTTCAATATTGCGTAGACCGCGCTGCCACAAGCGCCATTGTTCCCGACCGCACCCGTGAGCGCACCAGACGAAGAAAAGCGGATGTTGGGCGTGCCGCCACCGGACTGGGTCCCGAACTGCGCCAGAAACTGCACAAACACCACGCCGGTGTTTTGCAGCGGCAATGTGCGCGCCGCGTCGTTCAACTGGCTGCCTGCCCGGTACACGGCTCTGCCACCTGCGCTGGCAACACCGGTCACCGCGAGGCTGGCCGCATTTGTGTAAAAGTCGGTGAATGAGACGCTGTCGGACACCCACGCGCCGCTCCATCCCGTGCCCCCGTTCTGACCCGGCAAGGCCACATTGCCGGGGTAGGAGAAACTGTCCGCAGCTAATACGGTGACCACGGAGTTAGCTGCCCAACTGCAGGTACCAGCCAGAAACATACAGACCGTTGCGACAAGACGATGGAGAACGCATTGAAAGGAGGTGGGCATGGTTTCGGTGCTGGCAAGAGGCGTGAAGTCAGTCTAGGCGAGGGTTGGAGGGTGTGCCCCTCCCAAGTATCGGCGCGGCGCGCACCACCGTCCCGCCAGCGTGTTCGCTACCGTGCAGACAGCGTCAGAAGTGTCTGCTCCGTGTGCTTCGCCCAAATTCTGTGCACGATCTTGCTACACGTCGGGGACAGCCATAGAAAAAGCCCACTGTCGTGAAACAGTGGGCTTGATCAGCTTGAATTTGGTGGCGCTTCACGGATTCGAACCGCGGACCTGTGGATTATGATTCCATCGCTCTAACCGACTGAGCTAAAGCGCCGAAGCCTCAGATTATAGCCACAAAATCAGGTGTTCGTGAAGACCGGCGCACGTTTTTCAACGAAGGCGGCCATGCCTTCTTTTTGGTCGGCGGTGGCGAACAGCGCGTGGAACAGGCGGCGTTCGAACATCACGCCGTCGCTCAACCCGCTCTCAAAAGCGCGGTTGACGGCTTCTTTGGCGGCCATCACGCTGGGCAGCGAGAAGCCGCAGATGGTGAGTGCGGCAGCCAGGGTTTCGTCCATCAGTTTGTCCAGCGGCACCACGCGGCTCACCAGCCCGGCACGTTCGGCCTCGAGGGCGTCCATCATTCGGCCGGTCAGGGCCAGGTCCATGGCTTTGGCCTTGCCCACCGCGCGGGGCAGGCGCTGGGTGCCGCCGGCGCCGGGGATGATGCCGAGCTTGATTTCGGGTTGACCAAACTTGGCGTTGTCGGCGGCGATGATGAAGTCGCACATCATGGCCAGCTCGCAGCCGCCGCCCAGGGCAAAGCCGCTGACGGCGGCAATCACGGGCTTGCGCACGCTGCGGATGGTTTCCCAGTTGCGGGTGATGTAGTCGTTCACGTAGACGTCGGCAAACGTGTAGGTGGCCATGGCGCCGATGTCGGCGCCCGCAGCAAAGGCTTTTTCGCTGCCGGTGATGACCATACAACCGATCTCGGGGTCGGCATCAAAGGCCTTGAGGGCGGCACCCAGCTCGTTCATGAGCTGTTCGTTGAGGGCGTTGAGCGCCTTGGGGCGGTTGAGGGTGATGACGCCAACACGGCCTTCCGTGCGGACCAGGATCATTTCGGGGGTGGTGCTCATGTGTGCTTGCAACTGAGGCGTGGGGGAGGGGTTTCAACTATAGCGAGTCGGGCGTTTCAGCCCAGCCAGGTTTTCCAGGGTGCGCCGTCGGCCGGTGCCGTGGGCAGGGCGATCTTGAGGCTGGTGGCGGGTGCAGGCCAGGCCAGGGCCAGGCGCAGCAGGCGTTTGTCGCGTGCGACCAAAGTGGTGAGGTGGCGGCGTGGGCCGAGGTACATGGCCACCTCGTCCAGCTTGTGCACGCGCCAGCTCTCTGGGTCGCCACCCTCGTTGAGCGGGCTCAGTTCGATGCCCAGCCATTCGTCGCCAGCGGCCAGGCCGGCCTCAGCGGCCACCGAGCCGTGCAACACCGTCTTGATGGCGATACCGCCGCTGCCCTCGGTCACGCGCAGCCCCAGGCGTTGGGCCAGGGCGGCGGGCTCTTCGGTGGCTTGGAGGCCCAGGGCGCGCAGCTGGTCGGCCAAGGGCAGCTCGCCCGTGCCATGCACCCAGGCGGCGATGTCGGCACCCAAGTCGCGCCGGCCCAACTGGCGCAGCACGGCCAGCAGATCGGATTCTTTCATGGGGCCACCCGCGCAGCGTTGCCACAGGGCGCGCATCACGTCGTCGAGGGTGCTGTGGCCTTCGGCACGCAGGGTGAGGTCGAGGCAAGCGGCCACCAGCGCACCCTTGGTGTAGTAGCTCACCGTGGCGTTGGGGGTGTTTTCCTGCACGCGGTAGTACTTGGTCCACGCCTCAAAGCTGGCCTGGGCCACGCTTTGCACCGCGCGGCCGGGGGTTTGCAGCACCTGGTTGGCGGTTTTGGTGAGCAGTTGCAGGTACACCGCCGGGGTGATGAGCCCGGCACGGCGCAGCAGCAGGTCGTCGTAGTAGCTGGTGAAGCCTTCGAAGAACCACAGCAGCTCGGTGTGGTTCTCGCGGTCGTAGTCGTAGCGCTTGAACTCGGCCGGGCGCAGGCGCTTGACGTTCCAGGTGTGGAAGTACTCGTGGCTGATGAGGCCCAACAGCTGGGTGTAGCCGTCGGTGGCCTTGAGCGCCGGTTCGGTGGCACCCGGTGTGGCGTCAGGCCCAGGCAGGCGGGGCAGGTCTGCGCGTTTGGCGATCAGCGCGGTGCTGTGGCGGTGCTCCAGGCCGCCGTAGCCGTCGTCGGTGGCGTAGAGCATGAAGACGTAGCGGTCGAACGCGGGCTTGTCCTTGGTGCCGTGCCAGAAGGCGATTTGGGTTTCGACAATGCGCTGGGTGTCGCGCAGCAGGCGCTCGCCGTCTAACCAGGCGCCGGCACCGCTGACCACAAAGCGGTGGGGCACGCCACGCACCTTGAAGCTGCCGCTCCAGAAGCGGCCCAGCTCCACCGGGCTGTCGGCCAGTTCGTCGTAGCCGCAGGCGCGGTAACTGCCAAAGCCGCTGCGTTTGGTTTTGAGCGGCGGCAGGCTGGTGGCCACCTGCCAGCCTTGGGTGTGGGTGTTTTCAGCCAGCTCCAGCGTGTGGGGCAGGTCTTCCTGGCCCAGCGCGCGCAGGCACAGGCTGGTGGGGTTGAAGAAGCCGCGTGAGGCGTCCAGCCAGGCGGTGCGCACCGAGGGGTCGAAGGCGTAGAACTCGGTACGCAACACCAGCGGGGCTTCAGGGCTGCTGTTGGCCACCCAGGTGTTTTTGTCGAGCTGACGCAAGGGCACGGACTGGCCGGCCTGTTCGGCGCGCACGTTCAGCAGGTGTTGCGAAAACTCACGCACCAGGTAGCTGCCTGGAATCCACACCGGCAGCGCCACACGCTGTTTGGCGCTGGGCCGATGGATGGTGAGCCTGACGGCAAAACGGTGGCTGTGCGGGTCCAGCACCTCCACGCGGTAGTGGGGGCCGGATGCGGTGGGCGTGGGTGCGGTGGTGGGCATGTGGGTGGCGGAGCGTGTCAAAGGGCGCCGGCGGCGATGAGGCAGCTCAACGTGGCCACGGCCGTGAGCCGGAAGCGCAGGGTGAGCCAGGCGCTCACACCGGCGCTGGGGTAGAGCCGACGGTCCACCAGGTAACACAGCACCAGTGCCAGGGCCAGCCACACCAGGCCAGCGTGGGGCGGCATCAGCACACCGGGCCAGGCCAACAGCGAAGGCGCCACGCCCCACAAGAGGTGTGCTCGTTGCTGGTCTGCGCAAGCGTCAGGCTGCTTCCAGGCCAGGCCCCAGTGGATACCGCCGAGGTAAGACACGATCAGGGCAGCGTAAGCGGCCATGGCCATGGCCGCCCAGGGTTGCAGGTCCGCATCGACCAGCCAGACCGTGGCGGCCAGCAGCACAAAAGGAGCGAGTCCGGCGTTTCCGAGCCGTTGAATCAGTGGGGCGTGCGGGTGGGCTGTGTGCATGGGCAAGGGCGCGTCACTTGGCTGCTGCCAATGCCTGTTCGATGCGGTCCAGCGGCACGGCGCCCGCCACACGTGTGCCGTCGGCAAAGAAGGTGGTGGGTGTGCCGCTGATGCGGTTTTGCTGGCCAAAGGCCACGTTGCGCTGCAGCGCGGCGGTGTCGCAACTGGCCTTGGGCGGCACCACGTTCTGGGTCATCCAGGCAGAGAAGGCGCGCGCCTTGTCTGGCGCACACCAGATGTTCTCGGACTTCACGACCGAGTCTGGCCCCAGGATGGGGTACAGGAACACGTGCACGGTCACGTTGTCGAGCTTTTCCAGCTCGCGTTCAAAGCGTTTGCAGAAGCCGCAGTTCGGGTCTTCAAAAATGGCCAGCTTGCGTGCACCATTGCCGCGCACGATGGTGAAGGCGTCTTGAAGCGGCAGGCTGTCGAAGGGCAGGGCGGTGAGCTTTTCCACGCGCGCTTCGGTCAGGTTGGTGCGCTCCTTGGTGTCGATCAGCTCGCCCTGGATGAGGTAGTTGCCGGCGCGGTCGGTGTAGAAAATTTCGGTCTTGTTCACGCGCACCTCGTACAGCCCCTCCATCGGCGTCTTGCTGACCTCGTCGATCTTGGGCAGGTTGGGCAGGCGCTCGGTCAGCGTCTGGCGGATGATGTCTTCCGGCGGCACGCTGGTGCATCCGGCCGCCAGCACGGTGGCGAAAAACATGGCGGTCAAGGGGCCGCGGCGGTAGGCGAATGGGGTGAACATGGCAGGACCTGTGAGGAAAAAAGGTGCGATTCGGATCGGCGCGCGCGGTTCAATGGCCGGCGCGCAGGGGCGTGTGGCCAGCGGCCTGGCGCACCACCCACTGTTTGAGCGTGCTGCTGCTGTCAAAACGTTGGAGGCCCCAACGCCGCAGCGCTTGCAGCCGGCTGTCGCTGTGGGCAAACAGGCTGTAGAGCCCTTCGGTCACGGCGCCCATGGCGCGCACATCGGCCTGGCGGGCGCGCTCATAGCGCCGCAGCAGGCGCATGTCACCGGGTTCGCGCCAGCTCTCGCGCTGATGGAGCAGGTGCGCCAGTTCGGCCACGTCGCCCAAGCCCACGTTCAGCCCCTGACCCGCCAGCGGGTGCATGGCGTGGGCGGCGTCGCCCGCCAGGGCCACGCCCATGTCACCGTGGCACGCCACCCAGCGCCGGGCGCGCGACAGCTCCAATGGCCAGCCCGCAGCGGCGCCATCCAATGCCATGGCGCCCAGCGCCGCGTGGCCATTGGCCTGCACCTCCGCCGCCAGGGCATCGGGTGCCAGCGAGAGCAACTGGGCCGCGCGTTCGTGCGCGACCGACCAGACCAGCGCCACACGGTGGCCCTGAGGCCCGTCCAGTGGCAGCCAGGCCATGATGTCGCCCTGCACAAACCACTGCCGGGCCACCCCGCCGTGGGGCAAGGCGCAGCGCAACCGCGCTGCCACGGCGGTGTGGGGGTAGGGGCGGGTGTCGAATTCGAAGCCAAACTGTGCCCGGCTGCTGCTGCGTTTGCCTTCGCAGATCACGGTGAGGCTGGGCGTCAGCCCTTCGGCACTGTCCAGCACCTCGATGCCACTTTGAAAGCCCACCGCTTCACGCAGGCGCTGCTCCAACGCGGGCACGTCCACGATCCAGGCCAGCGCGTCGCCGTCAGCGCCTGGGCTGTCAAAACGCACGGCCGCATGGGGTGGCGCATTGCCGCCGTCTTCGCAGATCTGCATGGCGGCCACCGGCGTGGCCGAGGCCGGGTCGGGCCACACGCGCAGGTCTTGCAACAGCGCCCGCGACGCGGCATTGAGCGCGTAGGCACGGACGTCGGTCAGGGCACCCGCTGGCGCGGGTGGGCGCACCAGCGCCACCCGCAAACGGTCGCGGGCGAGCAACAAGGCCAGGGCATGACCCACCACCCCGCCACCGCGCACGCACACATCGAACTTTCTGCTCATGCGGCGATTTTAGGCACTGGCCTTGCTTGCTTATTTCAGCGGGCACAATCCCGGGCTTGTCAGCATGGTGAAAGCAACGATGAAGCGGTGGTGGAAGTGGGTGTTGGGCGGGGCGGCAGGTGGCTTGGCGGCGGCGGCACTGGTGGCCGGCACCGTCGCGTGGCGCCTGAGCACCTTGCCGACCGACCAGGTGCAAGACCTGGCCCGCACCTTGGCCGCCGAACACGAGGCCATGTGGGTGTCGGTCTGGGGGCCGTTGCCAGCCCGTGCCGAGGTGGTGGGTGCCTACGATTCGCTGGGCTGGAGCCTGTGGCCGCGCCCTCAGATCCACCTGCACGGGGTGCGCTGGGCGGTGCCCCCCGAACTGTCCAGCGACGGCGAGCTGCGCATTGAGCGTTTGAGCCTGGGGCTGGACTGGCGCAGCCTGTGGCTGGACGCACCCCGTTTGCACGAGCTGCGCGCCCAAGGCCTCCAGGGCGCCAGCCGACATCCCCAATGGGGTTTGCAGGGCGATTGGCAGGTGCACCAGGTGTCGCTCGGGCCGGCCGATGTGGCGGGCGCACGTGCGCTGACGTGGCGCCTGGACGCCAGCCTGCGCCCCTTGCGTGAGGGGGAGGCCGGCACAGACCTCAGACCTGCCTGGCTGGTTGGCCAGTGGCAAGGCCGCGCAGACTGGTTCCCGGCCACCGGCGACGAACCGGCCCACTGGCGCGGGGTGGATCTGCGCTTCAAGGGGCAGGTGGCCGGGCAGGTGGTGCCCAGCGCGCACCTCACGCTGGCGCGCTGGTTGCACCAACACGATCAACAGCGGCTGGCCTGGGACGATCTGGTGTTGCAGGCGCAACTGGGTGAAACCGCCCAGGCGGCGCACATCGAGTGGCGGGTGGGTGCGCTGGCGCTGGGGCCTGACAGCGCCAGCGGCCAGGGCATGACGGGGCGCTGGAAGACCGCTGCCCCGCTGTCGCTGACCTGGCAGATGGAAAGTGCCGCCCCGCGCGGGCGCTACGCGGCCGTGACTTGGCCGCAGTGGCGGCTGGTGCCCAGCGGGCAGGACGGCACCCGTGCCGGCGGCCAGCTGCAGGCCGACCTGGGCTGGGTGACCGACCGGCGCGCCCTGCGTTGGGATGCCTTGCTCGCCGACGTCAGCGTGCAGCCGCGCGGCGAGGCCGAGCGCCAGTGGAGCCTGCGCGGCCAGATGGAACTGGGCCTGCGGGGCGCGTCGTGGCAACTTGAGGGGCAGGCCCTCGGCGGTGCGACCGACGCGGTGCTGTGGGACGGCCCCTTTGCCACCGATGGTGAATGGCAACGTTGGCCACAAAGAGACGGTCAGGGTCAGGCCGACGCGCGGCTGCGGGTGGCTTCTTTGTGGCCCGACCGCTGGGCCATGGCCAGCCGCTCGGCCACCTGGCCGGCTTTGTGGTCGCAGCTGGCCACCTGGCCAGGGCAGTTGCAAATCAAGGTGGGCCAGCTCGGCTGGCGGGGCTTGCGGCTTTCGGGTACCGAGGCGACGCTGGACAACCAGGGCGACGTGATCCGGCTCACGGGGCTGGACGCCCGCCTTTGGGGTGGCCAGTTGAGCGCCAGCGGCGAATGGCATTGGGCCAACGGCCGTTGGCAACTGAATGCGCGCACCCGCGATGCCGACCTCGCGTTGCTGCGCCAGACCCTGGACGAGCGGCCCGCCGGGGGCACACCGGCAGCGCGCCAGGTCGATGGCGCCGCTGGGCGCTGGAACGGTTCATTGGCGCTGTCGGGCCGGCAGAAGGATGTGCGCGAGTGGCAAGGCGATTGGTCGCTGGAGGCCCGTGCCGGTCACTGGCAAGGGCTGGCGGTGCGCAGCACTCGCCCAACGGGCGAGGCCCGCCTCGACCCTGCCGAGCGCACCGAATGGCGCCGCCTGCAAGCGCAAGGCAGCATCGCCGGTGGTGTGGCCCACATCGACCGCCTGCAGCTGACCCACCTCGCCTGGCGCATGGCCGCCGATGGCAGCGTGGACTTGCAGGATGGCACGCTGGCGCTGGCCTGGTCCGAGCTGGTGGGCAACCGCAAACGCGGACCGGTCCTGACCACCACCGGGCCTTGGCGCACACCGAACACCCACACACCCTGAACCCTGTTGGAGCTTTTTCTCATGAGCACCGTGCCCGATCACGCCGACCAGCCCTTTCACATCGACCAGTTGTGGGTGTACCCCGTCAAGTCGTGTGCCGGCGTGCGCCTGCCGCGCGCCACCCTGCTCGACACCGGCCTGGAGTGGGACCGCAGCTGGATGGTGGTGGATGCGCAGGGCGATTTTGTTTCGCAGCGCGAACTGCCCCGCATGGTGCTGATTCAGCCCCAGTTCCGCCTGGGCCAGCTGGTGCTGCGCGCGCCCGGCATGCTGACCTTGCACCTGCAGCTCGACGCCGCCGAGGCGCCCGCCCGTGTGCGGGTCTGGGACGACGAGGTGGACGCCTACGACATGGGCGACGTGGCAGCCCAGTGGTTCAGCGACTTTCTTTCGCCCGGTGCGCCGGCCGGATTGCAGCGCCTGCGCTTGGTGCGTTTTGACCCCGAGGCGCGGCGCGTGTCCAGCCTCAAATGGACCGGCGGCGTGCCCGCCCACGTGCAGTTTGGTGACGGCTACGCGCTGCTGGTGGCGAGCACCGCCGCGCTGGACGACCTCAACATCCGGCTGGCCCGTGCGGGCGAGCCGGCGGTGGACATGCGGCGCTTTCGGCCCAACATCGTGCTCGGTGGGGTGGAGGCCCACGACGAAGACCGCTTCAGCGACCTCTACCTGCCCGGCCACGCGGCGGGTGACGCGATGGTTCACCTGCAACTGGTCAAGCCGTGCGTGCGTTGCCCCATCCCCGACGTCCACCCCGACACCGCCACCACCGGCCACGCGGTGGGAGACGCGCTGCGCACCTACCGCGCGGATCAGCGCCTGAACGGTGCCATCACCTTCGGCATGAACGCCGTGGTGCGCGCAGGCGCTGAAACGGTGTTGGCCGAAGGGCAGGCCGGGGCTGCAGCGTGGGGTGTTTGGGACTGAGGGGCTGAGGTTCAGAGCCGGCTGAACACCCGTGCCGGGTCCAGCCGCACTTTCACCTGATCCGGTGAAACGGAGTCGATCACGGCGTACTGGGGCAAGGCGGTGTCGCGCACCGTGGGCGCCGACAGCGGGATGCCGTCCTTGCCCACGACGGCCACGACCATGGGGCGGTTGACCTGCCCCGTGCTGCGCGTGACCACGGCCACCTCGCCGTTCTGCAGCCGCACGTAGCTGCCTGGCAGGTACATGCCCAGGTGCTTGACCAGCAAAGCGCCCAGCGGGCTGTTCTGGCGTTGCATTTCCAGGTAGTGGGCGCGCACGGCGGCGCGGGCAGAGAGCCCTTTGCGGCCCTGGCGCGGGCTGATGCGCGCCACAAAACGGTCGGACAGCTGCAGCAGCATCAGGTCCAGGCCTTCGGCGCGTTTGCCCGTCGGGTAGCCGCCACCCTCTACCGATTCGTGCGAGTCGGCCACCAGGTTCAGCCAGCGGTCGTGCCCCACACCCAGGCCGTGCAGGATGTCGCGGCCCCGGTGTGGGTGCCGCTGGATGTCGGCCAACTGGTGCTTGTCGGGCGGGGGCTTTTGTTGGGCCAGCTGGTCTTGCAGCCGGGCCATGCCCACGTTCATGGTCAGCGCGGCATTGAACAGCGCCCGCTGTTCGCTGGGGCCCAGCCCGGCGGCTGGGGCGATGACGCGGCACACCGCCGCTGCCGCCAGCGCGTTGCTGGCGCAATACCCCAGTTGGGCGTCGTACAGCAGTTGCACCAGCACGAAGAGGCTCTCGTCCGGTTGGCGCTCCAGCAGTTGCCAGGCCTGCTCACGCATGGCTTCAAAGCGCGGCAAAAAATCGCGTGCCTCGGCGTGCTGGTGCAGCAGCACGCCCCAGCGGGTGTGCAGGTCGAGCCAGGTCGAGGCCACGCTGGCGGCAGCGGGCTCCAGCACCGCACGCTCCAGTGGGGGCTTGAGATGGGGCGCTGCGCTGGACTCGGCGACCACCGGCGCCGGCCGCCGCTGCGGACGCAGCACCGTCATCCACAGGTCGCGGTCTTGCACCCGTATCACCGGTTCGTGGCGGCTCAGCGCCAGTTGCCGCTCCAGCGAATCCATGGCCTGCCCTTTGGGCAGCAGCAGCATGCCTCGCGCGTTGAGGATGTCCACCGGCAGCGGCCGGTTCACGTCCACGCCACGCAGGGACACGGGGATGAAGCCCCCAACCGCGCGGTCGGCCGTCGGGGGGACTGATGTGTCAGAGGGGTACAGACGCGGATCCTCCATGGTGTTCTGCGAATTGTCGGCAGCCGCCGGTACGTCGAAGCGCAGAGCAAGGCGGTGTTTGCGGTGTTGTTTGAGGCACCTGCCTTGCGGTGATACATCTGCCGGGATACAGCCGCCCAATTTTTTCCCGGACTTCCGCATGACGTACAACCACACCCACGGTATCCCTGCTGCTACAGCAGGGCGGTTTCCTGTAGTGAGGAACTACACCGCCACCCAATAAGTCCTTGTAAATCAATGGTTTACGAAGATGAAAAGACAAAAGCATCCTCCTCAAAAAGGCTGCTTTATTGTTTTTCTGGCGCGATTTTGTCAATCATGTGGACATCGAGGCGCGCAGGGGCCGGGCACTGGGCACTGCGCCATCACGTGCTTGATGCCCCCATCCGATAGCGTGGCGGCGCGAGCACTCGGTGAGCGACCCGCCGTCATGTGTGTGGCAGGCATCAGCGAGTCCCCCCGACGCGGTCGCGTTGCTGGTCAGGCCGCCACGCCCTGTGCGCTGCTGGCCTGTGCGGCGGGGGCTTGTTCGGCGGCGATCAGTCGGTCGATGAGTTTGCGCGACTGCACGCCACCTGCATCAATGTTGAGCATAAGCAGCTTGCGGTCTGGGAAATTGCTCAGGTTCTTCTGCTGGCGTTCGAGCATCTCCAAGTCTTCCCCAAAGATCTTGCCCTGGCCTTCGCGGATCTGGTGGGTGAGCGACTCGTCCTGAGGCTTGAACTTGCGTGCCATGCCCCAGAAGTAGTGCATCGAGGTGTCGGTCTCGGGGGTGATGAAGTCCACGACCCAGCTCGCGGCTTTCACCGCGTCGGGTGCCGCATGGCCGCCGTGTCCGGCCAGGGCGACTCCCACCTCGATCATCACATGGCTGGGTGGCGTGAAGTGGCAAATCTGCCAGCGGTCCACGGGCTTGTCGTCGGGCAGTTCGTTTAAGCGCAAAGCCATCTTCCAGAACGGGGGTGCCTCAATGCCCTCCATGTAGCGCTCGGTGATGACGTGGTCGCCGTCCACCCGCGTACGGCACGGCACCTCGTCGATCTCTTTCTGACCGATGCTGTTTGAGTGCACGTAGGTTTCGTGCGTCAGGTCCATCAGGTTGTCGATCATTAGTCGGTAGTCGCAGGCGATGTGGTACAGGCCTCCGCCGTAAGCAAAGGCCGGATTGCCTTGCCATTCGAAGTGAGGCACCAGTGCCGTGTTGGCCTTCGCCACATCCCCAGGCCAGACCCACACGAAGCCGTGTGCCTCGTGCACCGGGAAGCTGCGGATGGCAGGAAACCCGCGCACGCGCTGGCAAGGCATGGATACCGTTTTGCCGTCGCAACCCATAGCCAGACCGTGGTAGCCGCAGACCAGGGTGTCGCCCTCCACCTTGCCCAGCGACAGCGGCGCGCCGCGGTGCGGGCAGAAGTCGAGCACCGCAGCCGCCACGCCTGAGCTGTTGCGGAAAAAGGCCATGGGCTGGTTGCAGATGCGCCGGCTGAGTGGCCGATCTGCGGGGATTTCTTCGCTGCGCGCAGCGACATACCAAGTGTTGAGCGGGAACATGAGGCGTCCTCGGTGTTGTTTGAGTGAGTTCATTCAGTATGCTGAATGTCGAGTATTGTAGGAACTTGCGTACGGCAGCAGAAGGGGGTCAGAATTCGGGTTTTCCCGAGGTTGGGTCTGCGGCGGGGTCGTTGGTTGCGTTAGGCGGGGCGGGCTCGTTGAGCAGCACAAACTTTCGCAGCAGGTGAAGGAACTCCGCCTGCTCGGCCGGGGCCAGCGGCGCCAGCAGCTGGCGGTACATGGGTACCACGCGCGGTAGCATATCGGCCAGCACCGCCTCGCCTTCGGGCGTTAGGCTCAGGGCGCGCTGGCGGCGCGGCAGCAGCTCGCGCACTATCCAGCCCTTGGCTTCAAGCCGGGTGGCGATGTCGGCGGTGGTCGAGGTGTCCAGCGCCACCTTGTCGGCCAGCGTCACCTGGTCGATGCCCGGCGTGTCTTGCAGCGCGCGCAAGATGGCGTACTGCACTGGCGTGATCTGGCGACCGTGGGTGTCGTGAAAAGTGGAGACCGCCAGCTGGTGCGCGCGGCGTATCAGGTGGCCCGGTTCGGCCTGCAGCGCGATGCCGCTGTCCGGAATGGGGCTGGCCACCGCCGTGCGGGCGGCGTCGCGTGCGCTTGTAAGGGCGGCTGGGCGGGGCGGGGTCATCGTGGTCGGGTCGCGGCGTGCCATGGGCGGAACTATAGGGCAGCCCTGGGTACTCGGGGCCGCGGTGCAAGGGCTCCCATAATCGGCGCAACCTCGTGCTCTCAAGGTGTCTGCATGCCCAACGTTCCGCAACTGGTGAATCAGCTCAAGCCGCTGCGCGCGCTGTGCGCCGTCGCGGCCACCGGCAGCACCGTGGCCGCGGCCGGCGCACTGCACCTGTCGCAATCGTCGGTGGTACGCGCCATCCAGGCGCTGGAGCTGAACGTGGGCGGCGCCCTGTTCGAACGTTCGGGCCGTGGCATGGTGCCCACGCCCATGGGGCAGGCACTGGCGCTGCGTGCCGCACGCGGGCTGACGCATCTGGCGCAGCCCGATGCCCCTCTGCCTCGCAACCAGACCCCGGATGCTTTGGCTTGGACGGGCAGTCGTCTGGCTGCGGGCTTGGGGGCGCGCCACATGTCTGTGCTGTTGTCGCTGGCACAGACCAACATGGAAACCGCCAGCGCCCTCGCGCTGGGTATCAGCCAATCGGCGGTGCACCAGACGCTGGCGCAGCTGGAACACATGGCCGGCGCACCGCTGTTCGTACGGGCGCGCAAGGGCCTGCGCCTGACTGAAGCGGGCGAAGCCACGCTGCAGGCGTTCAAGCTCGCGCGGGCTGAACTGCAGCAGGCCGGCGATGAACTCGCCGCGCGGCGCGGCGTGGTTCAGGGGCGGCTGGTCATCGGTACGTTGCCGTTCTCCACCGGGCACCTGCTGTCGTTGGCGGTGGACCTCGTGCTGCAGACCCACCCGGGGTTGGCCATCACCATCGTGGATGGCACCTACGACGCGCTGCTGTACCAGTTGCGCCAGGTCGACGTCGACCTCATCGTGGGCGCGCTGCGGCCGGCGTTGCCGGGTGCCGACCTGCAGCAGGAAACCCTGTTTCTCGACCGTCTGGCGGTGGTGGCCCGCGCCGCCCACCCGTTGGTGCATCGGCCTCGCCTGGGTTGGAAAGACCTGCGCGAGGCGGCCTGGATCATGCCCATGCCGAACACGCCCGCACAGGTGGCGTTCGAGCAGGCTTTGAAGGTGGCGGGCATCCCTATCCCGGTCGACGCGCTGCGTGTCAACAGCGCGCTGATGATGCAGGCCTTGCTCGCCCGCAGCGACCGTCTGGCGCTGATGTCGCCGCGCCATCTGCAGGACGAGATCCGCGCTGGCCTGCTGGCGGAGCTGTCCGTGCCTGTGCGCCACGAGCCGCGCATGATCGGCTTGGTGCGGCGAGCCGACTACCTTCCCACGCCTGGGGCGCAGGCGCTGCTCGACGCGCTTCGCCGCGTGGCGCGGCAGATCGCCGATGGTGGTGAGCCTTCCTGGTGGAATAAGCAAAATGCATAGCTGATTCGGCAAAAGCATTGGACCTTGTCCTCTGCGGAGGAGATGATTCGCAGCCTGAACAGCAGCCGCCCTGTCGCGGGGTGCATACGGGAAAACCCGCAAAACCAGGAGACACATCATGCAGAAACGCCACTTCATCCGCGCGGCCGTCGCCCTCGCGCTGGCCAGCAACCTGGGGCACGCAGTGGCCCAGGACAAAACCTTCAAGATCGGCCTGATCCTGCCCATGACCGGGCCGTTTGCGTCCACCGGCAAGCAGCTCGAAGCCGCGGCCCGCCTGTACGTGGCGCAGAACGGTGACACGGTGGCGGGCAAAAAGGTGCAGCTCATCGTCAAGGACGACACCGGCGCGCCCGACGTGACCAAACGCATCGCGCAGGAGATGGTCATCAACGACAAGGTGCAGGTGCTGGCCGGCTTTGGCCTCACGCCGCTGGCCTTCGCCACCGCACCGGTGGCCACGCAGTCCAAGACGCCGCTGGTGGTGATGGCTGCGGCCACCTCCAGCATCACCGAAGCATCGCCCTACATCATTCGCACCAGCTTCACCGTGCCCCAGGTGGTGACCGTGCTGGCCGACTGGGCCACCAACAACAACATCAAGAAGGTGGTGAGCTTGGTGACCGACTACGCACCCGGCGTCGACTCCGAGAAGTACTTTTCCCAGCGCTTCCAAGCCAATGGCGGTGTGGTGGTCGAGTCCCTGCGGGTGCCGTTGCGCAGCCCGGACTTCGCGCCCTTCTTGCAGAAGGTGCGCGACGCCAATCCCGATGCCTTGTTCACCTTCGTGCCCTCGGGCGCTGGCTCGGCGCTGATGAAGCAGTTTGCCGAACGCGGGCTGGACAAGGCCGGCATCCGCATGATTGCCGAAGGCAGCGTGACGGACGACGACATCCTCAACGGCATGGGCGACGTGGCCTTGGGCGTGGTGACCGCACACCACTACTCGGCCGCGCACAATTCGGCGCTGAACAAGAAGTTTGTCGAAGCTTTCGGCAAGGCCAACAACGGCATGCGCCCCAACTTCATGGCCGTGGGCGCATACGACGGCATGCGCGTGATCTACGAAGGCGCCAAGAAGACCAAGGGCGAGGGTGGCGAGGCCCTGCTCAACGCCATGAAGGGCCAGGTGTTCGAGAGCCCGCGTGGCCCGATCTACATCGACGCGCAGACCCGCGACGTGGTGCACAACGTGTACGTGCGCAAGGTCGAGCGGATCAATGGCCAGATGTGGAACACGGAAATCCAGACCGTGACCGACGTCAAGGACCCGGGCAAGGCCAAGTAAGGCCCAGCACCCGGCCGCGTCCGATCCCGTTCCCCACCAGGCCTTGAAGGCGGGTGCCCCGTGCAACCGCCTGTGGGCCCACACGTCCCATGCTGACCATCCTCTTCGACGGCATCGCCTACGGCATGCTCCTGTTCATCCTGGCCGTGGGCCTGTCGGTGACCATGGGGCTGATGAACTTCATCAACCTGGCCCATGGCGCCTTCGCCATGCTCGGCGGCTACCTCACGGTGGCGCTCATGCAGCACATGGGCCTGCCCTTTCTGGCCTGCCTTCCCATCGCGTTCGGCGCTGCGGCGCTGGTGGGCGCGGTGCTCGAACGCACGCTCTACCGGCCCATGTACAAAAAGCCGCACCTGGACCAGGTGCTGTTCTCCATTGGCCTGACCTTCATGGCCGTTGCTGCCACCGACTACTTCATGGGCTCGCAGCAGCAGATCATCCAGCTGCCCGAATGGCTGCGCGGCCGCACCGAGTGGTTCGACGGCGCGCTGGGCATGGGGCACTACCGGCTGTTCATCATCGCCATCTGCGCCGCGCTCACGGTGGGTCTCCAGTTCATTCTCTCGCGCACGCGCTTTGGTAGCCGGCTGCGCGCCAGCGTGGACGACCCGCGCGTGGCCGCCAGCCTGGGCATCAATGTCAACCTGGTATTCGCCGCAACCTTCGCGGTGGGCTCGGGCCTCGCCGGCCTGGGCGGCGCGCTGGGCGCCGAGGTGCTGGGCCTGGACCCGAGCTTCCCGCTCAAGTTCCTGGTCTATTTCCTCATCGTCGTCGCCGTCGGTGGCACCTCGTCCATCACCGGCCCGCTGCTGGCGGCGCTGCTGCTGGGCATCGCTGATGTGGCGGGCAAGTACTACATCCCCAAGCTAGGGGGCTTCATCGTCTACACGCTCATGATCGCCATCCTCATTTGGCGCCCGCACGGCCTGTTCTCACGTTTGGGAGGTGGCAAATGAACACCGCACTCACCCACCTGGGCGCGCAAGCCCGCTGGCGTCCCTGGGAGCCCGTGCTCTGGCTGGCCGCGCTGGCCACACCCTGGCTGTTCAAGGAGCACGCGCTCATCATCAACGAGGTCGCCATCGTCGCGCTGTTCGCGGTGTCGCTGGACCTGATTCTGGGCTACACCGGCATCGTCTCGCTGGGGCACGCAGCCTTCCTGGGCTTTGGGGCCTACAGCGCCGCGCTGTTTGCCAAACACGTCATGCCCGACCCTCTGGTGGGCCTCTTGGTGGGCACAGTGGCGGGGGCGCTTCTGGGAGCGCTGTTTTCGCTCACCATCATGCGCGGCACCGACCTCACGCGCATCATGGTCACGCTCGGGCTGACGCTGATCCTGTTCGAGCTGGCCAACAAGCTCGATTGGCTCACCGGCGGCGCTGACGGCCTGCAGGGCGTGACCATCGGTCCGTTGCTCGGCCGCTTCGAATTCGACCTGTACGGCCAGGTGGCTGCTTGGTATTCGCTGGTGGTGCTGCTGTTGTTGTTCTTGCTGGCTCGCCGGCTGGTGCATTCTCCATTTGGTGCCACGCTCAAGGCCGTGCGCGACAACCGGCTGCGCGCCATGGCCATCGGCATCCCGGTGCTTTCGCGCCTGTCGGTTGTCTACACTCTGGCTGCCGGCATGGCGGGCGCGGCTGGCGCGTTGCTGGCCCAGACCACCGGCTTCGCTTCGCTCGACGTGTTCTCCATCGAACGCTCGGCCGACGTGGTGATGATGTTGGTGATTGGCGGCGTGGGCTGGCTCTACGGCGGTGTCGCTGGTGCGGTGGTGTTCAAGCTGCTGCACGACGTGGTGGCAGGCATCACCCCGCAGTATTGGAACTTCTGGGTCGGCCTGTTCCTGGTGGTGCTGGTGCTGGTGGGGCGTGAGCGCCTGCTCAAACCCTGGTCCTGGTTCTCCTCACGCAAGGGGGCAGCATGAACACCTCCACCACCCACACCGTGCTCAGGACCGAAGGCCTGGTCAAGCGCTTCGGCGGCATTGCCGCCACGCAGGACGTGAGCCTCAACGTGCACCACGGCGCGCGCCACGCGCTCATCGGCCCCAACGGCGCGGGCAAGACCACGCTGATCAATTTGCTTACAGGCGTGCTTGAACCTTCGGCCGGGCGCATCCTGCTCGATGGCAACGACATCACCACGCTCGCTCCGCACCAGCGCGTGCGCCGCGGCATGGTGCGCACTTTCCAGATCAACCAGCTGTTCAACAGCCTCACGCCACAGGAAACCCTGGCGATGGTGGTGGCGCAGCACCTCGGGCTGGGCGGGCGCTGGTGGCAGCCGCTGGGCCGCCAGCCGGCGGTGAACGAACGCTGCGACCGGCTGCTGGAGCAGTTCCACCTGGGCGACGTGCGCCATGTGCGCACCGAGCACCTGGCCTACGGCAAGCGCCGCCTGCTGGAGATCGCAATCGCACTGGCCTGTGAGCCGCGCGTGCTGCTGCTGGACGAGCCGGTGGCCGGCGTGCCCGCGGGCGAGCGCGAGGAACTGCTGCGCACCGTGGCCGCGCTGCCGGCCGATGTGTCGGTGCTGCTCATCGAGCACGACATGGACCTGGTGTTTGAATTCGCCCGCTTCATCACCGTGCTGGTCAACGGCGCGGTGCTGGTCGAGGGCACGCCCGAAGCGATCGCCAACGACCCGCAGGTCAAGGCGGTGTATCTCGGTCATGGGGAGGCCATCCATGGCTGACTTGCTGCAGATTGAAAACCTCAGCGCCGGCTACGGCGAGGCGGTGGTGCTCAACGGCGTGAACGCCGCGCTCGCCGAGGGCGAAACCCTGGCGCTGCTGGGCCGCAACGGCACCGGCAAGACCACCCTCATGAACACCCTGGCCGGCGCCACGCGCCAGCACGGCGGGCGCATCGTGCTGGGTGGCGTGGAGCTGCACCGCCTGCCCGCGCACGAGCGCGCGGCCGCCGGCATCGGCTGGGTGCCGCAGGAGCGCAACATCTTCAAGTCGCTCACGGTGCACGAAAACCTGACCGCGGTGGCGCGCCCGACGCGCACCGGCAGCGGCAACCGGCCCTGGACGCCCGAGCGCGTGTACGAATTGTTCCCGCGCCTGGCCGAACGCAAGACCAACCTGGGCACCCAGCTCTCGGGCGGCGAACAGCAGATGCTGGCCATTGGCCGCGCCCTGGTGCTCAACCCGCGTCTGCTGCTGCTGGACGAACCGCTCGAAGGCCTGGCGCCCATCATCGTGGAAGAGCTGCTGCGCGCCATCGCCCGCATCACCCGCGACGAAGGCCTCTCGGCCATCATCGTCGAGCAGCACCCGCAGGCCATCCTGCGCATCAGCCACCGCGCCATGGTGCTGGACCACGGCAGTGTGGTGCACAACGGCGCAGCCGATGCATTGGCGGCGCAACCTGCCTTGCTCGATGGGCTGCTGGGCGTGATGCGCAAGACTGGGGAAGCACATGCCGCGTGATCCTCTGCTGCTGGTGCCGGGGCTGATGTGTGATGCCGCCGTCTGGCAGCCCCTGTTGCCGTCCCTGCAGGCGGGGCGCGAATGCAGGGTGATTGACCACTGCCTGGCCGACAGCCTGACACAGATGGCCCGGCAACTTCTGGACGCCGCGCCAGAGCGCTTTGCGCTGGCCGGGCATTCGATGGGTGCCCGTGTTGCGCTGGAGGTGTTGCGTGTTGCGCCCGAACGCATCAGCCGCGTCGCGCTGCTCGACACCGGCTACCTGGCGCGCGCCGCTGGCGCCGCCGGCGAACAGGAGGCGCACAAGCGCCAAGCGCTGTTGGATGTGGCGCGCAGCCAAGGTGTGCGGGCCATGGCAGCACAGTGGGTGCAGGGTATGGTGCACCCCGAGCGCCTGCAGGACGCGGAGCTGCTCGATGCCATCGTGATGATGTTTGAACGCAAGAGCGTCGATGTGTTTGAGAGCCAGATTCGCGCTCTGCTACAGCGGCCTGACGCCAGCGACGTGCTGCGTGCCATCCGTGTGCCCACGCTGGTGCTGTGCGGTCGGCAGGACGGCTGGGCCCCGGTGTCGCAGCACGCTGCTATGCACGCCCTGATTCCCGGCGCGGCGTTTGAGGTGATCGAGGACGCCGGCCACATGGCTCCGATGGAGCGGCCCCAGGCCGTTGCCGGTGTGTTGCTGAGGTGGCTGGGGAACGCCTGAACATGAGCAACGCCGACTTCGCGGACATCCCCGGCACCGTCTTGTTCGACGCGCAGCAGGCGCGGCGTGGCTACGGACTCAACCAGTTCTGTATGTCGCTGATGAATGCCGACAATCGCAAGCGCTTCAAGGCCGACGAAGTGGCCTACCTGGCCGATTGGCCCATGAGCGACGAGCAGCGTCAGGCCGTGCTGGACCGCGACATGAACCGCTGTCTGGCGCTGGGCGGTAACGTCTACTTTTTGGTCAAAATCGCCGCCACTGACGGCATCAGCGTGCAGCAGATGGTGGGCCGCATGACGGGCATGGACGAGGCCGACTACCGCGACATGATGCTGCGCGGTGGTCGCCCGATCGAGGGCAACAGGTACCGGCACGAGTGGTTGCAACGGAGCGGCGGGTGAGATGGCCCACGTGAGTGCCACCGTCTACACCTCGCACGTGCCCGCCATCGGTGCCGCGCTGGACCACGGCCGCGCGGCCGAGCCCTATTGGGCGGCGGTGTTCGCCGGATACGAGGCATCGCGTGCCTGGCTGCGCGAGGACCCGCCCGATGCGATTGTGCTGGTCTTCAACGACCACGCCACCGCTTTCGGCCCCGACCTGGTGCCCACCTTTGCCATCGGCACCGGCGAGTCGTACGCACCCGCCGACGAAGGTTGGGGCGCGCGCCCGGTGCCGGTGGTGCAGGGCCATCCCGAGCTCGCGGCGCACATCGCGCAAAGCGTGATTCAGGATGATTTCGACCTCACGCTGGTCAACCGCATGGACGTGGACCACGGGCTGACCGTGCCTCTGTCGCTGCTGTTCGGCCAGCCGCCCGCGCACGACTTCCGCTGGCCCTGCCCGGTGATCCCGCTGGCGGTGAACGTGGTGCAGTACCCGGTGCCCAGCGGGCGGCGCTGCCTGGCGCTGGGGCGGGCCATCCGCAAGGCGATCGAGAGCTACGGCGAAGACCTGAACGTGCAGGTTTGGGGCACCGGTGGCATGAGCCACCAGCTGCAGGGCCCGCGCGCGGGGCTGATCAACCCGGTGTTCGACCACGCCTTCATGGACATGCTGACCACCGTGCCTGAAGCCGCCGCCGCCATCCCGCACGTGGACTACGTGCGGGAGGCCGGCAGCGAAGGCATCGAGTTGGTGATGTGGCTGGTCGCGCGCGGCGCCATGCCTGAACGCGCCGACGGCCGCGCACCCACCTGCGTGCACCGCTTCTACCACGTCCCCGCGTCCAACACCGCCCTGGGCCACCTCGTGCTCACTCCCTGAACCCCAGCCATGAACACCACACTCGACGCCCTGCTGGCCGAACAGGCCTGCCGCGACCTCGTGCTCGCCGCCGCCGACGCGGTGGACGGCCGCGACTTCCTCGCTTTTGCCGACCTGTTCGAGGTGCGGGGCGTGCTGGTGCGGCCCGACGGCACCGAACTGGTAGGGCGCCCTGCCATCGTCGCGGCCTACGCCGCGCGTGACCCTGAGCGCCTTACGCGCCACCTGGTCAGCAATCTGCGTGTGCGGTTGGACTTGGCTCTCGGAACCGCGCTTGCCACCTGCACCGTGCTGCTGTGGAGTGGACGGCACAGCGATGCTGCCACGCAGCGCGGGCGCCCAGCCGACCCGCAGCAGCAGGTCGGTGAGTTTCGCGACTTGCTGGTGAAGACGTCTGAGGGCTGGCGCATTCGGCGCCGCGAGGCCGGTTTCACCTTGTTCCGTAGTTGACCGGTTGGCCTTGAGCGTCCCGCCGCCGCCAAGTTGGCAAGAAGCGCCATTCATGCGGGGTCACGGGTTTGGGTACTGGGATACAGCCGCCCCGGGGCGGCCGGTACAATCCGAAGCCGTTTGATCCCGCCCTGAGCGGGCAGCGCTTGCGCATTCTGCCTGGCGCGCTACAAGGAAACCCCATGAGTCTCAAGTGCGGCATCGTTGGTTTGCCCAACGTCGGCAAATCCACCCTGTTCAACGCCCTGACCAAGGCCGGCATCGCGGCCGAGAACTACCCCTTCTGCACCATCGAGCCCAACACCGGCGTGGTGGAGGTGCCCGATCCGCGTCTGGCGCAGCTGTCCGAAATTGTCGGCCCCGAGCGCGTGGTGCCGGCCATCGTGGAGTTTGTGGACATCGCCGGCCTGGTGGCCGGTGCCAGCAACGGCGAAGGCCTGGGCAACAAGTTCCTGGCCCACATCCGCGAAACCGACGCCATCGTCAACGTGGTGCGCTGCTTCGAAGACCCCAACGTGATCCACGTGGCCAACAAGGTGGATCCGATCGCCGATATCGAAGTCATCCAGACCGAGCTGTGCCTGGCCGACCTGGCCGCCGTGGAAAAAGCCATCCACCGCGTCAGCAAGGTGGCCCGCGCCGGTGACAAGGAAGCCGTCAAACAGCTGGCCATTCTGGAAAAGTGCCAGACCGCGCTCAACGACACCCAGCCGGTGCGCACCATTGACTTTGGCAAGGAAGAACTGGCCCAGCTCAAGCAGTTTTTCCTGATCACCGCCAAGCCAGCGATGTTTGTGGCGAACGTGTCGGAAGACGGTTTCGAGAACAACCCGTTGTTGGACCGCTTGAAGGCTTTTGCTGAGAAGCAGAACGCGCCCGTGGTGGCCATCTGCGCCAAGATCGAGGCCGAACTCTCCGAGATGGACGACGCCGACCGCCTCGAATTCCTGAAGGAACTGGGCCAGGACGAACCTGGCCTGAACCGCCTGATCCGCGCCGCCTACACCCTGCTGGGCCTGCAGACCTACTTCACCGCCGGTGTGAAGGAGGTCCGCGCCTGGACCATCCACGTCGGCGACACCGGCCCACAGGCAGCCGGCGTGATCCACACCGACTTCGAGAAGGGCTACATCCGCGCCCAGACCATCTCGTTCGACGACTTCATCACTTACAAGGGTGAGCAGGGCGCCAAGGACGCGGGCAAGATGCGCGCCGAAGGCAAGGAGTACGTCGTCAAGGACGGCGACGTGATGAACTTCCTGTTCAGCTCCTGAACAGTCAACGCCGCTGGATGAAGCCACCCTCAGTGTGGCATTGTTTTTCTACGTGTCTTGCCCGAAGCCTTCCTTTATGTCATACTTAGTGTGATATAAAAATGGGAGAGGCGCAGCGACGTGCGGGTATTCAAGAACGCGTGGTTCGACCGATTTGCCCGCAAGCAAGGGATATTGGACAAGGCGCTTTGGGAGGCGGTTGAGCACGCCGAACGCGGCCTGATCGATGCGGACTTGGGTGCTTGTGTCATCAAGCAGCGCGTAGCGCGGCCCGGGCACGGCAAGTCAGGCGGGTTCCGTACCATCATCTTGTTCCGCGCAGCAGAGCGTGCATTTTTCGTCTATGGGTTTGCCAAGAGCGATCGCAGCAACATTGGCAGCGACGAGATGGCCTTGTTCAGGAAGGCGGCAGGCCACGTGCTCGGGCTGTCGGATGGGCAGTTGGCCGAGCTGATCGGTAGAGGGCAATTTTCAGAGGTGCACGACCATGGTGAAAAAATACCGCAGTGATGCTTTTGCGGCCATCCATGAAACGATGGAGGCCTTGCATGAGGTCGGTGCCATTGGCAAGCAGACCATGCGCGAGTTCGATGAAAGCTGCCTGACACCGGCGCTGCCCATGCCACCCGATCGCATCCGTGCGCTGCGCGAGCGGGAGCATTTGTCGCAACCCGTTTTTGCTCTGTATCTCAACGTGAGCAAAAACCTGATTTCCGACTGGGAGCGTGGCGTGAAGCAGCCTGGCGGACCGGCACTGCGCCTGTTGACGGTGGTGGAAAAAAACGGCATTCAGGCGATCACCTGATGGGATCGGACCAGTTCGCAGTGAACTGGCCTTACCCCAATCCCAGCAAGCGCACCGCGTTGCCCTTGAGGATGCCCGGCATCACCTCGGGTTTGAAGCCCGCCACCTCGAAGTCCTTCATCCAGCGCTCGGGCGTGATGAGTGGGTAGTCGCTGCCGAACAGGATGCGGTCTTTCAGCAGCGTGTTGGCGTACTGCACCAACTGCTTCGGGAAATACTTGGGGCTCCAGCCCGACAGGTCGATCCACACGTTGGGTTTATGGGTGGCCACACTCAGGGCCTCGTCCTGCCATGGAAAGCTCGGGTGGGCCATGACGATCTGCATGTCGGGGAAGTCGATCGCCACGTCGTCCAGGTGCATGGGGTTGCTGTACTCCAGCCGCAGGCCGCCTCCGCAGCGCATGCCACTGCCGATGCCGCTGTGCCCGGTATGGAAAATGGCAGGCAGCTTGTGGGCGTTGATGACCTCGTAGATCGGCCAGGCCATCTTGTCGTAGGGGTGGTAGCCCTGCACCGTGGGGTGGAACTTGAAGCCCCTGACGCCTTCTTCCTTGATCAGCCGCTCGGCCTCGCGCGCGCCCATCTTGCCCTTGTGCGGGTCGATGCTGGCGAAGGCCATCATCATGTCGCTGTTCTCGCGCGCGGCCTGGGCAATCTCCTCGTTGGGGATGCGTCGGCGGCCCAGCTTGGACTCGCTGTCCACCGTGAACATCACCAGCCCGATCTTGCGCTCGCGGTAGTAGGCAATGGTTTCTGCGATGGTGGGCCGGCGGTTGCTGCCGAAATACTTGTCCGCCGCGCGGTCGTATTCCTCGCCGTAGTTGTCGAAGGGGTTCCAGCAACTCACCTCGGCGTGGGTGTGGATGTCGATGGCGATCAGGTTCTGGTGGTCCATGCGCGTCTCCGGCGGGGGTGATTTGGTTATTTACTATAACCAAACCACCGACAACAACTCGCCGTGGCCGATGCCTGTTGTCGGCCATTCGGCCGCCGACCGAATGGGCCTCGCGCCTTGCGCCTTCAGGAACATCACCGCCTTCGCCACACCCGCGTGCGTGACCCACAGGGCCTCGCCGTCCTGGCCCACCTGGGCGACGAGGTCCGCCAGCGCGGCGGCCACACGGTCAATCACCTGCTGGGTGCTCTCCGCGCCACCAAATCGGTGGTGGGCGAAGTCGGCGGTCCAGGCGTCCACCGCAGTGCGTGGGAGGTGGGCCCAGGTGTGCCCTTCCCAGCAGCCAAAGTCCATTTCGTTGAGGTGCGGGTCGCGGCGGGGCGCGCCCAGGTCGGGGCGCAGCGTGTGCAGGTCGTGCGCCAACTGTTGCGCCCGCTGCAGTCCCGACACCCACACCGGCAGGCCGGCGGGCAACACGGCTGCAGCGGCCTGTGCGGCGGCGTGTGTGGCCTCGGGGTCAGCGGGCAGGTCGCTGGCGCCGTAGCACAGGCCGGGTGCAGCCAACACGCGGGCATGGCGCAGCAGCCACAGCTTCATGCCGCCAAACCCAGTGCCAGGCCCAAGTAGAAGCCTGCCTCGCTCACCTGCTGGGCGGTGCCCAGCCCGTCACCGGTGAAGCCGCCTAGGCGGCGGTGCAGCAGCCGGTGCACCCACGCCATGCCCAGCATGGCCCCGAGCATGGCCAGCCACCAGGGCGCCTGCGGCAAGCGTGCGTACAGCACCGCGAGTGCGGGCCACCACCACAGGCTGGCGCGCAGCAGGGCCCAGCCACCCAGGGCATCGGCCAGCGGTTTGGACTTGGAGCGTGAGGTGTCCCCCACATGTGGCAAGCGGTACACGGTCCACAGCGGCAGCAGGCGGGAGAGCACGTGGGCACCGAACAGCGCCGCGCCGGCCAGCGCCACGCTGTGCTGGGCGATCAGCGCCAGCAGGCCCAGTTTGGTGGCGCCGGCCAGCACCAGGGCCAGCGCACCGTAGCTGCCGATGCGCGAGTCCTTCATGATGTCCAGCGCGCGCTCGCGGTCCAGGCTGCCGCCCAGGCCATCGGCCAGGTCGGCCAGGCCGTCTTCGTGGAAGGCCCCCGTCAGCAGCACGCTGAACACCGTGCTCAGTGCCGCTGCCACCCAAGGTGCTGCGGGCAGCGGCGGCAAAGTCCAGCACAACCCCCAAAACACCGCGCTGCTGAGCATGCCCACCACCCAGCCCACCCCGGGAAAGTGCACCGCGCTGGCCCGCAGCATGGCCGGGCTGTAGCCCACCCAGGCCGCCAGCCGCCCCGTCACCGGGATGCGGGTGAAGAACTGCAGGGCGAGCAGGAAATGACGCACCGCTTGTGTCACGTGGGCTGCACCTCGGTGGCCGCGCGCGCCACGCCAGCCGCCTCGAAACTGGCCATCTCGCGCAGGATGGCACAGGCCGACACCAGCAGCGGCCAGGCCAGGGCCGCGCCCGAACCTTCGCCCAGGCGCAGGCCCAGGTCCAGCAGCGGTTCGGCGCGCAGCAGGGCCAGCATGAGGGCATGGCCGGGCTCGCCGGAGCGGTGGGCGAAGACGCAGTGGTCCAGCACCGTGGTATCCAGCCGGCTGGCCACCAGCACGGCGGCGCTGGCGATGAAACCATCGACGACGATGACGCGGTGTTCCTGTGTGGCCTGCAACACGGCGCCCACCAGGGTGGCGAGCTCGAAACCACCGAAGGCGGCCAGCGCCTGCAGCGGCGCGGTGGCGGTGGCGTGGCGCGCCAGCACTTGGCGCAGCACGGCGATCTTGCGTTGCACGCCGGGCGCGTCCAGCCCGGTGCCGGCGCCTGTCACGTCCGTGATGTCCAGCCCGCCCAGGCGGGCCAGCAGCAGCGACGCGGCCGAGGTGTTGCCTATGCCCATTTCGCCCAAGAGCAGCGCGTTACCCGGCAGGCCTTGCACCACGGCGCGGCCATTGGCCAGGGCGGTTTGGCACTGCGCGTCGGTCATGGCGGGGCCGTCCAGCGCGTCGGCGGTGCCCGGCGCGATCTTGCGCACGAGCAGACCGGGGCGGGGCGCGAAATCGTGTCGCACGCCGCAGTCCACCACGGTGAGGGCAATGCCGTGCTGGCGCGCGAGCACGCTCACCGCCGCGCCACCGGCCAGGAAGTTTTCCACCATCTGCCAGGTGACGTCGCTGGGGTAGGCCGAGACGCCACGCGCGGCCAGGCCGTGGTCGCCCGCGCACACCAGCATCTGTGGCGCGCGCAGTTCGGGCATGGTGCTTTGAAGGATGAGCCCCAGGCGCAGCGCCAGAGATTCGAGGCGGCCGAGCGAGCCCACGGGTTTGGTTTTGTTGTCCAGGCAGGCCTGGAGTTGTTGGGCGAGGTTCATGGGTGTTGCAGCAGGGCTTGATGAAGTGCCGCTTGCGCGGCGGGGGGCTGGACGCTGAGCCGCCAGTGGGCGGCCAGGCCCATGTTGTCGGTGGGCCGCAGCTTGATGCCCTGGCGGCGCAGCGCGTCACCGTCCAGGGCCTGAGGCGGCTGGGCGCAGAAGTAGGGTGTGTCGCTGGGCAGGCAGGTCCAGCCCAGGCTTTGCAGCATGGCGATCTGCTCCCCCTTCCACACACGGAGTTGCGCGCGGCTGTTGTGCAGCCAGCGCTGGGTGTCGGTGCGTGTCCAGGCCGTCAGCTGGGCCACGGCGTGCGCGCCGAGTGGCCAGGATGCGGCCATGTCCATCAGTTCTGCCGCTTGCGCCGTGGCCCCCGCGGGCGCGATGGCGTAGGCGCCGCGCACGCCCGTCAGCCCCAGTGCCTTGTTGGGCGACCACAGCTGCCAGGCGTCGTCGCAGCATGCGGCGGATGGCGGCGACTCGCTCAGGCGCAGGGGTTCGTAGGCGCGATCGAGCGCGAGCACACGGGCCTGGCGCAGGTCGGCCCAGGGCGTGGGTTCTGCCACACCACGCGGGCTGCTGGGCGTACAGCACCAGGCCAGATCGGCTTGCGTCGGTGTCGCTACGCGTGTCAATCGCCACTGCGCGGCCGCATGGGCGTAGTCGCCGTAGGCCTCGGTTGGCAACCACACCGTGCGGCCACCACCACGCGCCACCCAGGCCGTCAGGCGGGCAATGAGTTCGCTGCTGCTGCTGCCCGGCACGATGCGCGCTTCGGCCACACCGTGGAACTGGGCCAGCGCCGTGCGCAGTTCGGTGTACGCCGGGTCGGGGTAGCGCGTGGCGTCGGCCGCCTGCACCGCCGCCAGCGCGGTGGGGCAGGGGCCACAGGCATTGCTGTTGGTGGAGAAGTCCCAACGTGGCACGCCGGCCGCGTCGGGGCCACCGTGGTGGCGGTTCATTGCAAGCCTTCCCACACCAGGCACAGCAGGGCGCCCGCGCACACCGTTTGCACGGCGCGTGTGGCACGGAGGATGGCCGGTTCTGTGTCGGCGGCCCCAGGCGCGCGGCCCTCAGCGTTCAAGGTGTACACGCCAGGTTTGCCCAGGCGCACGCCCAGACTGAGTGCCATGGCGGCCATGGGCCAGCCGCTGTTGGGCGATGGCGTGAGGCGGGCTTCGCGTGGCAGGTGCCACCACATGCGCCACGGCCGCCACAGCACGAGCAGCAACGCGGTCAGGCGGGCTGGCACCCACGACAACACATCATCGGCCCGCGCCGCCCATTTGCCGGCCCAGGTCCAGTCGCGGCCCTGGCGTTCCTCCCGGTAGCCCCACATCGCGTCGGCGGTGTTGGCGAAGCGGTACAACGCCGCGCCCGGCAGGCCGCCAATCACAAACCAGAAGAGTGGCGCCACCACCGAGTCGTTGAGGTTTTCGGCCAGCGATTCGATGGCGCTTTCGCGCACCTCGGCGTCGGTCAGTGCTGTCACGTCGCGGCTCACCAACCAGGCCAGGCGTGCGCGACCAGCGTCCAGCGATTGAGCCAGCGCGGTTTCCACGGCCCACACCTCCTCGTGCAGCAGGCGCCAGGCCAGCAAGGGCTTGAGCAGCAGGCCCAGCAGCAGGGATTGCCACAGGGGCGGCGCCTCACGCACCAGCATCACAACACCCGCTGCAAGCACCACCACCAGCGTGGCACCGAGCGCCCAGGCCAGCGCGCCCAGCAGGAACACCCGCCAGGGCCGGTGGGTTTGGCCTGTTGTGGGCGCAACACGCGCGCCTGTGCAGCCCAGGTAACGGCCCATGGCCACCACCGGGTGCCAGTGCGCGGGCGGTTCGCCGAACAGGCGGTCCACCGCCAGTGCAACGAGGATGGCCAGGGCGGTGACCGCCATCAGTCCTCAATGCCACGTTGCGCCGGAATGCCCGCCTTGAAGGCGTGTTTGACCAGCGTCATCTCGGTCACGGTGTCGGCCAGTTCGATGATTTCGGGCGGGCAGCGGCGGCCGGTGATGACCACATGCACATGGCGCGGGCGCTGGCGCAGGGTGTCGAGCACGTCGTCCAGCGGCAGCCAGCCATAGATGAGTGGGTAGGTCAGTTCGTCGAGTGTGACCATGAAGCACTCGCCGCTGAGAATGGCTTCGCGCGCCTTGAGCCAGCCGTCGCGCGCCAGTTGGGCGGAGTGCTCCAGGTCCTGGCTTTTCCAGCTGAAGCCGTCGCCCAACCCTTCGATGCGCAAGCCCAACTGTTCGAACATGCGGTGCTCGCCAAAACGGGCAGAAGGAACCTTCATAAACTGGAAAATGCGCACCTGCTTGTGGTGCACATGGGTGCGGCCAAAGGCGCGCAGTGCGAGACCGAAAGCGGCCGTGCTTTTGCCCTTGCCGTCGCCGGTGTGGACGATGACCAGGCCACGGCGTTCGCCCTCGGGTTTGTCGTAGCGTTTTTCGGTGGGCGGTGATTCGAGTTGCATGGTGTCTCCGGTCAGCGTGGCAGTGCCACCCATTGGTGGTTCAGGGGGTGGATGGCGATGCGGTGGTCAAAAACGGTTTCGAGGCAGCGGTGCGCGACCAGATCGTGAGCCGGGCCGACGTAATCGATGTGGCCCTGGCGCATCACCACCAGCTCGTCGGCCATCAGGGCCAGGGTGATCTCATGCAATACGCTGACCACGGTGTGGCCTTCGGCCACCAGCGCGCGCACCAGGGCAATCCAGTCGGCCTGGTGGGGCGGGTCGAGGTTGGCCAATGGTTCGTCCATCAGCATCACCGGAGCCTGCACCGCCAGCAGGCGCGCCAGCAAAACACGCTGGCGCTCACCGCCCGACAGTTCGCCCAGCGCACGGGTGCGCCAGTCCCAGGCCTGGGACTGGCGCAGCGCGGTTTCCACGGCGGCGTGGTCGGCGGCGCTGGGCGGCGCCAGCCAGGCCTGGTGGGGCAGGCGGCCGAGCAGGGCCACGTCATAGACCGTGAGGTCGTCGGCGCTGGTTTCACCGGCGCCACTCTGGGCCAGCCAGGCCAGGCGGCGGGCGCGCTCGCGTGCGCCCAGGCCGGCCATCGGCTCGCCCAGCAATGCCACCTGGCCCTGATGAGGGACGACTTGTGCGAGCGCCTTGAGAAGGGTGGACTTGCCGGCGCCATTGGGCCCGACGATCGCGGTCCAGGCGCCGGCGCGCAGCGTGAGGTTGAGGCCGGACAGCACCTGGCGGCGCGAGGGGCCGCTGCCTAGCGAGACGCTCAGCTCCGTGGCTCGAAGGGCGGGCGGGGTGAGCATCAGATCAGCCGGCACGGCGGTGCATGAGCCACAGCAGGTAGCTTCCGCCCAGAATGGAGGTCACCACGCCCACGGGCAGTTCTTGTGGTGCCAGCGCACCACGCGCCAACAGGTCGGCGGCCATGAGCAGCACCGCACCCATGAGCGTAGCCAACGGCAACAGCCAGGCGTGGGTGGTTTTGACGGCCCCGCGCACCAGGTGTGGCGCGGCCAGACCAACGAAGGCGATCAGGCCAGCCTGGGCCACGGCGGTGCCGGTGGCCAGGGCCATGATGGCCACGAGCGCAACGCGCAGCGGCAGCAGTGGCAGCCCCAGGCTCTGGGCGGTGGCCTCGCCCAACGCCAGTCCGTCGAGCACCCGCGACAGGCCCCAGGCCACCACAACACAGGGCGCGGCCACGCCGGCCATCAACGCACACGCGGGCCAGCCCAGGTAGCCGGTGGAGCCCAGCAAAAAGGCCTGCATGGCCTGCAACACCTCGGGCACGGCCAGCGTGATGAGCGAGGTGAGTGCGCCCAACACCACGCCCACCACCACACCGGCCAGCAGCAGGCGCAGGGTGTGGGTCACGCCACGCGCCAGGGCGAGCGTGAGCGCCACAGCGGCCATGGCACCCAAAAATGCGGCACCCGTTAGGCCCAGGCGCAGCAGCCACGGCGCAGCCACGGATGTGGTGCCCAACAGGGCCAGGCACAAGGCCACGCCCAGCGAGGCGCCCGAGGCGCTGCCCATCAAAAAGGGGTCGGCCAGGGGGTTGCGGAACAGGCCCTGCGCGATGGCGCCCGCCAGGCCCAGCAGCGCGCCGGTGAGGCACGCGCCCAGCGTGCGCGGGGCGCGTATCTCCCACACGATGGCGGTGGCCGTGGGGTCGGCCATCAGCGCGCGCAGGCTTTGCAGCCCGGTGCTGCCCACGCCCAGGCCCAGCAGCGCCAGCAACACAGCGCACAGCAGCAAGACCACGGCCAGCCCGATCGGGTGCTGGCGGGCTGGTCGCGGCAGGCGCACATCCAGTGCAGCGGTGCTCATGGCGCTTTCTCCTGTAGGCATTGCGCCATCAGCCGCGCGGCTTCGGCCATGCGGGGGCCGGGGCGCACCAGCACGTCCGACGCCTCGTTGGGAAAGATGCACAGGCGCCGCTCTCGCACCGCACGCACGGTGTGCCAGCCGGGGCGCGCGGTCAGGCCCTCGGCGTTGCGGGCGCCCACCATGATGAGGTCGGGGTTGGCCCGCACCACAAACTCGGGATTGAGTTTGGGAAAGGGCCCCAGCGCGGCCGGCACGATGTTGGCCACGCCCAGGCGCGTGAGGGTTTCGCCGATGAAGGACGAGGTGCCGGCCGCATAGGGTGCGCGGTTGACTTCGAAATACACCCGCGTGCGCCGCGCCTGCGGTGGCAGCGATTGCGCCGCCGCCGACACCGCCGCATCGATGTGGCGCCACACGGTCTGCGCGGCGGCGGCGTCCAGGCCAGCCACGGCGGCCACCTTGCCCAACACGCGCTGCACGTCGGCATGGGTTTTGGGCTCCAGCGCCACCACCTTGAGGCCCAGGCTTTCCAGCCGGGCGATGGCGCGCGACGAATGGGCCAGCAGCACCACGTCGGGTTTGAGCGCGACGATGGCCTCGATGTTCGGGTCCAGCCCGCCGCCCACGCGGGGCAGCGTCGCGATCTGGGCGGGCCAGTTGGAATAGCGGTCCACTGCCACCAGTTTGTGGCACTGGCCCAGTTCGCACAGGCTTTCGGTCAACGAGGGCAGCAGAGAGACGATGCGTTGTGGCGGGGTGTTCCAGCGCACGACCACACCCCGGTCGTCGGTGACCTCCAAAGCCTGTGCTGCCAGGTTCAGGCAAACGAGCACACAGGCCACCAGCAGGCGTTTCATGGCGCGCCTTTCAAGGTCAAAGGCAGTCCGGCGGCCATGAGCGTGACGCGTTCGCACTGTGCGGCCACGGCCTGGTTCAACTGGCCCAGCGCATCCACAAAGGCGCGCACCTCGCGGCCCATTGGAATCACACCGAGTCCGATCTCGTTGCCGACCAGCACCACCGGCCCCGAGGCACAGGCAATGGCCTGGCACAGCCGGTTCACCTCGTCTTGTGTGGCTTCGGGCGTGTGGGGCGCTTGGCCGGGCGGCGGCATCAGGTGGTGGGTCAGCCACAAGGTGAGGCAGTCCACCAACACCATGCGGTGTGGCAAGCTCGATGCCAGCAGCTTGTCGCCCAAGGCGTGGGCATGTTCAACGGTGCGCAGGCCAGGCACACGTTGGGCGCGGTCACGCTGATGGCGGGCGATGCGTTCGCGCATCTCGTTGTCCCAGGGCCTGGCGGTCGCAATCAGCACCGCTTCGTGGTGGGGGTCGCCCTGCAGCCAGGCATGCGCCCGTTCTTCGGCGCGGCGCGATTTGCCACTTTTCTGTCCACCCAGAATGAGTTCGCTGCGGGCAAAGGGGCTGTTCACAACGGTGCCTCCATGAACAAGCTGGCGGTGGCCTCAGGTGCGGAGGCAAACCAGGCGTGGAAGTAGCTCGCGCGCACGCTGCCCCGTTGGTAGACCGCCTCGCCGGGTTTCGTGACGCCACCGCGCACCGCTTCGGTGTGGGCCACGGGCGCCAAAGGTGTGTCGCACCGCGAGTAGTGGAAGGTGTGGCCGCGCAGCGTGCCGGCTGGCAGGGTGAGCTGCTGCGGGCCCAGCGCCGCCAGCCGCTTTTGCATGCTCACCTGGCCGGGCAGCAGGCCCCACTGCGGGTGGGTTTGGCCGTCGACCTGGAGCAGCAGTTCGAACAGCACCATCATGCCGCCGCACTCGGCCCACACCGGCTTGTGGGCCGCCACGTGGGCCAGCAGGCTGGCGCGGCACAGGGCGGCGTGCTGCAGGGTCTGGGCGTGTAGCTCGGGGTAGCCGCCGGGCAGCCACACGGCGTCGCAGGCGGGCAGGGGCTCGTTGGCCAGGGGCGAGAAAAACACCACCTGGGCGCCCAGGGCGCGCAGCGTGTCCAGGTTGGCGGGGTAGATGAAACAAAAGGCGGCGTCGCGGGCCACGGCGATGGTGCGGCCGGCCAGCAGCGGGGGTGTGGGCGTGTGCGCCGGAGGGGCCTCGAAGGGCACTGCCCAGCGTGCCAGCGCGGCGGTGTCCATCTGGCCGAGTGGGGTGGCGGCCAGGGCGTCGGCAGCGGCATCCAGGCGGGCCATCGCGTCCGGCAGTTCGCTGGCCACGGTCAGGCCCAGGTGGCGTTCGGGCAGGGTGAAGGCGGCGTCGCGCGGCACGGCGCCCAGCCAACCACTGTCGTCGGTGGGCAGGGCCGCTTCCAGCATCTGTGCGTGGCCCGCGCTGGCCACCCGGTTGGCCAGCACGCCGGCCCAGGGCAGGCCGGCGCGGTAATGCCGCAGGCCGTGCGCCAGTGCGCCGAAGGTGCCGGCCATGGCCGAGGCGTCGATCACCGCCAGCACGGGCAGGCCAAAGCGTTGGGCCAGGCCGGCCGCGCTGGGCGTGCCGTCGAACAGGCCCATCACACCTTCGATGACGAGCAGGTCGGCGTCAGCGGCGGCGGCGTGCAGGCGGGCGCGGCAGCCGGCCTCGCCGGTCATCCAGAGGTCCAGGTTGTCCACCGGGTGGCCGCTGGCGAGCGTGAGCCAGTGTGGGTCCAGAAAGTCGGGCCCACACTTGAAGGCGCGCACGCGGCGCCCAGCGCGCGTGTGCAGGCGTGCCAGGGCGGCGGCCACGGTGGTTTTGCCCTGGCCCGAGGCGGGCGCGGCCACCAGCACGGCCGGGCAGGAGACCGGCGCGGTGCTCATTGCGGCGCCCACTTGAGACCCAGGTAGACCGTGCGGCCGGCGGTGGCGTAGCCACGCGCCGTTTCAAAGGCCTTGTCGCCCAGGTTGTCCACACGGGCGATCAGGCGCCAGTCGCGGCCCAGTGGTTTGGTGGCGCTCAAGTTGAACAAGCCGTAGCCGCCCAGGCGCTGGGTGTTGGTGGCGTTGTTGTAGCGGTGGGCCACCAGTTGCACCTCGGCACCGAGTTGCCAGTCGGCCAGCCGCTGGTCCAGGCCCAGGGTGGCCTGGCGGCGGGCGCGGCGGGCGAGCTGTTTGCCGGTGTCGAGGTCGCGCGGGTCCAGCAGGTCCAGCGAGGCGCGCAGCACGGTGTTGCCCAGGCGCTGGTCGCCGCTGAAGGTGACGCCCTGGTACTGAGCACGCGCGGTGTTGGCGTAGCAGCCGGGTAGCCTGCCCGTGCCGTTGACGCAGCTGCCGGGGCCGCTCACGTAGGTGATGAGGTTGTCCACCCGGTTGCGGTAGGCCACCACGGTGAAGTGGCGCGTGGGCGTGTCGTGCTTCAGGCCGAACTCGATGTTGCGGCCGGACTCGGCCTTCAGGTCGGGCGTGCCGTAGATGCTGAAGCGCTGGTACAGCGTGGGCACACGGAAGGCCGTTCCGGCCGAGGCGCTGGCGCGCCACTGGGGCGACAGCTCGTAGGCGTAGGCCGCGCTGCCGGTGGTTTTGCCGCCGAACTCGCTGTCCTGGTCGTGGCGCAGGTTGAGCTGCAGGCTGTGCCCATCCCAGCGGCGGCCGTGGCCGATGGCGAGCGCGTCCTGCGAACGGCGGGTGCGAGTGGGGGTGGTGCTCGCGTTGTCCAGCTCATCCTCGCGCCGCTCAAGGTCCACCGACCACTGTTGTCCGCCGGCCTGCCAGCTGTTGTGCAGCAGGTAGCTGGTGATGTGGGTGTCGGTCACGTAGGGCGTAGGTCGGGTCTCGTAGCGGTCGCGGCTGCGGCTCACGCTCAGGCGGCTGTTGTGGCTGGGGCTCCATTGCGCCAGCCATTGCAGGCCCAGGGTGTTCAGCCGGTGCAAGGCATGGTCGTCCCGGCCCGGGGTGGACGCGTCGTATTGCGTGTCCTGCCGGGTGTGCAGCGTGGTGGCTTCCAGCCGGTGTTCGCGGTGGAGCTGCCAGCCCAGACGCGCACTGAGGGCCTCATGCTCATACCCGTCGCGGTCGGGGTTGCCACTGGGCTGCACGTTGAAGCCCTGGCTGCTGTCGCGGCTGAGCGAAAGTGCGTAGTCGAAGGCACCTTCCCGACCACTGAGGCCCGCCTCCACCTGGCGCGTGCCATGGCTGCCCACCCCCACGCCCACGCTCGGGTTGAAGCCGGCTTCGCCCCGGTGGGTGAAGATCTGGATGACACCACCGAGGGCGTCGGAGCCGTAGACCGCGGCGGCCGGACCGCGGACGATCTCGATGCGATCGATCTGCGCCAGCGGGATGGCGTTCCAGGTGGCGCCGCCGGTGGATTGCGAGTCCACCCGCACGCCGTCCACCAGCACGGTGGTGAAGCGGCTTTCGGCCCCGCGCACGAACACGCTGGTGGTGGCGCCAGGGCCACCGTTGCGGGCGATGGTGATGCCGGGCTGGCGGGCCAGCACGTCGGCAATGCCGGTGGCGCCGCTGCGTTCCAACGCCTCGCGGTCAATCAGGGTGACGTCGGCCACCACGTCGGTCAGCGGCTGCACAACGCGGGTGGCGGTGACCAGGGTTTCGGACAGGGATGCGACGACCTCGACAGAGGTTTGGGCGTGGCACAACGGCGAGGCACAGGCGGCCAAGGCCCACGCGGCACGGTGCGCGCGGAGAGAGCGGGTTTTCATGAACAAGAACAAGCCAGGATGTCCGCACCGCCTTCCCCGACGGTGAATGGACCTTACGGTGCCGCGCTTGCGATGCAGGCGTGACACCCCCTTGTTGGCCGGTATCCGGGCTGGCGGAGCAACATCCGTCGCCTTCCCAGCCGCCTTGCGGGCGGCCAGTGGCAGTGAGGGATGCGGGGGTGAGGATCACCCCGTCCGCTTACCGTTGCGGGGGCAGCGCTGGTTAGGAGTGGCCTGTGTGACAGGCCGGTTCCCCCCAGCTTCCCGTTGAACTGCGGCCCAAGAGGCGGGCCGCGAGCACCAACGAGCGCATTGTAAACACAGCCTCAGCGGTGGCCGCCGTTGGCTACACCACCTTGGCCTTCAGGCCTGCTCCACCCGGTTGCGCCCCGCGTGTTTGGCGCGGTACAGCGCCTCGTCGGCGCGGTGCAGGGTGGCGTCGATGTCGGCGTCGGCCGGTTGCCACGCGGTCACGCCCATGGACACCGTGAAGTGGATCTGCTGCCCGTCAGCTAGCGTGACGGCCGTGTGGCCCAGCGTGTCGCGCAGGCGTTCGGCCACCGCCAGCGCCTGGTCCAGCGCGGTGGCGGGCATCAGCACGGCAAACTCCTCGCCGCCCAGCCGCGCGGGCACATCGGTTTCGCGCAGTGCATCGCCCAGGCTGTGGCTGAGCTTGCGCAAGACCACGTCACCACCCGCGTGGCCGTGGGTGTCGTTGATCCTCTTGAAGTGGTCGATGTCCATCAACACCAGCGACAAAGGCGTGTGGTGGCGACGGCTGTGGGCGATGGCGCGGGCGGCCTGTTCGTAAAAATCGCGCCGGTTGCTCAGCGAAGTCAACACGTCGGTGCGCGCCAGCCGCTCCAGTTGGGCCTCCATCATCTTCTGATCGGTGTTGTCGAAGACGGTGGACCGGGTGGACACCAGTTGCCCTTGGGCGTCCTTGATGGCCGTGGCACTGACCAGCACCGGCATGGGCGTGCCGCTGCCACGGACCATGTCCAGCTCCAGGTCCTTGATGCTGCCATCGCGCACGAACTGCGGGAAACGCTCTCGGAAAATGGCCTGGCTCTCTGGTGTGAGGAAATCGCTGAAAGGCCGGCCCAGGGCTTGTTCGCGGCTCAGGCCCAACCAACCGAGTTCGGTCTGGTTCATGCGCAGCACGCGGCCTTGGTGGTCCAGCGAGTGGTAGCCACAGGGCGCGCGGTCGTAGAGGTCTTGCACCTCGTCGCGTTGCAGCGCCACGGTGCTGAGATCGCTGCGCGCGGCCGATTCGGCCTGTTTGGCTTGCCAGAACCCTTGCAGAATGTCCCACAGCTCCTGCACGCGTATGGACTGGCCTGCCGGCAAGCTCAGTTCGTCGCGGCCAAACACCCGCACCACCGTGTCCATCTGGCGTGTCAGGTAGCCCGCGAAGGCCCGGGTGGCCACCACAGACAGGGAAATCCACAACAGCGCGACCAGCGCAATGCGCGAGAGCATGTCGGTGACGGGGGCGTTCAGCACCGATGTGGGCACGCCCACGCCCAGATACCAGTCGACGCCAAAAACGGGCAAGACGTGGTTGATGGTCTTGACGCCGTCCAGCGTGGTGCCTTCAAACGGCTGCGGCAGCTTGCCCGTCACGGCCGCTGTGAATTCGCCGTTGACCGGCTGCCCCACGTAGCGCTCGGCGGCGCGGCTGCGTGCCACCACCGTGCCGTTGCGGTCGGCGATACCGGCCACCCACTGAGCAGGGAGTCGGCGCTCGTCGATCATGTCGCTGATGGACTCGCTCGTCAGGATCATGCGCAGCGCGTGTGTGGCCACCTCGCCGCGCACGATGGGCACCGTCACGGCCACTACTTTTTCGGCAGGCCCGAGCGGTGACGCGAACGGGCCGGAAACGTTGGGGCTTTGCGTGAGCAGTGCTTCGGTGACCCGTTCCGGCGCGTTGAGCGAGCGCACGGGCGCGCCCAGCGGCAGCGAGGTCAGGAACAGCAGCCGCCCCTGGTTGTCTGCCAGCGTGATGGCACGGAAATCTGGGTTGTGGGCAACAAGCCGCCGCGCGTGCGCGTAGAGCGATGGCACGTCCAGCGCCATGGCCGCGTTCGATTCCGCCACCCCCTGCAGCGTGCCCACTGCGGTTTTGATGCGTTCGCCCACCGATTGCGCCAACACCTCGGTGCGGGTTTTCAGGCGCTCTTGAAGCACCCGTTGCTGGTCGTTTTTGTACGACCACAACACCGACGCGGCCAGCACCAGCAAAGGCAGCGTGCTCAAGCCGGCCAACAACAACAGCCAGGTGCGCAGCGTCAGGCGGACGGTGTTCACGCCCACAACCCTTCGGCGCCCTTATTCGCCCAAGCCTGCGAAGACGTTTTGCACATCTTCGTTGGCGTCCAGCGCCGCCAGGAAACTTTCCACCTCGTCCAGTTGCGCAGGCGTGAGGCTGGCGGCGCTGACCGGGTTCTTGGGCCGGTAGCCCAGCTTGGACGACAGCAACTTGAAGCCATGGGCGGGCAGGGCGCGGCCCACCAGATCGAGGTCGGTGGGCGCGGTGATGAACAGGGTCGCACCGTCCTCATCGGCGGGCTCGAAGTCCTGCGCGCCGGCCTCGATCGCGGCCAGTTCGGGGTCGGCGCCGGGCGTGGCCGGTTCGGCTTCGATCAGGCCCACGTGGTCAAAATCCCAGGCGACAGAACCCGAGGTGCCCAGTTGGCCCTTGCGGAACAGCACCCGCATCTCGGAGGCGGCGCGGTTCACGTTGTCGGTCTGGCATTCCACCATCACCGGCACGCGGTGCGGGGCAAACCCTTCGTAGATCACATGCTCGAAATGCACGACTTCACCGCTGAGGCCCGCGCCTTTCTTGATCGCGCGGTCCAGCGTGTCTTTGGGCATGGACGCCTTGCGGGCCTGCTCCACCGCCAGGCGCAGGCGCGCGTTGGCGTTGGGGTCGGCGCCATCGCGCGCCGCGATCATGATGTCCTTGACCAGTTTGCCGAACAAGCGCCCCTTGGCGTTGGCCGCCAGGTCCTTGTGTTTCGCTTTCCATTGCGCGCCCATGCTGCGTACCTTTGTGTGTGGATGTCGATGTGGTGAATGGGTGGGTCTTCAGTCTTCGAGCAGGCGAGCCTTGACGTTTTTGCCCTTGATGCGGCTGAGCCGGTTCGCCACCTGCTCGGCGATGGCGCGGTCCACCGCGATGTAGGTGGACCACTCGTTGACGTTGATTTTGCCCACCTGTTCGCGGGTGTAGCCCAGGTCGGCGGTGAGTGCGCCCAGCACGTCGCCGGGGCGGATTTTTTCCTTGCGCCCACCCTGGATGTGCAGGGTGACCATGGGCGCCAGCAGCGGCCCGCTGCCCGTGGGCTTGAGCTCATCCAGCGGGTGCCACACCGACTCTTGCTTCTGCAGTTGTTCAATGCGGCCCACCGAACCCATCTCATCAAGGCTTGCCAGGTTGAGCGCCAGGCCACTTTCGCCCGCACGCCCGGTGCGGCCAATGCGGTGGATGTGCACCTCGGGGTCGGGCGTCACGTCCACGTTGATGACGGCGGCGAGGCTCGCAATGTCCAGCCCACGCGCGGCCACGTCGGTGGCCACCAGCACCGAGCAGCTGCGGTTGGCAAAACGCACCAGCACCTGGTCGCGGTCGCGCTGCTCCAGGTCGCCGTGCAAGGCCAGCGCGCTGATGCCTTGCGCGTGCAGCACGTCCACCAGGTCGCGGCACTGGACCTTGGTGTTGCAAAAGGCCAGGGTGCTGGCCGGGCGGAAGTGCATCAGCAATTGGCCGACGGCGTGCAGGCGGTCTTTGTCCTTCACCTCGTACCAGCGCTGCTCGATCTGGCCACCGCTGTGCTGGGCTTCCACCGTCACGGTCAGCGGTTCGCGCATGAACTGCGCGGCCAGCTTGGCGATGCCTTCGGGGTAGGTGGCCGAGAACAGCAGGGTCTGGCGTTCCTTGGGGCACTGCCGGGCCACTTTCACAATGTCGTCGAAGAAACCCATGTCCAACATGCGGTCGGCTTCGTCCAGCACCAGGGTGTTCATGGCGTCGAGTTGCAGGCTCTGGCGTTCCAGGTGGTCCATCACCCGCCCGGGTGTGCCCACCACGATGTGGGCGCCGTGCTCCAGCGTGGCCAGCTGGCCGCGCAGCGGCACGCCACCACACAGGGTGACGACCTTGATGTTGTCGTCGGCACGCGCCAGGCGGCGGACCTCCAGGGTCACTTGGTCGGCCAACTCACGCGTGGGGCACAACACCAGGCTCTGCACCGCAAATCGGCGGGGATTGAGGTTGGCCAGCAGGGTGAGCGCAAAGGCAGCGGTTTTGCCGCTGCCGGTTTTGGCTTGCGCGATGATGTCCTTGCCCAGCAGGGCGGCCGGCAGGCTGGCCGCCTGGATGGGCGTCATCTGCTGGTAACCCAGGGTCACCAGGTTGGCCAGGGTGGCCGGTGACAGGGGCAGGGAGGCGAAATCGGTCGGGGAGGAAACGGTCATCCCCAATTATCGACGGGCCAGAGCGCCGCGTCCCCGTATGACCGCAGGACACCGCCGGGCCGGCTTTGCCGGACGGCTGGTGTCGCCCCCTGAGGGGGGATGCGGCCACACGTAGTGGGCAAGCGACGGGGGGGAGCTTTCAGTGCCCCGAGGCGCCGGAAGCACCGATGCCGGTTTCAGAACGCACTTGCTGCGCCAGGAACCCAGCCTTGTCGATCTGGGCGCGCTTGCTGTTGTCCAACACCGAGAACAGCCAGATGCCCACAAAACCGATGGTCATGGAGAACAGGGCGGGCGAGGTGTAGGGGAAGGGCGCGCTGCCTTTGGCGTTGCCCAGCACGGCTTCCCACACCGAGGCCGACAACACGGTCAGCACCACCGAGGAGATCAGGCCCAGGAAGCCGCCGACCACCGCGCCGCGTGTGGTGCAACCCTTCCACAACACGCTCATGAAGAGCACGGGGAAATTGGCCGAAGCGGCGATGGCGAAGGCCAGCGACACCATGAAGGCGATGTTCTGCTTCTCGAAGGCGATGCCCAGCGTGACGGCGATGATGCCCAGCGCGATGGTGGTGATGCGCGAGACCTTGAGTTCGGAGGCGCTGTCGGCCTTGCCCTTCTTGATCACGGTGGCGTAGATGTCGTGCGACACGGCCGATGCGCCCGAAAGCGTGAGACCGGCCACCACGGCCAGGATGGTGGCGAAGGCCACGGCCGAGATGAAGCCCAGGAACACGTTGCCGCCCACGGCGTTGGCCAGGTGGATGGCGGCCATGTTGCCGCCGCCGATCAGGCCGCCCTTGGCGTCGAGGAACTGCGGGTTGGTCAGCACGAAGGTGATGGCGCCGAAGCCGATGATGAAGGTCAGGATGTAGAAGTAGCCGATCCAGGTGGTGGCCCACAACACCGACTTGCGCGCTTCCTTGGCGTTGGGCACCGTGAAGAAGCGCATCAGGATGTGGGGCAGGCCGGCGGTGCCGAACATCAGGGCCATGCCGAAGCTGATGGCCGAGATCGGGTCTTTCACGAAGTTGCCCGGGCCCATGATGGAGAAACCCGTGGCAGCCGCTTCCTCGGGCGACTTGCCCGCAGCCGAGGCCAGGCCGGTCTTGATTTCCACCGCTTTGGCGAACATGGCTTCGGGGCTGAAACCGAAGTTCCACATCACCATGAAGGCCATGAAGGACGCACCGCCCAGCAGGAGGCAGGCCTTGATGATTTGCACCCAGGTGGTGGCGGTCATGCCGCCGAACAGCACGTAGACCATCATGAGCGCGCCCACGATGATGACGGCGATGTAGTACTCCAGACCGAACAGCAGCTTGATGAGCTGGCCGGCACCGACCATTTGTGCGATCAGGTAGAAGGCCACCACCACCAGCGTGCCCGACGCGGCGAAGACGCGGATGGGGGTCTGGCTGAAGCGGAAGGCGGCGACGTCGGCGAAGGTGAACTTGCCCAGGTTGCGCAGGCGCTCGGCCATCAGGAAGGTGACCACGGGCCAGCCCACCAGGAAGCCGATGGAGTAGATCAGGCCGTCAAAGCCCGAGGCCATCACCGCTGCGGAAATACCCAGGAAGGACGCGGCCGACATGTAGTCGCCGGCAATGGCCAGACCGTTCTGGAACCCGGTGATGCCACCACCGCCGGTGTAGAAGTCGGCGGCCGAGCGCGTTTTGGCGGCGGCCCATTTGGTGATGAACATGGTGGCGGCCACGAAGGCGCCGAACATGCCGATGGCGGTCCAGTTGGTGGCCTGTTTTTCGGCCTGGCCCAGGTCGGCACCAGCGGCCAGCGCGGCACCTGCTGCGGCCAGAAGCGCGAGCAGCGCAAACGAACGTTTGAACATCGGATTCATCACAACACCGCCTTTTTGATTTCTTCTGTCAGGTCGTCGAACTCGCTGTTCGCGCGGCGCACGTAAATGCCGGTGATGACGATGGTGAAAATGATCACGCCCAGGCCGATGGGCATGCCCAGGGTCATGACGCCGCTGCCCAGCTTCTGCAGCAGAAAGGGCTTGTTGAAGGCCACCAGCAGGATGAAGCCGTAGTACACGATCATCATCAGGATGGTGAGTGTCCAGCCGAAGCTCGAACGCTTGGCCTTGAGTTCCCGGTATTTCGGGTGCGCGGCGATTTTGTCCGCCAACGTGGTTTCCATGAGTGTTCTCCCCTCAGACAGATGGATGGCTCCTGTCCCGAAGTGATTGCCATCACGCGTGTCAAGTGACAGGCACCAAGCCCTCGCAGGAGTTGGGGGAATGTAGGCCTGCGGGATTACCCTGGACTGACGCCAAACTGTACGTTGGCTGACAATTTTGTGGCGGCTTTGTCAGGCGCCAAGCAGGTAGTCCAGCTCTTCGGTGCTGAAGCCCGCTTGGCGGCGCGCCGCTTCGTTGAAGGGCGGGCGCAGGCGGGGCGCCTCGTGGCGACGCACCAGCACGCGGTAGTGGGCGATGGCGTCCAGCCCTTGTTGCGCGCACAACCACCCGTACCAACGGTTGCCGATGGCCACGTGGCCAATCTCGTCGCGCAGGATGATGTCCAGGATGTCCACCGCCTTCAGCGCGTCCGGTGTGCCGGCTTTGCGCAGCTTGGCCTGGATTTGTGGCGTGGCGTCCAGCCCGCGTGCCTCCAGGGTGCGCGGCACCAGGGCCATGCGTGCGGTGATGTCGTCCTGCGTTTTCACGCACATGGTCCACAGGCCGTCGTGTGCGTCGAAATCGCCATAGGCGTGGCCCAGGCTCAACAGGTGGTCGCGCAGCAGGCCGAAGTGGGTGGCCTCCTCGTCGGCCACGCGCAGCCAGTCGCGGTAAAACTCGGCTGGCATGCCGGGGAAGCGCCAGGCCGCGTCCAGCGCGAGGTTGATGGCGTTGAACTCGATGTGTGTGATGGCGTGCAGCAGCGCCGCCAGGCCTTCGGGCGTGAAGGGGCTGCGCGTGGGCACCTGCATGGGTGGCAGCAGCCGCGGGCGGGCAGGGCGCCCGGGCAGGGCGGCGGCGGGGGTCAGCGTGGCCGATGCGTCCAGCGGCGCCAGGGGCAGGTCGAGCCAGAGCGCATGCACCGCATCGACTTTTTGCTTGGGATCGTTGTCGCACAGGGCGGCCAAGGCGCGCTGGCGGATGTCGGCGGGGGCACTCATCCCTACAATTCTAGGTTTTCACCCGCACAGACAAGGGCAGCGATGGCGATTTACGAACTCGATGGTGTGGCCCCGCAGGTGGCGGCGTCGGCCTGGGTGGCCGACAGCGCACAGGTGATGGGCAACGTGAGCTTGGCCGAGGGCAGCAGCGTGTGGTTTGGCGCGGTGATCCGTGGCGATACCGAAACCATCACCGTGGGCGCGGGCAGCAACATCCAGGACGCCAGCGTGCTGCACGCCGACCACGGTTTTCCGCTCGTGATCGGCGAACGTGTGACGGTGGGCCACCAGGTCATGCTGCACGGCTGCACCATCGGCGACGAATCGCTGATCGGCATCGGTGCGGTGGTGCTCAATGGCGCCAAGATTGGCAAACACTGCCTGGTGGGCGCTGGTGCGCTGGTGACCGAAGGCAAGGCATTCCCCGAGGGCTCGATGATCATCGGCAGCCCGGCCAAGGCGGTTCGCCAGCTCACGCCCGAGCAGATCGAGGGCCTCAAGCGCAGCGCGTTGCACTACACCGAGAACGCCGACCGCTACCGCAAAGGCTTGAAGAAGCTCGGCTGAACCCCATTTGCCACCCTTTGCGAAAGAAGGCCAACGCGTGTCAGAACTCCACAAATTCATCTTCGACGGCATGCCGGTGCGTGGCATGCTGGTGCGTCTGGACGACGCCTGGCGCGACATGCTGCAGCGCCGCAAGCAAAGCGGGGCCTACCCACCCGCCGTGACCGAGTTGCTGGGCGAGATGACGGCCGCCGCCGTGCTGATGCAGGCCAACATCAAGTTCAACGGCGCGCTGGTGCTGCAGGTGCATGGCGATGGCCCGGTCAAGCTGGCCGTGGTGGAGGTGCAATCGGACCTGCGCCTGCGCGCGACCGCCACCGTGGATGGCGAGGTGGCGCTGGACGCGCCGCTCTCGCACATGGTCAACGTCAACAACCACGGCCGTTGTGCCATCACCCTGGACCCACAAGACCGCCAGCCCGGCCAGCAGCCTTACCAGGGTGTGGTGCCGCTGCATGGCGACCGCAAGGAGAAGCTGGAGAAGGTGAGCGAGGTGCTGGAGCACTACATGCTGCAGAGCGAGCAGCTGGACACCACCCTGGTGCTGGCGGCCGACGAGCACATGGCCGCGGGCCTGCTGATCCAGCGCCTGCCGCTGCAAGGCGAGGCCAACCTCTCTGGCAGTGGCCTGCAGCGTGCGGACGAGGACCAGATCGGTCGCAATGAGGACTACAACCGCATCGCCATCCTGGCCAAGAGCCTCAAGCGCGAGGAGTTGCTGGGCCTGGACGCCGACACCATCCTGCACCGCCTGTTCTGGGAAGAGCAGGTGCTGCGTTTTGCGCCGCAGGACGGTGCCCATGCGCCGCGTTTCGCCTGCACCTGCTCGCGCGAGCGGGTCTCGGGCATGTTGCGCAGCCTGGGGCGCGACGAGGTGGAGTCCATTTTGGCCGAGCAGGGCCAGGTGGAGGTGGCCTGCGATTTTTGCGGTGCCCAGTACCGCTACGACCCGGTGGACGCGGCCAGTGTTTTCCTGCAACAGGCGCAGATGCCGCCGGGCACCAGCAGCGTGCAGTGAGCTTCAGCCGCCCGGCTGGCGCTGTGCGATGAGATCGCGGAACAGCCGGTGTTCACACGCCGGGTCGCTGCATTTCTCGCAGTTCCAGGGCCGCCGGCCCTGCTCCCAGAACGGGTCTTGCGCGCTCAACCTGAGGCCCATGCGGGCGCTCACCGTGCGCAGGGCCTGTGACGTTCGGCTGTCGCCCTGGCCGTACACCGTCTGGTAGGTCACGCCGGCCTGCTCCAGCCGGGTGCGCAAGATGTTGTCGGTGGTCTGGCGGGCCGTCGGGCTGTCGCGGCACAGGCCGTCGTCCACCCACGGCAGGTCCAGGCCCATGAGCAGGGTGAGGTCGCAGGTTGAATGATCGGCCAGCGCCCTGGGCCACAAGGACAGGTCATTGAAATACTGTTCGCTGTAGGCCGCCACCATCAGCGCTGTGGTGTCGGCCACCACCACCTGTACGCCGGGCTTGGCGCGGGCCTGGGCAATGAGTTGGCTTTGGGTGTGTGCCAGTGCGGTTTGTTCGTGTTGCACCGGTGCGCGGCCATGCTGTTCACACCAGTCGCGCAGGTGTTCCTCGACCACGTCTACCCGCAGGCCGTGTGTGCCGTGGAGTTGTTGCGCCAATGCTTGGGTGAGATGGCTCTTGCCGGTGGATTCGGCCCCCAGCAAGGCCACGGTGAACGGCGCGGCGTTCACTTCTTGGGCTGGGCAATCTGGACGAAGACCTCGTTGGGCTTGACCATGCCCAGTTCCTGGCGGGCCAGTTCTTCCACCATGTCCTGGCCTTCCTTGAGGTCGCGTACCTCGCTGGCCAACTGCTCGTTGCGCCATTGCGCGGCGCGGTTGAGCTGCTCCTGCTCGCTCAGTTGCTGCTTGAGGGCATTCACCTGTGGCACGCTGCCGCGCCCCAGCCACAGCTGGGCATGGACGATGCCCAGCAAGGCCAGCAGCAGCAGCGGGACGAGGCGGTTGCCCATCAAGCCGTATCAGCGGAGGTTGTAGAACGCATCGCGGCCGGGGTAGCTCGCGATGTCGCCCAAATCCTCTTCAATCCGCAGCAGCTGGTTGTACTTGGCCATGCGGTCCGAACGGCTCATGGAGCCGGTCTTGATCTGCAGCGCGTTCAGGCCCACGGCGATGTCGGCGATGGTGCTGTCCTCGGTCTCGCCAGAGCGGTGGCTGATGACGGCGGTGTAGCCGGCGCGCTTGGCCATCTCGATGGCGGCAAAGGTTTCGCTGAGCGTGCCGATCTGGTTGATCTTGATCAGGATGGAGTTGGCGATGCCCTTCTGGATGCCTTCCTTCAGGATCTTGGTGTTGGTGACGAACAGGTCGTCGCCCACGATCTGAACGTTCTTGCCCAGGCGCTCGGTCAGGTGTTTCCAGCCATCCCAGTCGCCTTCGGCCATGCCGTCTTCGATGCTGATGATGGGGTACTTGTCGACCCAGGTGGCCAGGATGTTGGTCCACTCTTCGGCACTCAGCACCAGGCCTTCGCCTTCGAGGTGGTACTTGCCGTCCTTGTAAAACTCGCTGGCGGCGCAGTCCAGGCCAATGGCGATCTGCTCACCGGCCACATAGCCGGCAGCGGCGATGGCTTCCAGGATCATCTGGATGGCCGCTTCGTGGCTGGGCACGCTGGGGGCAAAACCGCCTTCATCGCCCACGGCAATGCTCATGCCCTTGTCGTGGATGATTTTCTTGAGCGCGTGGAAGACCTCGGCACCGTAACGCACGGCTTCGCGGAAGCTGGGCGCACCCACGGGAATGATCATGAACTCTTGCAAGTCCAGGTTGTTGTTGGCGTGTGCGCCGCCGTTGATGACGTTCATCATCGGCACCGGCATTTGCATGGCAGCGCTGCCACCGAAGTAACGGTACAGCGGCAGGCCAGCTTCTTCGGCAGCGGCGCGCGCCACGGCCATGGAGACCGCCAGCATGGCGTTGGCACCCAGGCGGCTCTTGTTTTCCGTGCCGTCCAGGTCGATCAGGGTCTTGTCCAGGAAGGCCTGCTCGGAGGCGTCCAGGCCCAGCACGGCTTCGCTGATTTCGGTGTTGATGTGCTCCACGGCCTTGAGCACGCCCTTGCCCAGGTAGCGCTTCTTGTCACCGTCGCGCAGCTCGATGGCCTCGCGGCTGCCGGTGGAGGCGCCCGACGGCACAGCCGCGCGGCCCATCACGCCGCTTTCCAGCAGCACGTCGCATTCGACGGTGGGGTTGCCTCGGCTGTCCAGCACCTCACGGCCGACGATGTCAACGATTGCGCTCATTGTTGTCCTTTCAGATTGATTTCAAAAAACGTGTGGGTCAGAAGACGGGCGCGGCCACGCCTTCGACCAGAACCATGTTGAAAAACGCGGTGGCACCGGCGCGGTGGGCGCGGGCCTGCTTGTACAACTCCTCGTCGTAGAAGGCCTTGGCCACTTCGAAGCTGGGGAAGCGAAGCATCGCGATGCGCGTCGGCTGCCAGTTGCCTTCCATGACCTCAAAGCGGCCACCGCGCACCAGGTATTCACCGCCTGCGGCCTTCACGGCGGCGGGGGCTGCGGCCATGTACTGCTTGTACTGCTCGGGGTCGGTGACTTGCATGTCAACGATGATGTAGGCGGGTGTCATATGAGGTCCTGCGAGAGGGGATCAGGCGTTGAAGTGGTCTTCGAGGAAGCCACTTTGTTTGGTCACGCTGTCCAGCGCCACCAGCGTTTCCAGCAGCGCCTTCATGTGTTTGAGGGGCACGGCATTCGGGCCGTCAGACCAGGCCTCGGCCGGCTTGGGGTGGGTTTCCATGAACAGGCCGGCCACGCCGACCGCCACACCCGCGCGGGCCAGGACGGGCACCATCTCGCGGGCGCCGCCACTGGTGCCACCCAGGCCACCGGGTTTCTGCACCGAGTGGGTCACGTCGAACACCACCGGTGCGCCGGATTTGCGCATCTCGGCCAGGCTGGTCATGTCGGCCACGAGGTTGTTGTAGCCAAAGCTCACGCCACGCTCGCAGGCCAGGAAACGGTCTTCCGACAAGCCCACCTCCTTGGCGGCGGCGCGGGCCTTGTCGATCACGTTTTTCATGTCCCAGGGCGCGAGGAACTGGCCCTTCTTGATGTTGACCGGTTTGCCCGACTGCGCCACCGCGCGGATGAAGTCGGTCTGGCGGCACAGAAAGGCGGGCGTCTGCAGCACATCCACCACGCTGGCCACCTCGGCCACCTGATCGGCCTCGTGCACGTCGGTCAGGATGGGCAGATGGAGCTGGCGCCGCACCTCGTCGAGGATCTTTAGGCCAGCGTCGATGCCCACGCCCCGCTGGGACGTGCCAGATGACCGGTTGGCTTTGTCGAACGAGCCCTTGTAGATGAGTGGAATGCCCAGTGGGTCACATGCCTCCTTGAGCTGGCCTGCCACGTCCAGCGACATCTGCAACCCTTCAATGGAGCAGGTGCCCGCGATCAGGAAAAACCGGTGCTCCAGCCCGACGTCAAAGCCGCAGAGTTTCATGTCAAGCCTTTTGTTGGTGGTCCAGCGCCGCCTTGACGAAGGCGTTGAACAGCGGGTGGCCGTCCCAGGGCGTGGACTTGAACTCGGGGTGGAACTGCACGCCGATGAACCAGGGGTGCTGGTCTTTGGGCAGCTCGACGATTTCGGTCAGATGCTCGCGTTGGGTGAGGGCCGAAATCACCAGCCCGGCTTCACGCAACTTGTCGAGGTAGTTGACGTTGGCTTCGTAGCGGTGGCGGTGGCGTTCGGTCACCACGTCGCCGTAGATGTCGTGCGCCAGCGTGCCTTTTTGCACGTCAGAGCTTTGTGCCCCGAGGCGCATGGTGCCGCCCAGGTCGGAGTTTTCGTCGCGCACCTTGATGCTGCCGTCGGCGTCTTTCCACTCGGTGATCAGGGCGATCACGGGGTGGGGCGTCTCGGGCTCGAACTCGGTGGAGTTGGCGTCTTTCAGGCCCGCTTTGTTGCGGGCGTATTCGATGGTGGCCACCTGCATGCCCAGGCAGATGCCCAGGTAGGGCACCTTGTGCTCGCGGGCGTAGCGGGCGGTGGCAATCTTGCCTTCGATGCCGCGTTTGCCAAAACCGCCGGGCACCAGGATGGCGTCGTATTGGGCCAGCTGTGCAGACGGGTCACCTTCCATGGTTTCCGAGTCGATGTGCTCGATCTTGACCCGCACATGGTTTTTCATGCCGGCGTGGCGCAGCGCTTCGTTGACCGACTTGTAGCTGTCCGACAGATCGACGTATTTGCCGACCATGGCGATCTTCACCTCGCCGCGCGGGTGGGCGGTTTCATACACCAGGTCGTCCCAGCGCTTGAGGTTGGCCGGCGGCGTGTTCAGGCGCAGCTTGTCGCAGATCAGGCCGTCCAGCCCTTGCTCGTGCAGCACACGCGGCACTTTGTAGATGGTGTCCACATCGGGCATGGAGATCACGCCCCACTGCGCAACGTTGGTGAACAGGCTGATCTTCTCGCGCTCGTCGTCGGGGATAGTGCGGTCGGCGCGGCACAGCAGGGCGTCGGGCTGGATGCCGATTTCGCGCAGCTTTTGCACCGTGTGTTGGGTGGGCTTGGTCTTGAGTTCGCCAGCGGCCGCGATCCAGGGCACGTAGGTCAGGTGCACAAAGGCGGTGTTGTTGGGGCCCAGCCGCAGGCTCAGTTGGCGCACGGCCTCCAGGAACGGCAAGGACTCGATGTCGCCCACGGTGCCACCGATTTCAACGATGGCCACGTCCACCGCGTCAGGGGTGTCGAAGCCGGCGCCGCGCTTGACGTAGTCCTGGATTTCGTTGGTGACGTGCGGGATGACCTGCACGGTTTTGCCCAGATAGTCGCCACGGCGCTCTTTTTCAAGAACACTTTTGTAGATCTGGCCGGTGGTGAAGTTGTTGGCCCGCTTCATCCGGGTGTTGATGAAGCGCTCGTAGTGGCCCAGGTCGAGGTCGGTTTCGGCGCCGTCGTCGGTGACGAACACCTCGCCGTGCTGGAAGGGCGACATGGTGCCCGGGTCCACGTTGAGGTAGGGGTCGAGCTTGATGAGGGTGACGGAGAGGCCGCGCGACTCCAGCAACGCAGCAAGGGAGGCGGAGGCGATTCCCTTGCCCAGGGAAGACACCACACCGCCGGTGACGAACACAAATTTGGTCATGACTCGGGCGAGCTGAACGCTCGCGGAGATGGAAATCGAGATTATAAATGGGCGGGTATGCTCAGGCTCGGCTTGGTGGGGCGCGGTGCCGGCTGCCGCCGCCTGCGGAACTGCTACATTGCCGCCCATGAACGACCTCGCTGGCAAACACATCGTCCTGGGCCTCACAGGGGGCATCGCCTGTTACAAGTCGGCCGAGCTGTGCCGCCAGCTGATCAAGGCCGGCGCCACCGTGCAGGTGGTGATGACGGCAGGCGCGGAACGGTTCATCACCGCGACCACCATGCAGGCCTTGTCGGGGCGGGCGGTGCACACCTCGCAATGGGACACGCGCGAACCCAATGCCATGCCCCACATCAACCTCAGCCGCGAGGCCGACGCCATTCTGGTGGCGCCGGCCAGCGCCGATTTCATCGCCCAGTTGGCGATGGGGCAGTCGCAGGAGTTGTTGGGTTTGTTGTGCCTGGCCCGACCCATCGAGCGTGTGCCGCTGTTGCTGGCGCCGGCCATGAACCGCGAAATGTGGGCCCACCCCGCCACCCAGCGCAACGTGGCCCAGGTGCGCGCCGATGGTGCCACCGTGCTGGCCGTGGGGCAGGGTGACCAGGCCTGTGGCGAAACAGGCGACGGCCGCATGCTGGAGCCCGACGAGCTGCTGCACGATCTGGTGCACTTCTTCCAGCCCAAGACGCTGCTCGGCCAGCACGTGCTGGTGAGCGCCGGCCCCACCTTCGAGGCCATCGACCCTGTGCGCGGCATCACCAACAAATCCAGCGGCAAGATGGGATTTGCCATTGCACGTGCTGCGCGCGAGGCGGGCGCTGAAGTGACGCTGGTGGCCGGCCCGGTGACCTTGCCCACGCCGCGTGGCGTGCGCCGGGTGGATGTGGCCTCGGCCCAGGACATGCTGTTGGCGGTGGAAGCCGCCGTGCCGCAGGCCACCGTGTTTGTGGCCACGGCGGCGGTGGCCGACTGGCGCCCGGCCAACGCCGCCACGCAAAAGATCAAAAAAGACGGCAGCGGCCAGGTGCCGGCACTCGCTTTTGAAGAAAACCCCGACATCCTGGCCCGCGTCGCGGCCAGCGAACGCGCCCGCAGCGGGGCCCTGTTTTGTGTCGGTTTTGCCGCCGAGAGCCACGACCTGGCCCACCACGCCAAGGTCAAACGCGAACGCAAGGGCGTGCCTCTGCTGGTGGGCAACATCGGCCCGGCCACGTTTGGGCAAGACGAAAACGCGCTGCTGCTGGTGGACGCCGAAGGCACGCGTGAACTGCCGCAAGCCGGCAAACTGGCTCTGGCGCGCCAGTTGGTGTCGGAGATCGCCCAGCGTTTGCCTCGTTGACCTGGGTTTGCCTGTATTTATTTGTGGTTGCTTATTAATCGATAATCTGGCCTGACCCCATCAGGAGCCAGGCATGCAACCCTTCGATTTTTCGGCCCCGGCCACACGTCCACTTTCGGGCATCACACGCAGGCGCTGGCTGGGTGCTGGCGCGCTGGCTGGTGTGGGCCTGGCGGTCACGCCCGAAGTGCGGCTGTTTGCCCAGCAGGTTCAGGAGTTCATCGCCGGCCCGCCGGTGCCTGACGTCAAACCGGTGCAACTCTCGGCCCATGTCTGGATGGTGTATGCCAAGGACGGTTTTCCCACCGCCGAAAACCAGGGCCTGATGGCCTCCATCATTTTTGTCGTCACATCGGCCGGCGTGGTGATGCTGGACACCGGCGCCTCGGTGCAGATCGGCCGCATGGCCATCCGCATGATCAAGACGGTGACCGACAAGCCGGTGGTCGCCGTGTTCAACAGCCACTACCACGGTGACCACTGGCTGGGCAACCACGCCTTTGCCGAGGCTTATGGCGCCCAACTGCCTATTTACGCGTTGCCACACACCATGGCTCAGATCAAGGGCCATGAGGGCAGCCTGTGGCGCAGCCTGATGGAACGCTGGACCAACCAGGCCACTCTGGGCACCCAGGTGGTGGCGCCCAACCAGGCCACGGAAAATGGCAAAACCTACACCTTTGGCGACGTGACGCTGCGCATGCACCACTACGGTACGGCCCACACACCGTCCGACCTGTGTGTGGAGGTGGTGCAGGACAAGCTCACGTATGTGGGCGATATCGCCATGGGCAACCGCATCGCCAACATCGACGATGGCTCCTACGTGGGCACCTTCAAGTACTACGAGGCTTTGCAGAAAGCCGCTGGCGAGCAGTTGTGGGTGCCTGGCCACGGGCAGGCTGGCAAGACGCTGCTCAAAGACTACGGCGACTTCATGGCCGGCATCTACGAGCCCTGCCTGAAAGCCGTCAAGGATGGGCAGCCTGTGGACGTGGCCAGGGCCGCTGTGCTTAAAGACCCCCGTGTGGCCAAACGTGCGCCCACCATGGACGGCTTTGAATCCAACATCGGCAAGTACGTGAGCCTGGCCTATCTGGAAGCCGAAAAAGAGGCCTTTTAGGCCTTGGTCTTGCGCGGTGGCAGGTCCCACCAGGGCAGGGCCTCGCGCAGCGACAGCACCTTGCCGCTGAGCTGTGGCTCGCAGCCGGGCACGCCCGCCAGCAGCGCCTGCCAGGCGGGTGCCGCCAGCAGGTCGCGCAGCGCACGCACGGCGGGTTGGTCGAGTGCGCTTTTGAGGCAGACGAGGTGGTAGTTTTCATGCGCCAGCGGCACAAAACCCAGGCCCAACTTGCGCGCCGACGCCTCGGTGCCCAGGCCCACGTCGGCGCTGCCGCTGGCCACCGCTTGTGCCACGGCGGCGTGTGAGGGTTCGTTGCGTTCGTAGCCGCTCAGCTGGGCGGCGGCCAGGCCCGCCTCTGCCAACAATTCGTCGAGCAGCACCCGCGTGCCCGTGCCCAGCGCGCGGTTCACAAATCGCGCGCGCCAGTGTGCGGCGCGGCGCAGGCTGTCGATCTTGAGCGGGTTGCCGGGCGCGACGATCAGGCCCTGTGTGCGGCGCGCAAAACCGATCAGCTTGTGCTGGCCGGGCTGCAGCAGGTGGCGGTAGGCCTGGGCTGCCAGGCTGTTGGCGGCGGGTTTTTCGCGCACATGAAAACCCGCCAACACGCTGCGGCCTTCGTTGAGCGCGCGGATCGCGTCCACGCTGCCACAAAAGCGGATGTCGAGGTGCAGCTGGGCCGTGGTGGCATGGTCCAGCAGCAACGGCAGGGCGTCGTCGTGGCTGGCGTACAGACTCAGCACGTGGCTGGCTTCGTCAAACGCCAGGGCCAGGGTGCGTTCCAGCTCGGCACGCAGGGCTTCGATCTGGGGCGCCAGCCGGGCTTGCGCCAGGCGCTCGGTCCACAGAAGCTTGTCGGCAAAAGGTGTGAGCTGGGCGGATTGCCCGCGCTCCCACACGATCAAGGCTTGGCCAACCGTCTGTTCCCAGGTTTTGAGTTGGCCCCACACGTGGCGGTACGACAGGTCCAGTGCACGTGCCGCGCCGGATATCGACCCCTCTGTGCGCACCGCCTGCAACAAATCCATCAGGGGGTTGCGAATCAGGGTGTCGCGCTCGCGTTGGGCGCTGAGTTGGTAGCTGAGGGCGATTTTTCGCATGGCGCGAGTGTGCCGCAATCGCCGCGTATGAATGACGTTGCATACGTTCACCGCCTCGCACGGTGACGCGCTGTCCTGCGTCTAGCATCGCGGCTGCTTGTTGCCCTGCCCATGAACACATTCGCCGACAGCCTCTGGACCGCACTTTCGTTGGTGGTCTCCTTCGATCCCGCCTTGTGGGTGGTGGTGGGGCGCTCGCTTGCGGTCAGTGCCAGTGCCTGTCTGGTCGCGGGCGGCGTGGGCCTGGTGCTGGGTGCCTGGCTGGGCACAGCGCGGTTTCGCGGGCGCGAGCTGGTGCTCACCCTGCTCAACACCTGGCTGGCCGTGCCCTCGGTGGTGGTGGGTTTGGTGGTGTACCTGCTGCTGTCGCGCACCGGGCCACTGGGCTTTTTGGGGTGGCTGTTCAGCTTCAAGGCCATGGTGCTGGCCCAGGCCATTCTGGTGTTGCCGGTGGTCACGGCGCTGGTGCGGCAGGTGGTTGCCGACACCGAGCGCCAGCACGGCGAACAACTGGCTTCGCTGGGTGCGCGCCCGCTGCTGCGTTGCCTGCTGCTGGCCTGGGACGAGCGCTACACGCTGCTGACCGTGGCCATCACCGCATTTGGCCGTGCCATCTCAGAGGTGGGGGCGGTCATGATCGTGGGCGGCAACATCGATGGTTTCACCCGCGTGATGACAACGGCCATCGCGCTGGAAACCAGCAAAGGCGACTTGCCGCTGGCGCTGGGCCTGGGCTTGGTGTTGCTGGCGGTGATGCTGCTGCTCAATGCGCTCGTGTCGGCGTTGCGGCGCTGGCGTGAGCGAGGCGCCCCCGCGTCGTCGCCCGCCGACCTGGGCGCGGGGTGGATCGCATGAAGCCCTTGTTCGAATTGGAGCGGGTGGGTGTGGTGCTGGGCCGGGTGCGGGCGCTGCAGGACGTGAGTTTGCACATCCTCGCCGGCGAACGTGTGGCGCTGGTGGGGGCCAATGGCAGCGGCAAAAGCAGCCTGCTGCGTGTGCTCAATGGCCTGCTGCCACCCAGCGAAGGCCGCGCCCATGTGCCGCCCTCGCATGCGCAGGCCATGTTGTTCCAGCGGCCGTTTCTGTTGCGCACCAGCGCGCGCAACAACGTGGCGCTGGGGCTTTGGCTGGCCGGCGTGCCATGGCGCGACGCCAAAGTGCGTGCCCTGGACGCGTTGCAGCGCACGGGCTTGGCCGACTTGGCTCAGCGCCGGGGCAGGGAACTGTCGGGCGGACAGCAACAGCGGTTGGCCCTGGCCAGGGCCTGGGCCCGGCAGCCGCAGGCACTGCTGCTGGACGAACCCACCGCCAGCCTGGACCCGCACGCCAAGCGCGAGGTGGAGGCTTTGATTGCCGAGTTTGCTGCCGGACACGCCGGTCAGCCCATGACACTGGTGTTTGCCAGCCACAACCTGGGCCAGGTGAAACGCCTGGCCAGCCGGGTGGTCTATCTGGAGCGGGGCCGGGTGCTGGCCGATGTGCCAGTGGCCCGTTTTTTTGATGACGCGCAGTTGCTGCGCATCAGCCCGCAGGCGCACGCGTTCGTGCGCAGTGAATCGGCTTAGCGCCGGCGTGGGCCGGGGGTCGAAGGGCCGCGGCCTTCGATGTGGCGGAAGGTGATGCGGCCCTTGGTCAGGTCGTAGGGCGACATTTCCAGCGACACCTTGTCGCCCGCGAGGATGCGGATGTGGTTTTTCTTCATGCGGCCAGCCGAATAGGCGATCAGCTCGTGGCCGTTGTCCAGCGTGACGCGAAAGCGGGTGTCGGGCAGGACCTCGGTGACCTTGCCGCTCATTTCAATGTGTTCTTCCTTGGCCATGTGGCTCCTTCGTGTGCTTGTTCCGTGGGATGTCTGGTGGCGCTGAGCGAAACAGGTCTCAGCGCTGCGCATGGGGCAGACCACCGTTGGCGTGGCGGTGGTGGCATCTCGGGCGGGAAGCGGATGCGGGCCGGCTGTGCAGATAACCCGGCATTATAACGCGGGCACCGAAAACTGGCGCCCAAAAACGCGCGCCCATTGGTGGCCCTGGGCCGGGCCTTCAGGCGCGCCGCCCGAGCTTGCGGTACACCGTGGCCCGGCTGATGCCCAGGGCGCGGGCCGCTTCCATCACGTTGCCACGTGCCGCCTGCACCGCCTGTTTGATCAGGGCGGTTTCAATGTCCTTGAGTGCGGCGCCAGGCGCGGGCGGGTGGGGTGGGGCGCTGTGCGACAGCGGTTCGGCTGCGTCGCCGTTGAGGCTGGCCAGCACCTGCAGGCGCAACCCCGACCACAGCGGCTGCTCGCCAGCGGGGCGGCGGGCGCGAGCGGCATCGAACAGATGTTCCCAAGGCAGGGCAAACAGGTCGGCGCAATGTGGCTGTGGGACGGCTGGCGACAGGGCGAGCATGTCGCTGGCGGCATGGTTGCGTCCCACCACAAAGCCGTCGGCGTCCACACAGACCAGCCCGTCACTTTCGTCGCCAAAGGCCTGGCCGGGCCACGCCAAACGCAACAAAAGGGCGTGGGGTTGCGCCAGCGTCAGTGCGTTTTCAATGCTGCGCGCAGAGCGGGTGACCAGGTGTTTGAGGGCAGGGCGTTCAGCCACGTCCACACCCGTGAGGTCAAGCATTCCCACACACGCGCCCTGAGGCCCCCACACGGGGGCGCCGGCGCAGCTGTAGTGGCGGTTGACCTCAAAAAAATGTTCGCCCCGGTGCAACCACACCGGCTGTTGCTCGGCCAGCGCGGCACCGATGGCGGTGGTGCCCACCGCCTGTTGCGACAGATCGACCCCCACACGGGCAATGGCCATGGCGCGAGGCTCTCCTGGGTCGATGGGGCCGTCCACCGTGACCACGATGCCCTGGGCGTTGGTGAGGATGGCGAAGTAGCGCGTGTCGGCCATGGCGCGGGCCAGCTTGTGCAGTGTCGGCTGGGCGGCGCGTATCAGGGGCTGGTTGATATCACTGATGCGCCGCATGTCGGCCGCGCTCACCGCGTCAAAGTGCACGCCATCCTGAGCGCGCTGACCAATGGCCAGACAGCGCTGCCAGGAGCGCTGTATCCACGGTTCGATGTGTGGTGCCCAGCCCCCTTCCACCAACACCGCCTGCCGTGCCAGCGCAATGTGCCCTAGGCGGGCGGCTTCGGCGTGGGAGGCAGTAGGCGAAGGGGTCATGGGGGCGTGGCTGGCGTTCGGCTGGCTGCGGCGATTGTGGGTGTTGACGCAAGCCTGAGCAAGTCGCTCGGATGTCTGTTGGCGCGACCGGCTGTCTCAGTTTGAGAATTTCTGTGGGCGGCGACGCGGTTTTCGGGTTTACCCCAAGGGTGTTCGGGCGAGGGTTTTTTACATTGCTTGTGCAATCCCGTTCATAGGCACAGCGGCGCATAAGTGGTGCGGTTCGCTGCCACCCAACCAGGAGACCCCTCATGCAGAAAGTCCTGCACATCAACCCGGACAAATGCACCGGCTGTTTGCAGTGCGAAATGGCGTGTTCCTTCGAGAACTACGGCACCTACGCCACCTCCAAATCGCGCATCAAGGTCTTTGACTTCCACCACACCGGCAAAAAAGTGCCCTACACCTGCACCCAGTGCGACGAGGCTTGGTGCCTGCACGCCTGCCCGGTCGAGGCCATCACCGTGGACAAGCTGACCGGCGCCAAGGTGGTGAACGAAACCACCTGTGTGGGCTGCAAGGTTTGCACCATTGCCTGCCCGTTCGGCACGGTGAACTACGTGCAGGAAACCGGCAAAGTGCAGAAGTGCGACCTGTGCGGTGGCGAACCCGCTTGCGCCGACGCCTGCCCCACCGGCGCCATCACCTTCATCGACGCCAACTGGACCGGCATCTCCAAGATGCAGCAGTGGGCCGACAAGCTGGGCAACCAGCCTTCCGCCGCTTAAGGAGAACCATCATGTCTTGGGCTGGAAAAATCCTCCGTGTCAACCTGACCGCCGGCACCGTGGCCGTGGAGCCGCTGCGCATGGACTGGGCGCGCGCCTACATCGGCTCGCGCGGGCTGGGCAGCAAATACCTCATCAGCGAAATCGACCCCAAGGTCGATCCGCTGTCTCCGGACAACAAGATCATCTGGGCCACCGGCCCGCTGACCGGCACCATGGCGTCCACCGGCGGGCGCTACACCGTCATCACCAAAGGGCCGCTGACCGGCGCCATCGCCTGCTCCAACTCGGGCGGCTACTGGGGCGCTGAGCTCAAAATGGCCGGCTGGGACATGATCATTTTTGAGGGCAAGAGCCCGAAGCCGGTTTACCTCTACATCAACGACGACACGGTGGAGCTGCGCGATGCCTCCCACCTGTGGGGCCAGAGCGTTTGGAAAACCGAAGAGGCGCTCAAGACCAGCCTGCAAGACCCGCTGCTGCGCGTCTCCAGCATCGGCAAGTCGGGTGAGACGGGTGTGCTGTACGCCGCCGTGGTCAACGACCTGCACCGTGCGGCTGGCCGCTCGGGTGTGGGTGCCGTGATGGGCAGCAAAAACCTCAAGGCCATTGCGGTGCGTGGCACCAAGGGCGTGGGCAACCTGCGCGACCCTAAGGCCTTCATGCAGGTCACGAAGGAAAAGAAAAAGATCCTGGCCGAGAACGCCGTTACCGGCCAGGGCCTGCCTGCCTACGGCACCCAGGTGCTGATGAACGTCATCAACGAAATCGGCGGCCTGCCCACGCGCAACCACCGCGATGTGCAGTTTGAAGGCGCCAAGGACATCTCGGCCGAAGCCATGGCCACGCCACGCGCCACCGATGGCAAGAAGCACCTGGTGACCAACCAGGCCTGCTTTGGCTGCACCATCGCCTGCGGGCGCATCAGCAAGATGGACGAGGGCCACTTCACCGTGCAGAACAAGCCGCAGTACTGGGGCGCCAGCGGCGGCCTGGAGTACGAAGCGGCCTGGGCGCTGGGCGCGGCCAATGGCGTGAACGATCTGGAAGCGCTGCAATACGCCAACCTCTTGTGCAACGAAGAGGGCTTCGACCCCATCAGCTTTGGCGCCACCGTGGGCGCGGTGATGGAACTGTATGAAATGGGCGTGCTCACCAAGGAGCAGTTGGGCATTGAGGCCCCGTTTGGCTCGGCCCAGGCCTTGGCTTACTTTGCTGAAATCACCGCCAAGGGCGAAGGCTTTGGCAAGGAAATTGGCCAGGGCTCCAAGCGCTTGACCGCCAAGTACGGCCACCCCGACCTGTCCATGAGCGTCAAAGGCCAGGAATTCCCCGCCTACGACGGCCGCGCCATCCAGGGCATCGGCCTGGCCTACGCCACCAGCAACCGCGGCGCCTGCCACCTGCGGGGCTACACCATCGCATCGGAAGTGCTGGGCATCCCGGTCAAGACGGAGCCCACCGAAAGCGAAGGCAAGCCAGAGCTGGTGAAGGCATTCCAAGACGCCACCGCCGCTTTCGACTCGTCGGGCTTGTGCATCTTCACCACCTTCGCCTGGAGCCTGCCCGACCTGGCGCCCCAGTTGCAAGCGGCGTGTGACGACGCCTACACCACCGAAGAGCTGGAGAAGATCGGCGAGCGCATCTGGAACATGGAGCGCGAGTTCAACAACGCCGCCGGCTTCACCGCCAAGGACGACTCGCTGCCCAAGCGCCTGCTCACCGAAGCCGCCAAGACCGGTGGCTCCAAGGGCATGGTCAGCAAGCTGCCCGAGATGCTGCCCAAGTACTATGCCGCGCGCGGCTGGGACAGCGAGGGTCGCCCGACCGCCGAGACCAAGGCGCGCCTGAGCCTTTGAACTTGCCCTTGATCTTGCGGTAGCGCGCATCACGAAGCGGCTCACGGTCCTCCACGGGGCCTGGGCCGCTTCCACTTTCTGGAGTGATTCATGACCCACCACGTCATCCTCGGTGCCGGCCCCGCCGGTGTCATCGCGGCCGAAACCATACGCAAACACGCGCCCACCGACACCATCACCCTGGTGGGCGACGAGCCGGAGCAGCCGTACTCGCGCATGGCCATCCCCTACCTGCTGATCGGCAACATCGACGAGCCCGGCACCTACCTGCGCAAGACGGCCGACCACTTTGAGCGTCTGCGCATCACCCAGGTGCGTGCCAAGGCCACGGCGGTGGACAGTGCGAAGCGCACCGTCACGCTGGACAACGGCCAGACGCTGGGCTTCGACAAGCTGCTGATCGCCACCGGTTCGCACCCGGTGCGCCCACCCATCCCCGGTATGGACAGCGCGGGCGTGCACCCTTGCTGGACGCTGGACGACGCCCGCGCCATCGCGCGCCTGGCCCAGCCCGGTGCGCGCGTGCTGCAAATGGGCGCCGGCTTCATCGGCTGCATCATCATGGAAGCGCTCAAGCAGCGCGGTGTGCAGCTCAGCGTGGTGGAAATGGGCGACCGCATGGTGCCGCGCATGATGGGCCCCACCGCCGGCGGCATGATCCGCGACTGGTGCGAAACACAAGGTGTGCAGGTGTTCACCGGCACCAAGGTCGAGGCCATCCAAGCGGGCACGCCGCTGAAGGTGCAGCTCTCGGGCGGCCGCACGGTGGAGGCCGACCTGGTCATCAGCGCCACCGGCGTGCGCCCGGCCATCGGTTATCTGAAGGACTCGGGCATCACCTGCCTGCTGGGTGTGCTGACCGACGAACACCTGCAGACCAACGTGCCCGGCGTCTATGCGGCCGGCGACTGCGCCGAGGCCTTCGACAAGGTCAGCGGCAAAACCATCGTCAGCGCCATCCAGCCCAACGCCGCCGAGCAAGCCCGTGTGGCCGCGCTCAACATGGTGGGCCAGAAAGCCGAATTGAAAGGCGTGACCCAGATCAACGTGCTCGACACCCTGGGCCTGATTTCCACCAGCTTCGGCAACTGGGAAGGTGTGCCCGGCGGTGAACACGTGGAACTGACAGACCAGGCCGGTGGCCGTCACCTGAGCCTCCAGTTCAAGGGCGACATCCTGGTGGGCTGCAACAGCGTGGGCTGGACCGACCACGTAGGCGTGATGCGTGGCCTGGTCGAAGGCCAGGTGCACCTGGGCGAGTGGAAAGACAAACTGCTGGCCGACCCCACCCGCCTGATGGACGCCTACCTGGGCGCCGCGCAGGCGCAAGGCCACTGGAGCGGGGCTGAAGATACCCGTCGCAGGGCATGATGGTGGGTATGAAGATCACCTTCAAACTGTTTGCGACCCTCACCGACTACCTCCCGCCCGAAGCGCGGCGGGCCAACCAGCTCGATCTGGAGGTGGCGCCCACCGACAGCATCGCCCGCATCATCGAGCCCTTTGGCCTGCCACCCAAGCTGGTGCACCTGGTGTTGGTCAACGGCCGCTACGTGGCGCCCGAGGTGCGCGGCTCGACAACGCTGAACGACGGTGATGTGCTGGCCATCTGGCCACCCATTGCCGGCGGCTGAAACAGGCTCGCATGTTTGCACACTACCCAGCGCACATGGAGCGCGACATGGGTTGCACCGAAGTCGAATGGCTGCGCGCCCTGCCGGCCGCCATGGGCGATGTGCCGTGGCAACAGGAGGGTGCCGTGGTGTTGGCCACGGTGGCCAACGGATCGCTGAGCATCAGTTGGCGCGAGGGTGCGCCGCGTGTCATCGCGCTCATGCGGATGCCGCGCCTGCATGTGGTGTTCGACTTTCAGGGCGTGGACGAAGCAGCCCGGCAGGCGTTCATGAAGCGCTTTGACTTGTACATGCAGCGGGGCGGAGGATGATCAACCGAGCTTGCCCCACCAAGCCTGCCCCGTAAGCACCCCCAGCCACGCCAGCAGCAGCGAGCCGAACAGGTGCAGGCCTGTGTGCAGCAACGCGGTGGCCACACGCCCTTGCTGCAACAACACTATGGCCTCGGCTGAAAAGGTGGAGAAGGTGGTCAGCGCGCCCAGCAGGCCGGTGACAATGAGCAGGCGCCAGGCCGGGTCCATGCCGGCGTGGGCCTGGAAGAACACCACGGCCAGGCCAACGGCGTAGGCGCCGATCCAGTTGGCGGCGAGGGTGCCCCAGGGCAGGGCTGCGCCGGGGTTGAGCCACAGGCCCAGCTGCCAGCGCGCCAGCGCACCCACACACGCCCCAAAACAAATGGCCAGTGCGTGGTTCATGTGGCTGGCGGGGTGTCAAGCGTTCAGAACGGGGCGCTGCCGTCGTCGGCCGTGGCCAGGTCGGCCGCCGTGGCCTGGTGCGCGCGGCCTGTGGTGACGGTGCCGGCAGCGCCGCCAGCGCTGGCAACACCGGCAGGTGTGGCGCCAAATTCCAGCAACTCGCCGCCCAACACCTCCACCAGTTCGGGGATGAGCTGCCCGAGTTCGCCGGTGCTGATGGCCACGTCGGCGTCGAAGTTGTCTTCCTTTTCTTTGGACGTGCCTTCGAACACGGTTTCCAGCAGGCCCACTTTTTTGAGCGTCATCGACTCCGTCAGCGTGAAGGCCACACGCCCTTGCCAGTTGAGCGCCAGCTTGGTGGGCAGCTTGCCCTGTGCGATGTGCTGTTTGACTTCGTCGATGTCCAGCGTGTGGCGGGTGTACTTGACCACCGCGCGGTCTTCACCGCTGGACTTGAGTTCGCATTCCTGTTCGATCTGGAAAGCGCCATCGGCTTCCCCCTCGGCCAGCCACTGGGCCATGGCACTTTGGGGTGTGCGCTGGGTGTTGTAGAGGCGGGGGGCCACACCGGGCACCGCCTCCACCAAGGCGGTGATCACCGCATCCGCACGCGACTGGCTGCCGGCGTCGAGGATCAGCAAATCCTGCTCCGCGTCCAGCCACACCCACACGCTGGACACTTTGCTGAACGCCTGTGGCAGCAGGGCGCGTTTGGCGTCTTCGCGCAGATCGCGGGTCTCTTTTTTGCCCGGTTTGCGTCCGGTGGTGGCCTCAATGCGGGCGATTTCCTCGTCCGCCTTGCGCCGCACCACGGTGGATGGCACCGATTTGGTTTCGACCGTGAATTTGAGGATGCGCTGGCCGGCGATGGATTCGACCAGGGCGCCGTGTTCTTTGCCCCGCGGCACGGCCCAGCCCATGGACATTTCCTGCGAGGCGCCACATTCGACAAAACGTGCCTGCGCCAGCGCGTCTTCCATCTCGTCCAGCGTGGGCAGCGACTCTGCGCCCAGGCGGTACACCATCACGTTCTTGAACACACGAATCCTTGCAACAAAAAAATGCCCCGCCGGGGTAGGCGGGGCGCTTATCTTAGCCCGGCGAGATCACATTCTCGAGGGCATCCAGGTGACGATGCCCGGAAACCACCACAGCAGCAACAGCGCCAGCACCATGATGAAGAAGTAGGGCATGCACACCTTGGCGATCCAGGCGATGTCGCGTTTTGTCATGCCTTGCAGCACAAACAGGTTGAAGCCCACAGGCGGTGTGATCTGCGCCATTTCCACCACGATGACGATGAAGATGCCGAACCAGATCAGGTCAATGCCGGCGGCCGTGACCGTGGGGAGGATCACCCCCATGGTCAACACGATCATGGAAATGCCATCGAGGAAACAACCCAGCAGGATGTAGAACAGCGCCAGCGCGATCAGCAACACGCCGGGCGAGAGGTTCAGGCCGGTGACGAACTCGGCCAGGTGGCGTGGCAGGCCGATGTAGCCCATGGACAGCGTGAGAAAAGCCGCGCCCGCCAGGATCAGCGCAATCATGCAGTACAGCCGTGTGGCGCCCAGCAACGATTCCTTGAAGGAGCCCCAGTTGAGCGAGCCTTGCGCGGCCGACAGGATGAGTGCACCCACCACGCCGATGGCGGCGGCTTCGGTGGCCGTGGCAATGCCGGTGTAAATGGAGCCAATCACGCCAGCGATCAGCAACACCACCGGGATCAGGTGGCGCGATTCGGCCAGCTTCTGCGCCAGCGTCATGCTGGCATCGGCCTTGGGCACTTTGTTGGGGTTGAGCAGCGCCCAGACCATCAGGTGTCCGCTGAACAGCGCGGCCAGCATCAGCCCCGGCAACACGCCGCCCACAAACAGTTTGGCAATCGACACCTCGGCCGCCACACCGTAGACGATCATGATGATGGACGGCGGGATCAGCAGGCCCAGGGTGCTGGCGCCGCCCAACGAACCGACAATTTTTTCGGCCGGGTAGCCGCGCCGGGTGAGTTCGGGCACGGTCATCTTGCCGATGGTGGCGCAGGTGGCGGCCGATGAGCCAGACACCGCCGCGAAGATGGTGCTGCCAATGATGTTGGTGTGCAGCAGCCGGCCAGGCAGGGCGTTCACCCACGGCGCCAGGCCCCGGAACATGCTCTCCGACAGCTTGGTGCGGAACAGAATTTCACCCATCCACACAAACAGCGGCAGCGCGGTCAGCGTCCAGCTGCTGGCGCTGCCCCAGATGGTGACAGCCATGGCGTCGCCGGCCGGCCGGCTGGAGAACAGCTCCATGCCGATCCACGCCACGCCTGCCAAGGTGAGGCCAATCCACACGCCGCTGCCGAGCAGGGCAAACAGGGTGACGATCAACAGCGCGGTGATGGCCATGTCATTCATGGTGGGTCTCCTGGCCTTCGTTGTTGTGGCGCTGTCCGCGCAGTTCCAGCACCCATTCGTCGATGAAGGCGATGAACAGCACGGCCGTGCCAACGGCCATCATGATTTGGGGAATCCACAGCGGCGTGGCGTCGTTGCTGGTGGAGATGTCGTGGAATTGGTGCGATTGCCAAGCCAGACGCACCGAATAAAAGGCGAACAACCCGGCCAGCAGCACGGCCGCGCTCAGCGACCACAGCTCCAGGGCGCGTTTGGCCTTGCCCCGCAACTTGCCCAGAATGAGCGTGACGCGGATGTGCTCGTTGCGTTTGAGCGTGTGCGCCAGGGCCAGAAAACCCGCGCCCGCCATGGCGTAGCCGGCATAGGCATCGGTGCCGGGCACGTGAAAGTGCAACAGGCGGCTGACGATGGACAGCAGCACCATCAACAGCACACCGATCATGAACAGCGCGGCCAGCCAGGCGGCGCCATCGTACAAAGCGTCAAGCAGTTTTCTCATCCGGGTCATCCTTGCAAAAAAACAGCCCGGGGGTGTACCCGGGCTGCTGTGTGCCGTGGCCGTGTTGGCGCGCCGCTTACTTGCGGTACGCGCCCATCAGCGCCTGGCCTTCGGGGCCGGCTTTGTCCAGCCATTCCTTGAGCATGGTTTCGCCCACCTTTTGCATGTCGGCCTTGAGCTGCGCCGACGGTGTGTGGATGGTCATGCCATTGGCCTTGAGCTTGTCCAGCGACTCCACGTTGACCTTTTTCGACGCGTTCCAACCGCGCACTTCGGCATCGGCGGCGGCCTTGAGCACGGCGTCTTGTGTGGGTTTGTCGAGCGCGTCAAACGCCTTTTTGTTGACGATGACCGCGTTCTTGGGCAACCAGGCCTGGGTGTCGTAGTAGTTCTTGATGTGCTCGTAGGTCTTGGTGTCAAAGCCGGTGGAGCCCGAGGACATGTAGCTCTCCACCACGCCCGTGGCCATGGCCTGCGACAGTTCGGCCGCCTGCACGGTGACGGGTTGTGCGCCCACCAGTTCGGCAATGCGGGCCGTGGCCGGGCTGTACGCGCGCCACTTCACACCCTTGAGGTCGGCCGCCGACGCGATGGGCTTCTTGACGTAAATGCCTTGTGGCGGCCAGGCCACCGCGTACAGCAACGACATGCCCTGTTCGGCCAGCTTCTTCTCCAGCAACGGCTTTTGTGCCTGGTACAGCTTCATCGAGGTGTCGTAGCTGTCGGCCAGGAAGGGTAGGCCATCGGCGCCGAACATCTGCCATTCGTTTTGGTAGTTCACCAGCAGGATTTCGCCGATCTGCGCCTGCCCGCCCTGCACCGCACGTTTGATTTCGGGCGCCTTGAACAGGGCTGCGTTGGAGTGCACCGTGATCTTGAGTTTGCCGCCCGTGGCCTTGTCCACGTCGTTGGCGAATTCGACCAGGTTCTGGCTGTGGAAGTTGGTGGCCGGGTAGGCGGCAGGCAGGTCCCACTTGGTTTGTGCCTGGGCGGCAGTGCCCAGAGCCATGGCCGAGGCAAGCAGGGTGGCAGAGAACAGGCGACGCTTCATGAGGGCTCCAGAAAAGGATGGGGTGAAGTGTGTGTTCGGTGGCATCACCGACGTCACAGAATGTAGCCGCGTGGCGGGCCAGTGTGCTCCGTATTTTCCCTTGATGTCAACAAAATGTTGGCAATTTGTTGGTGAAATAACTAGACTCGCCGGCATGGCCTCAACCCGCAAATCGACACGAGCAGATTCCGTGCCCATCGTCTCGTCGGCGCACCTGGTGTCGCCGCGCAGCGCGGAAATGAGCGAGTTCGAGTTCGGCCTTATCGTGGCCGGCAACGCCTTCCACCGCTGGATCGTGCACTGCATGAGTGCGGCCGGCCTGCGCGATCTCACCCCGTTGGACGTGCTGGTGCTGCACCACGTGACGCACCGTGCGCGCGACAAGCGCCTGGCCGACCTGTGTTTCATCATGAACGTGGAAGACACCCACCTCATCAACTACTCGCTCAAGAAGCTGCAGGGCCTGGGTGTGGTGGTGTCGAGCAAAAACGGCAAGGAAGTGACCTACGGTCCCACCGAGCCGGGCCGGGCCTTCGTCGAACGCTACCGCGAGATCCGCGAAGACTGCCTCATCAACGCCCTGCGCGCCGACGACGCGCTCAACCACGACATTGGCGAACTCGCGCGGCTGCTGCGGGTTCTTTCCGGCATTTACGACCAGGCCGCAAGGTCTGCCGCATCTCTATGAGCAACACCCCTGAATCCCGTTGGCAGTTCTGGATCGACCGCGGCGGCACCTTCACCGACATCGTGGCCAAGCGGCCCGATGGGTCATTGCTGACACACAAGCTGCTGAGCGAAAACCCCGAGCAGTACCGCGACGCGGCGGTGGCCGGCATCCGCCACCTACTGGGCCTGCAACCCGGCGAACCCGTCACCCCCGCCCAGGTCGAGTGCGTGAAGATGGGCACCACCGTGGCCACCAACGCGCTGCTGGAACGCAAGGGCGAACCCACCTTGCTGATCACCACGCGCGGCTTTCGCGATGCGCTGCGCATCGCTTACCAGAATCGCCCGCGCCTGTTCGATCGCCACATCGTGTTGCCTGAGCTGCTCTACAGCCGCGTGATCGAGGCCCAGGAGCGCGTGGGCGCCCAAGGCGAATTGATCGAGCCGCTGGACGAAGCCCACCTGCGCGAGCGCCTGTGGGCCGCCTTTGACGCTGGCCTGCGCAGCGTGGCCATCGTTTTCATGCACGGCTACCGCTACACCACCCACGAGGCGCACGCCGCCGAACTGGCGCGCGAGATCGGCTTCACCCAGGTCAGCACCTCGCACGGCACCAGCCCGCTGATGAAGTTCGTGAGCCGGGGCGACACCACCGTGGTGGATGCCTACCTCTCGCCCATCCTGCGTCGCTATGTGGAGCAGGTGGCCAGCGAAATGCCGGGGGTGCCGCTCTACTTCATGCAGTCCTCCGGCGGCTTGACCGATGCCCACCGCTTCCAGGGCAAAGACGCCATTCTCAGTGGCCCGGCCGGTGGCATTGTGGGCATGGCCCGGACAGCGGAGATTGCGGGTCAACCCAAGGTCATCGGTTTTGACATGGGCGGCACCAGCACCGACGTGAGCCACTACGCGGGCAGCTTTGAGCGCGAGTTTGAAACCCAGGTGGCCGGTGTGCGCATGCGCGCGCCCATGATGAGCATCCACACCGTCGCCGCAGGCGGTGGCTCCATCCTGGCGTTTGACGGTTCGCGTTTTCGTGTAGGCCCCGAAAGTGCGGGCGCCAACCCCGGCCCAGCCAGCTACCGGCGCGGCGGCCCGCTGGCCGTGACCGATGCCAACGTGATGGTGGGCAAGGTGCAACCCGCCTGGTTTCCCAAGGTGTTTGGCCCCACCGCAACCGAGGCGCTGGACGCCGACGTGGTGCGCGCCAGGTTTGCCGAACTGGCCGCGCAGACCGGCCGCACGCCTGAGGACGTGGCCGACGGCTTCATCCGCATCGCTGTGCAGCAGATGGCCAACGCCATCAAAAAGATTTCGGTGGCGCGTGGCTACGATGTGACGCGCTACACCTTGCAGTGTTTTGGCGGCGCCGGTGGGCAACACGCCTGCCTGGTGGCCGACGCCCTGGGTATGACACGTGTGCTGGTGCACCCGCTGGCCGGCGTGCTCAGTGCCTACGGCATGGGCCTGGCCGATCAGACCGTGATGCGCGAACAGGCGGTGGAGGCGCCGTTGTCGCCCGAGGCACTTCAGGGCATTGCCGCGCAGCTGGAGGCCCTGGCCACCGAGGCGCGCACCGAACTGAAGCAACAGGCCATTGGCGATGGTGCCATCGCGGTGCACCGCCGCGTGCACGTGCGCTACGCGGGCAGCGATTCGGCGCTGGTGGTGGCATTTGCCGACGACGTGGCCGCGATGCAGCGCGCGTTTGAGGCCGCCTACCGCCAGCGTTTTGCCTTCCTCATGACCGGCAAGCCGCTGGTGGTGGAGGCCGTTTCGGTGGAGGCCGTGTTGGCGGGCGACGCGCCGGCCGAACCCATGTTGGCGCTGCAGTCGCAACGCGCATTTCCAAAGCGCGACACCGTGCGTCTCTACAGCGAAGGCGCCTGGTTCGACGCCGCCCTGGTGGTGCGCGAAGACCTGCGCCCCGGCGACGAAATTGCCGGCCCGGCCATCATTGCCGAGAAAAACGCCACCACGGTGGTGGAGCCTGGCTGGGTGGCACGCCTGACCGAACGCGACCACCTGCTGCTGGAGCGCCGCGTGGCCCGCGCCCAGACCTACGCCGTGGGCACCACCGCCGACCCGGTGCTGCTGGAGGTGTTCAACAACCTCTTCATGAACATCGCCGAGCAGATGGGCCTGCAACTGCAGAACACGGCGTACTCGGTCAACATCAAGGAGCGCTTGGACTTCAGCTGCGCGCTGTTCGACAGCGAAGGCCACCTGATCGCCAACGCGCCGCACATGCCGGTGCACCTGGGCTCCATGGGCGAGAGCATCAAGACCGTGATACGTGAGAACGCCGGGCGCATGAAACCAGGCGATGTGTATGTACTCAACGACCCCTACCACGGCGGCACCCACCTGCCCGATGTGACGGTGATCACGCCGGTCTACATTGCCGACGAACCACAGCCCACGTTCTATGTCGGGTCGCGTGGCCACCACGCCGACATCGGTGGCAGCACGCCGGGCTCCATGCCGCCGTTCTCCACCCGCATCGAAGAAGAGGGCGTGCAGATCAACAACGTCAAGCTGGTGGACCAGGGGCATTTGCGCGAGGCCGAAATGATCGCCTTGCTGCAAAGTGGGGCCTACCCCAGCCGCAACCCACAGCAGAACATGGCCGACCTCAAGGCGCAGATCGCCGCCAACGAAAAGGGCGTGCAGGAGCTGCGCAAGATGGTGGCGCAGTTTGGGCTGGATGTGGTGCTGGCCTACATGGGCCACGTGCAGGACAACGCCGAGGAGTCGGTGCGCCGCGTCATCACACGGCTTAAAAACGGCCAGTTCACCTTGCCGCTGGACAACGGCGCGCAGATCAGCGTGGCGGTGCGTGTGAACGTGGCCGAGCGCAGCGCAGAGATTGACTTCAGTGGCACCAGCGCGCAGCAGACCAACAACTTCAACGCCCCCACGGCGGTGTGCATGGCGGCCGTGCTGTACGTGTTCCGCACGCTGGTGGACGACGACATCCCGCTCAATGCCGGGTGCCTGAAGCCGCTGAAGGTCATCATCCCGCCAGGCTCCATGCTCAACCCCAACCCGCCGGCCTCGGTGGTGGCGGGCAACGTTGAAACCTCCACCTGCATCACCAACGCCCTCTTTGGCGCGTTAGGTGTGATGGCCGGCGGCCAGCCGACCATGAACAACTTCACCTTCGGCAACGCGCGGCACCAGTACTACGAAACCATTTCGGGCGGCAGCGGTGCGGGTGGCGTGTTCGACGACGCGGGCCGTGTCGTCGGGGGCTTTGACGGCACCAGTGTTGTGCAGACCCACATGACCAACTCGCGCCTGACCGATCCCGAGGTGCTGGAATTCCGCTTCCCGGTGCGGCTGGAGAGCTACGCCGTGCGCGCCGGTTCGGGTGGTGCCGGGCGCTGGAAGGGCGGCGACGGCGGCGTGCGCCGCGTGCGCTTTCTGGAGCCCATGACCGCCAGCATCCTGTCCAACGGCCGTGTGCACCCGGCCTTCGGCCAGGCCGGCGGGCAACCCGGTTCGCCCGGCATCAACCGCGTCGTGCGTGCTGATGGTCGGGTGGAGGACTTGGCCCACATCGGCTCGGCCGAGATGGCCGAAGGCGACATCTTTGAGATCCACACCCCCGGCGGCGGTGGCTTCGGGCTGCCGCAATGACAGGCGTGTTGCTCACGGGCTTCGAGCCCTTCGGGGGTGACCTCGTCAACCCATCTGCGGAGGTGGTGACGGCGTTGAACGGGCAACGTGTGGGTGGCCATGACGTGACCGGTGTCGTGTTGCCGTGCGTCTTTGGTGCGTCGCTGGACTTGCTGCGCGCGCAGTTGCGCTTGCGTGACTGGTCGGTGGTGTTGTGCCTGGGGCTGGCGGCCAGCAGGCCCGTGTTCTCTGTCGAGCGAATTGCGATCAACGTCGACGATGCCCGCATCCCCGACAACGCCGGGCAACAACCCGTGGACAGCCCGGTGGTGCCCGGTGGACCAGCGGGCCTGTTCAGCACCCTGCCCATCAAACGCATGGTGTCCGAGCTTCAGGCTGCCGGTTTGGGTGCCGAGGTGTCCCAGACCGCTGGCACCTACGTCTGCAACCATGTGTTTTATGGCTTGATGCACTGGGCCAGCACCCAGGCCAGGCCGCCGCGCTGCGGCTTTGTGCATGTTCCGGCGCTCAGCCACACGCCCTTGACCACGCAGGTGGATGCGGTGAGGCTGGCGCTGCGCGCCGCGCTGGCGGCGGGCGACGATATCCGCACCACGGGCGGCGCCATCGAGTGATCGGTCGCCTCGTGTGGTGGTTCTACTCCCGGGGGTTGCGATCCCCTTGCGGGTGGCCACGGTGAGGCCAAGTCCCCTGGCTCCTGTTAACATTTGTTGGCAATGAACCGCCTCGCTGCGGTTCACAGGGAGCTGACGACGCACCGGGTGACACCGGCAGTGCGCGGCGTGCCGGGTACCCGTTTGGGAGGACGTCAACATGGTGGCCATTCAGCGCCGGCTGGACCAGTCGGTGCAGCGCACGCTTCGCTGGATATTCGCACTGCTGGGTGGCATGGCCGTCATCGCGTTTGCCGCGTGGGTGGTGTTCGGGCAGTTTCAGATCGCCATGCTCAACACGGTCTACGACGACCGGGTGGTGCCGTTGCGCAGCCTCACGCTGATCGCCGACACCATCAACGTGCGCATTCCCGGGCGTTACCACAGCGGTGAATACGACGCCAAAGCGAGCCCGTCCCCGACGGACGATTGGGCACAGATCGAAGCCCTGTGGAGCGCCTACATGCTGACCTACCTCACGCCGAAAGAGGCCTTGTTGGCGGCGCAGGCGCGGGCTTCGCTGGACGACCTGCGCGTGCGCCTGCTGGAGGTGGGCCTGGACCGCAGCTTGGGCACCGGCCAGGACGGTGCCCACTATGTCCACGCGCTGCGCATTTTCAATGAACGTTTCACGGCTTTGTACGAACTGCAGGTGGACGTGGCACTGGAGAGCCTCAACCGCGCCCGCACGGTGACCCACTGGGCCATTGTGCTGGCCGCGCTGGCCCTGGTGCTGATGTTGTTGCTGGCGATGTTGGCCTTGAAGCTCATTTCCCAGCGGGTGATTGCGCCAGTGGAATGGGTGGCACGTTCTCTGCAGCGGCTGGCCGAGGGCGACGTGGCGGTGCAACAACCCCGCTTTCCCTTGAGCGCCGAGTTCTCCGAACTGCTGGACCAGATGCACCGCGTGCGCCAGTTTCTGGGCCAGCGTCAGCAACTGCTGGAGGAAGAGCAGGCCGCCAGCCAGCGCCTGCGCGACACGCAGACCGAGCTGGTGGAGGCCGAAAAATTGGCGTCGCTGGGCAGCCTGGTGGCGGGCGTGGCGCACGAACTCAACACACCGCTGGGGGTGTCGGTGGAAGTGGCCAGCAGCCTGGAGGCAAAGCGCAAACGGTTTGCCTCGGCCTTGGCCGAGGGGGGCATCAAGCGCTCCACGCTGGAGGGCTTTCTTGCCGATGTGCAGCAAGCCAGCGACTTGCTCACGCAGAACCTGGCCCGGGCGGCCGGCCTGGTGAGCAGCTTCAAGCAGGTGTCGGTGGACCGCGCCGGCTCGCAGCGCCGGCGTTTCGATCTGGCCCGCACGCTGGACGAGGTCTTGGCCTCGCTGCGGCCCAGTTTGCGCGGCAAAGGCATCGCCGTGGAGCTGCAGGTGCCGGTCGGCATTGCACTCGACAGCTATCCCGGCGCGTTGGGGCAGGTGGTCACCAACCTGATCAACAACGCCGCGGTCCACGCGTTTGCGGACGAGGAACCCGACCCAGCCCATGGGCGGTGCATCTCGCTGGCGTGTTTCGAGGCCGCGCCGGGGCTGATCGGGCTGCGCGTCAGCGACAACGGCCGCGGCATGAGCGAGGAGGTGTTGAGCCGCGTTTTCGAACCCTTCTTCACCACACGTCTGGGCCACGGTGGCAGCGGGCTGGGCATGGCCATTGTGCGCAACATCGTGGTCGGTCTGCTGGGCGGTCGGCTCCAGGTGCGCAGCGAACCGGGCGCCGGCACCACCATCGACATCCAGCTGCCGCCCAGCGCGCCCCAGCGCGACCACACCCATGATTCACAGGAGGCCGTGATTTATGCCGTCCATTGACGTTGGCCCTGAGGGCGCCGATCCGAGCCACGAAGCCCAGGCGGATGGCGACGACATCTTGCTGTTCGAGGACGAGACCGTCACGGTCAAAAGCCTCAGCGCGGGTCGAACCCCCTGGCGTGTGCTGGTGGTGGACGACGAGGAGGATGTGTTTCGCGCCACCGCCTTCAGCTTGCGCGACGTGGACATCGACGACCGCCCACTGGAGCTGCTTCAGGCGCGCTCTGCACGCCAGGCGCTGGAGACCGTGGCGCACGAGCCCAACATCGCCGTGGTGCTGCTCGACGTGGTGATGGAGTCTGAAGACGCCGGTCTGAAGGTTGTCGAACGCATACGCGCCATGCCGGGACGTGAGGCGCTGCGCATCATTCTGCGCACCGGCCAGCCCGGCTATGCGCCGGAGCTGGACATCATCCGCCGCTACGACATCAACGACTACAAGACCAAGGGCGAGCTCAGCCAGGTGCGGCTGGTCACCTCGCTGACGGTGGCGGTGCGCGGTTACCACCAACTGGTCAAGCTGCAGGCGCACCAGCGTGGGCTGGAAAAGGTGGTGGCCGCCTCGGGTACGCTGGTCACGCAGCGGCACTCCATGCAGAGTTTTGCCGAAGGTGTGTTGACCCAGATCTGCGACATCAGCGAATGCCTGCCCCAGGGCGCGGTGGTGCTGCGCGGGCGCGACACCGGTCAGCGCGACGGCCATGTGGTGGCGGCTGCAGGTGTGTACCGCGATCTGGTCGGGCAAACGCTGGACCGCTTGCCGGCCCCTTTGAAGCAGTGTCTGGGCCTGGATTTCGGCCGTTCGGTCACCACCGTCGCCGGCTTCGAGGCGGTGCGCATCCATTCCGTCAGCGGCGATGACCTGGTGGTGCTGCTCACCGCCCAGGGGCCACTGGACGATGTGGCCCGCCACATGCTCGAAGTGTTCGCCTACAACATCTCCCTGGGCCTGGACAACGTGCAGGTGTTTCAGGACATGGAACACCTCGCCCACCACGACGTGGAAACCGGGTTGCCCAACCGGGCCGGTTTCCGCCGTGGCCTGCAGCCGCTGGGGGGCTTGTTTGCCCAGGTGCAGATCGATGAACTGGAGGACATCCGCGGCACGCTGGGCGAAGCCGTCACCTCGCAATTGATCGCCGAGGTCGGGCACCGCTTGGCCCGAGAACTGGGCCACGAGGCCCGCGTGGCGCGGGTCAACGGGGACCGCATCGCATTGGCCTTGCCCCCGGGCGACCTGGGCATGGCCCGCGAACGGGTGCTGGCCGTGCTGGCACGACCCGTGGCGGTGGCTGGCCTGGAGTTGCAGCTGCCCATGGGGGTGGGTTGGTCTGTCGGTGGCGATTCGGTGACACAGGCCATCGATGAGGCGGGCCTGGTGGTGTCGCGTCTGCCCGGTGGGCGCCAGTTGCGCAGCGGGCGCTGGACGGAGGCGTTGGGCAACGAAGTCCGCAGCCGGGTGCGTTTGCTGAGCGATCTGCAGGACGCACTGGCGGAAAACCGGATCGAAATGTGGTTGCAACCCCAGGTGCGCCTGAGCGATGGACAGGCGATCGGGGCCGAAGCCCTGGTGCGCTGGCGCCGGCGCGACGGCAGTCTGGTGATGCCCGCTGAATTCATTCCCATGGCGGAACAGACCGGCGCCATCCGCGACCTGGGCGAGCGCGTGACGGCGCAGGCGGTTCAAACGCTGGCGAGCTGGCCGCAATCCTCACTGCGCATCTCGGTCAACGTCAGCATGCGCCAGTTGGAGGAAAGCAGCTTTGCCGACTGGTTGGTGGCTTTGTGTGAAACCCACGACGTGCCGTTTCGGCGCCTGCGCCTGGAGATCACCGAAACCGCGTTCACACTCGAACACAGCCAGGTGCAAGACTCGCTGGAGGCTTTGATCGGCCACGGTTTCGAGCTTGCCATCGACGATTTTGGGACCGGGCACTCCAGCCTGGGGCGCTTGTTCGAACTGCGCTTTCAGGAACTGAAAATTGACCAGAGCCTGGTCAGCGGGCTGGAGCACGACGAGCGCGCGCGCAAACTGGCGGCCATGATTGTTGAGCTGGGCCGTGATTTTGGCGTCGAAGTGCTGGCCGAGGGTGTGGAGACCGAAGCGCAGTTGAACCACCTGCGCGACATTGGCTGCCACCTGGGGCAGGGCTGGCTGTACAGCAAGGCCTTGCCGCTGACCGAATTTTCGCAACGTTATTGCGCCACAATTCAAGGACAGGGAGTTTGAGATCTTTTTGGGACACGCCCATGTTCAAACACCTTGCCTGCCTGATCGCCCTCACCGTCTCTGCCGCCGTGTCCACCCACGCACAGGCGGAAGGCCCCTCCTGCAATGCCGCCGCTGCCGAGAAGAAGCTGGCCGGCGCAGCCAAAACCTCCTTTCTCAAGAAGTGCGAAAAAGACGCCACGGCCAGCTGCCAGGCGGCTTCGAAAGAGAAGAACCTGCATGGCGCCGCCAAGAACAGCTTTGAGAAAAAGTGTGTGAAGGACGCCGTGGGCTGACGAAGGTCAATGCGGGCCGAGGGGCTTGTGTGTAGTCTCGCTGCCAATGACGGAAGAGCTGGACAAACTGCGACGTTTGCTTGATGAGCAGTCGCACGCCCTGCAGGCAAGCCGTCAGCGCCTGCAGTCTGTCGAGGCCGAGAACCTGCGTTTGCAAACCATCCTGCGGCTGCAGGAGCAGCAGATCTTTGCGATCGACCAACACACCATTGCCTCCGCCAGCAACCGAGCCGGCGACATCGTCTACGCCAACGACCGCTTTGTGGACATCTGTGGCTATTCCCGCGAGGAATTGCTCGGCGCCAGCCACCGCATCGTCAATTCGGGTGTGCACCCACCCGAGCTGTTTCGCGACATGTGGCGCACCATCTCATCGGGGCAGGTGTGGAAGGGTGAGGTGTGCAACCGCCACAAGAATGGCAGCCTGTACTGGGTCAACGCCACCATCGTGCCGTTTCTCGACGAATCCGGCCGGCCCTACCAGTACTTTTCGGTTCGCACCGACATCACGCCGCTGAAGCAGGCACAACGCTCGCTGCAACAAACGGTCGTGGATTTGGGTGAGCGGGTCAAGGAGTGGACCTGCCTCAACGCCGTGACCCAGGCCCTGCAGGACGACGCGCTGAGCGATGCACAGGCTTTGTCGGCGGTGGTGGGCCTGATTCCGCCCGGTTGGCTGGTGCCGGCGTCCACCTGTGCGCGGGTGCGCTGGGGCGATCTGGTGTGCACGTCGCCCCATTTTTTCGAGAGCCCATGGCGCCAGGTGGCGCAGCTGTCCAGTGCGCATCGGCAGGTCGAAGTCGAGGTGTTTCGTCAGCCTGTCGAGGGCGTGGACAAGCCTTTTCTGCCGGAGGAGCAAACCCTGCTGGACAGCATTGCGATGCAGATTGGCCAGGCCATGGAACGGCGCGAGGCTCAGCGCGAATTGCGCATCGCCCGCGACGCTGCCGAAGCCACCAGCCTGGCCAAAGGCGCCTTTCTGGCCAACATGAGCCACGAGATCCGCACGCCCATGAACGGCATCATTGGGATGAGCCAACTGGCGCTGGAGGCGCCCAGCGACAACGAGCGGCGCGAACACATGCTCATCGTCAAGCAGTCGGCCGAATCGCTGCTCGACATCATCAACGACATCCTCGACTTTTCGAAAATCGAAGCCGGCAAACTGGCGCTGGAACAGGTGCCATTTGATCTGCGCGCCAGTGTTGAGTTGGGCTTGCATGCGCTGCGCATGCGGGCGCAGGAAAAAGGCTTGGTGCTGACCTGCCGCGTGGACCAGGCGCTGCCACGCCAGGTGGTGGGTGACCCGACCCGGCTGCGCCAGGTGCTGGTCAACCTGATCGGCAACGCGATCAAGTTCACCGCCCGTGGTGAGGTGGTGCTCGACATCGGTTGGGGGCCAGCGATGGCGACGGGCATCTTGCTCCGGTTCACCGTGCGCGACACGGGCATAGGCATCGCACCCGACAAGCTGGAGAGCATTTTTGATGCGTTTTCGCAGGCCGACACCTCCACCACCCGCCAATACGGTGGCACCGGGCTGGGCCTGACCATCACCCAGCGGCTGGTGACCCTGATGGGCGGCCAGTTGCGGGTGCAGAGCCAGACGGGGCAGGGCACGACCTTTGACGTGCTGTTGCCCATGGGCCTGAGCGATGCCGAGGCCACGGCGGCGCCGGTCAAAGGGCCGCAGGCGGTGGATGCGCCACACATCGCCGCCAGCCTGCGGGTCTTGCTGGTGGAAGACCACCCGGTCAATCAAAAGCTGGCCAAGCACTTGCTGCAACGCTGGGGGCATCAGGTGACGCTGGCCCACAACGGCCAGGAAGCGCTTGACGCCGTGGGTGCAGGCCAGCCCTTTGACCTGCTGCTGATGGACATGCAGATGCCTGTGATGGACGGCATCGAAGCCACCCGCCACATCCGCACACTCGAGGCGCTCAAGGGTTGGCCGGCCGTGCCCATCATTGCCATGACCGCCAACGCCATGCAAGGGGATCGCGACGATTGCCTGGCCGCTGGCATGAACGACTACCTCTCCAAACCCATGCGCCCGGATGAGCTGAGCGACAAGCTCGCGCTCTGGGCGCCCACCAGGCCTTCGCCATGAGCCAAACCACCGTCTCCGTTTCACTGACCCAACAACAGGACTACCGCTTTCTGATCGAGTTTGGCGCGCCTGTGCCCGCGTTGGTGGGCGATGAGCCGCCACCGCTGGGCGCCTCTGCCGGGCCATCGCCGGTGCAACTGCTGGCGGCCTCGGTGGGCAACTGCCTGTCCGACTCATTGCTGTTTGCGCTGCGCAAGTTCAAGCAGGCGCCCGAGCCCATACGCACCCAGGTGTTGGCCGAAGTCGGGCGCAACGCCGAAGGGCGGCTGCGTGTGCTGAGCATGGCGGCCGACATGCACCTGGGCGTGCCGGCCGCGCAGCTCGATCACCTGCAGCGCGTGTTGGACACGTTCGAGCAGTACTGCACCGTCACCCAAACCGTGGGTGCCGCCGTGCCCATCGCGCTGCGGGTGTTTGACAGCAACGGCCAGCCTCTCAAGTGAGGCCGGTGTGGGTCAGTGGCCTGCCGCGTTGTTGGCCTCAAGCGCCCGCCGCTTGGCGCGGGCACGCAGGTTCAACGCCTCCACGGCCAGCGAAAAGGCCATGGCCGCGTAGATGTAGCCTTTGGGCACTTCCTGGTCGAAGGCTTCGGCGGTCAGCGCCATGCCCACCATCACCAGGAAGGCCAGCGCCAGCACCTTGACGGAGGGGTGGCTCTCAACAAATTCACCGATCGGTTTGGCGGCAAGCAGCATCACACCGACCGACACCACCACCGCCGCCACCATCACGGACAGGTTGTCCACCATGCCGACGGCTGTGATGACCGAGTCGAGTGAGAACACGATGTCGATGATGGCGATCTGACCGATGATGGCCCAGAACAGCTTGGTTCCGGCGGCCTTCATCGCGGCCGGATCGGTTTGTGGCGGCACATCCTGTTCACGCGCCTCGACCTCGACAAAAATTTCGTGCGAGGCTTTGTAGAGCAGGAACAGGCCACCGAACAGCAACACCAGATCGCGCCCGCTGATGCCCATGCCCATGACCGAGAACAGATCGGCGGTCAGCCCCATGATCCAGCTGAGGGTGAACAGGAGCGCCAAGCGCGACAGCATGGCAAATCCCAGACCCAGGCGGCGGGCTTTGTCTCTGAGGTGGGGTGGCAAACGGCCCACCAGGATGGAGATGAAGATGATGTTGTCGATGCCCAGCACAATTTCAAGTGCGGTGAGCATGGCAAATGCAATCCAGATGTTGGGATCCAGCAGGAAGTCCATAGGTAAAGTGGCCCGAAAAAACAAAGGTGATCGGCAGCGGAACGCCACCGGCATCGGCGCGGCCCTGAACGGGCTGGCCGTTGTCAAACGCGAGCGACGGCGGGCGGCGGGCGTTGTGGCCCCTCAAGCGCGGGCGGCTCGACGAGTGGGCGCAATGGGGCCCTGGGCGTGGCCAAGGCCGGCGAGGCTGGCAGGGTGGCATCGGCCACCAGCAGCCACTCAGGCGATTCGGTCGGGGGATCACTCAGGCCCTGATCGGGCGTGTGGCCCTGGAGGTCGTCGCCCCTGGGTGGGCTCAACCACTCAGAGAGCTGCTGGGACGCCTGCTCTAACCCGGGACCTGGCAGGGTGCTGGCATGGGCGTTCACGAAAAAGCCCACACAAACGAAGAAGTGCAGGGCGATGAGCGCGGTCAGCCAGCGGCGCATGGTGACAAGATTGTAGGTTTGTGATGCGCCAGATGGGGTGATCTGGAGCGGTGATGGGAATCGAACCCACGTTATTTGCTTGGGAAGCAAGAGTCCTACCATTGAACGACACCCGCGAAGGCGCGTAGTTTACTTGATGAATTCCCTGGGCCAGATGCACCCCGAAACAGCTGGCCGCCACGCCGCCGTGCCACTGCTGCAGCTTGACATAGTTTGACAAATTGATAACAGTGCACATCAAGGGGTGCCAGCCCGGCACTTCAAACCACGCACCGTGGCGAGCCGGTTGGCGCGTCATGCAGATGTGATGTCAATGCCCGAGTCTGTGGATCTCAACCACATCCTGTTTCAGGAAAACCCCGACGCGGCTTGTGTGCTGTCGATGGACGGCTTGGTGCTCGCATGGAGCCCTGCGGGCGAGCGCATCTTCGGCTACCCGGCCAGCCAGATACTGGGGCAGCGGTATGCCGAGCATTTGGTGCCGCCCGATCAGGTGGACGAGTTTGAGCACCGCTGGCGCCAGCTGGTTGGTTCCGAGCACGTCGAGTTTGAGGCGGTGCGGCGGCGTGCCGACGGCTCGTTGCTGTTCGTGGATGTGTCATGCCGGTGTGTGCGGCCTGGGGCTGATCGGTTGCCGGTGCTGGTGATGGCCGAGAAGGATGTGACGGCGATCAAGGTCCAGCGTGACGCCAAGCTCATGGAAGCTCGGTTCCGCGATCTGTTGGAGTCCACGCCCGACGGCATCGTGATGGCCAACGCCACCGGCCACATCGTGATTGCGAACAGCCAGGCTGAAAACCTGTTTGGCTATGGCCCTGGGCAGCTGCGGGGTGTGGTGGTCGATCAGCTCCTGCCCGAGCGTTTTCGCAAAGCCCACGTGGGGCACCGCTCGCGCTACTTTCTGCAGCCGCGCAAACGGGCCATGGGTTCGGGGCTGGACCTCTGGGGTCGTCGCCGCGACGGCAGCGAGTTCCCGATCGAGATCAGCCTGAGCCCGCTGCGCACCGACGACGGCAGTTTTGTCATGAGCGCGGTCCGCGATGTCAGCGAACGCAAGCACATCGAGCGCACCTTGCAGGAAAAGAACCTGGAGTTGGCCCGTGCCAACGAGGCCAAGGACCGCTTTCTGGCCAGCATGAGCCACGAGTTGCGCACCCCGCTGAACGCCATCATCGGTTTCACTGGCACCTTGCTGATGCGACTGCCCGGCCCGCTAAACGACGAACAGGCCAAGCAGTTGGGCACGGTAAAAAGCAGCGCCAAACACCTGCTCGCGCTGATCAACGACCTGCTGGATGTGGCCAAGGTCGAAGCCGGCCAGCATGTGCCGGCCATCGAGACGGTGGACCTGCGTGAACTGGTGGAGGGCGTGCTGTCGACCTTATCGTCGCAGGCGCAGGCCAAAGGCCTGGACTTGTGCTTCGAGGCAGCGCCTGGCCCCGTGGTGTTGCCGACCGACCGCCGACTGGTCACACAGATCGTCATCAATCTGGTGGCCAACGGCATCAAGTTCACCGACCGGGGTGGGGTGTTGGTGGCGCTGAGTGCGCAGCCCGGACCTGGCGCGTTGCCGGTGGTGGAGATCAAGATCACGGACACGGGCATCGGCATCCCGCCCGAGGCGCTGGACAGACTGTTCGATGCTTTCAACCGGGGCAAAACGGCGGCCATTGCGGGCATCGAAGGCACAGGTCTGGGCTTGCACCTGAGCCAGCGGCTGGCCCATGCCCTGGGGGGCACCATCACGGTGGACAGTGTGCTGGGGCAGGGCAGCTGTTTCACGTTGCGCCTGGGGGGTTGACATGGCGTGCCGCGTCCTGCTTGTTGAAGACAACCCCGCCAGCCTGGAGCTGATGCGTTATCTGCTGCACAGCGGCGGCTACCAGACGCTGTTGGCCAACAACGGTCAGGAGGCGCTTGAGCACCTCTCCCGCGCCTTGCCGGATCTGGTGCTGACCGACATCCAGATGCCTGTGCTGGACGGCTATGAACTGCTCTCGCACATCCGCAGCAACCCACGCACCCGTGGTTTGCTGGTGGTCGCGCTGACCGCCTACTCGATGCCAGGCGATCACGAGCGGGTCATCGGGGCGGGTTTTGATGGCTACATGTCCAAGCCCATCGATCCCGAAACCATTTTGGATGAACTCCGGCATTTTCTGGGTCGGAGTGCGGCAGGTGGCACCTGCGGCGATCTGGACTGAAAGCGGCTCATGGCCCGCGTCCTTGTCATCGACGATGTGGCGACCAACAGGGACGTGCTGATTCCCCTGCTGCATTACCTGGAGCATGAAACGGCAGAAGCGGCCGATGGTGCACAAGGGCTGGCGCTGGTCCACAGCTTCCAGCCCAACCTGATCATCTGCGACATCCTCATGCCCACCATGGATGGTTTTGAGTTCGTCAAACGCCTGAGGCAGGACCCCCAGGCCCGGTCCACGCCGGTGCTGTTCTATTCGGCCACCTTTCTGGAAGACGAGGCATGGGTGTTGGCGCGCAGTTGTGGTGTGGTCAACGTCATCACCAAACCTTGCGACCCCGAAATCGTGCTCGACATCGTCACGGCGGCCCTCGCAAGTCCAGGCACCGCGGTGGATCAGCCCAGCTCGGACGTGTTGTCCTCCACCGAGTTCGATGCGGAACACCTGCGCCTGCTGTCCAGCAAACTGATTGAAAGCACCCAGCAGTTGCATGGCGCGAACCGGCGCCTCGCGGCGCTCACCGATCTGTGCGCAGAAATGGCCGGCGAGCGCGACCCCGTGGCGCTGTTGCAGCGCTTGTGCCATGGGGTGCGAAGCTTGTTCGGTGCCCGTGTGGCGGTGTTGTTTCTGCGGCAGGGTGAGCTGCAGGAGGCGCCCACCTGCTACACCTCTGGCGTGCCCGATGCCGACAACGCGCGCTGGTTGGCATGGGCACGGGCGCAGACGTGGGGGAAGGGGGCGCCACTGGTGGCCAACGTGGTGCGCTGGTCGTCTCTGAGCGCCGCCACCGAACTGGCGCTGGTGCCATGGGGCCACCACGAAGCGCCCCGCCACGCGCTGGCGGCACCGCTCACCACACCGGACCACAACCTGGGCTGGCTGATGTTGATCGACAGCGTGGGTGACCACGCGTTCAGCAGCGAGGACGAAACCACGCTGACCGTGCACTTGCGGCAGGCCTGCCGCATCTACGAAAACAGCTACCTGCATCAGCGCCTGCGGCAACAGCTGACGCGGTTGCAGAAGGAGGTGGCCGTGCGCCAGCAGGCCGAGCACTTGCTCAACCTGTCAGAGCGATTCAACCGCTCCACCCTCAACGCGCTGGCGGAGCAAATCTGTGTGTTGGACGCGGGTGGTCAGGTGCTGGCGGTCAATCAGGCCTGGAAAGTGTTTCGCGACACCTTGCCCGATCCGACCTGGCGGCCCGCAGAGGGTGTGGACTTTTTTGCCAACGGCCGCCGCCAACCGACCGCTGCGGTTGACAGTATGGCGGCCTTGCGCAGCGGTGTGCGTGAGGTGTTGTCGGGGCGCCAGGCGGTGTTTTCGCTGGAGTACCAGATCACGGACCGCGTCCAGGAGCGCCACTGGTTTGTGGCCAGGGTGACGCGTTTCGAGCTGGACCAGGCGGTGCGCGTGGTCATCGCCCACGAGGACATCAGCGAGCGCAAGGAAGCGGAGTTGCGTGCGCAACGCTTGCACCGCGTGACCTCGGTGCTCAGCGCCATCAACGGCCTGATCGTGCGCGCGACCGACACCAACGAGCTCTACCAGGAGGCGTGCCGCATCGCCGTCGAGACCGGGCGGTTCCTGCGCGTGTGGGTGGGCCTCATGGACCCGGTGACACAACTGCCGGTCATGGTCGCCTGGTGTGAAGGCGAACGCAGCCAGGGCTACTTTGCGCATTTCGCGCCGCGTCTGAGCACCTACCTGCAGCGGGACGACGCGCGTTTTCTCAAGCTGATGCAACACCAACGGCCGGTGGTGATCAACAACCTCCAGAACGACAACTGGATGGGCCTTGCGCCACGCAGCCAATACTGGCACCTGCGTGCCATGGCTGTGTTTCCGCTCACAGACCAGCACACCACGGTGGGCTGGCTGGCGTTGCACGCCGAAGAAATCAACGTTTTCGATGCCGAGGAGTGCCGCCTGTTGTCCGAGCTTGCGGGCGACATCTCATTTGCCATGGCGCACATCCGGCAATCCGAGAACATGCAGCGCCTGGCCTACTACGACCAGCTCACAGGCTGCGCCAATGCCAGCCTGTTCGGCGAACGCCTGAGCCAATCCATCGCCATGGCCGCCACGGTGGGCCAGTCGCTGGTGCTGGCCATTCTGGACATCGACGGTTTCAAGTCCATCAACGACAACCTCGGCCGCCACGTGGGCGACAAGCTGCTGGAGCAGGTGGCCCGCCGTGTGCTGGAGGTGACGGGCGATGCCTCACGCGTGGCCCGCGTGGGCGCTGACCAGTTTGCGCTCATGCTGCCTGGCGCCCCTGGCGACTTCGAGTTGCTGCGGCTGTCGCAAATGTTGTACGAGCGGGCCTTTGCCCGTGAGTTCGCCGTGGGCGCCGACACCTTGCAGGTGGGGGCGCGCGTGGGGTTGGCCATTTATCCACGGGACGGCGAGACCGCCGATGCGCTGTTCGGACACGCCGAAGCGGCGCTCAAACGCGCCAAGGGCATTGCCGAGCGGGTGGTTTTTTACGACGCCAGGATGTCGGCCGTGGTGGCCGAGAAGTTCGACACCGAGCGCAGGCTGCGCCAGGCCTTGCAAAAGGGTGAGTTCGAGCTGCACTACCAGCCCAAGTACCTGTTGAGGTCAGGGCACATGGGCAGTGTGGAGGCGCTGATCCGCTGGCGCAGCGCGGCCGGTCTGGTGCCGCCTGCCACGTTCATTCCGCTGATGGAGGAGTCGGGCCTGATTGTGGAGGCGGGCAAGTGGATACTGATGCAGGCGGTGACGGACCGCCAGGCCTGGCTGGCCACGCTGGGCGAGGCGCCTCGCGTTTCGGTGAACGTGGCGGTGCAGCAACTGCAGGACAAAGGTTTTCTGGACGTGGTGCAAGAGGCGCTGGCCGTTGGCGGTGCCGATCCTGGCTTGGACATCGAGATCACCGAAAGCGGTTTTGTCGATGATGTCGAGCGCACCATCGACACGCTGCGCCGCGTGCGCGACATGGGTGTGGGGCTGGCCGTGGACGACTTCGGCACGGGTTACTCGTCTCTGGGCTACCTGGCCCGCCTGCCGCTGACCGAACTGAAGATCGACCAGGGTTTTGTGCGCGCCATGCTGACAGACCCGGCGTCCTACACCCTGGTCAGCTCCATGGTGTCGCTCGCCAAGGCCCTGAAGATGTCGTGTGTGGCCGAAGGGGTCGAGACCCCTGCCCAGGCCCAACGCTTGTTTGAGCTGGACTGTGATCAGGTGCAGGGCTACCTCACCAGCCGCCCGGTACCAGCGGGCGACGTGCCGGTGCTGTTCCGGCGCAGCGCCGATGAGGTGCTGCGCCTGCTGCGGGGCCAGGCATAAGGCTGGGTGGCGGGCTCAGCGGCCGGATGGCCTTATTTGAGGATGTCGCCCACACAAAGGTACTTGATCTCGACATAGTCGTCCATGCCGTGGTGCGAACCCTCACGGCCCAGGCCGGACTGCTTGACGCCACCAAAGGGCACGTGTTCGGTGGCGAGGATGCCCACGTTGATGCCCACCATGCCGTACTCCAGCGCCTCGG